>NZ_JAKVME010000001.1:329510-659020 GCF_022483985.1 Acetobacter sp. | reverse complement strand
TGATCTTTAGCTATTTCCCAAGCACGTTGAGCATTTTCCGGATTTGGAGCATTCCCGGTAAAATCAATCCCATTCTGACCCGCATGGGCGTCGTAGTTTATTCCTGCTGATCGAGACGCATCTTCTCTCGCTTGATGTGCAGCATATTGAGATGGATTCACAATCACATCATACTGCGCCACTGGTTGACCTTCATTGCTAACAGCAGAGATTGTGGTTCGTCCTACGCCAGTCCCGAATACGAAGAGTGTCTTTGAACTGGCCGGCCTTACTTCAGCAACCTTGGGGTCTGCGGCAAATGCACCTGTAACACTTGCATCCAGCTCAATAAGCCTTCCTTTACCTACTTCAAGCGTAACAATCGAAGATATTTTCGCCTGAGCAACAGAACTCATGCCATCTATGAGATTGCAAGAAAAAAAATACAAAAATATAAAAACAAACTTAAAGAAATTAATGCGCATTATCTTTAACTTCCGTCAATCCATTAAAAACGTGTAGAGAATTTTGAGTTTCTTCAACCTTATTTTCTTTGGATTTTTTTTCTTTAACTCTGGATTCAAAAATATCATCGTCCCAGGTAGCCCCAGCAGAAGAGACATCTTCCGCTGATTTTGTCATAGATCTTAACGTCAATGTCAGGTGCCCAAGCTTCTGGGCTAGTGCTAATTTCTGAGCATCTTCAGCACTCACTTCCAACACGACCGTACGAGCGCTCTGAGTTTCTGCAGCTATAGGCCCCTTCCCTCGCACAAGATGCTGGTCCACAGCGACAACATGAACATTCTGCAAAAGCGTTTTAACAGACGACGTTTCTAAGCCTTCACTATCCTCACCATGCGTCTCCGTTGGCATGAGAAGCACATCCACATAATCACCCGGCCATATCAAACTGCCAACGGCGCTCGCGGGATCAACCGGCATGGCAACGCCTCTTTTACCTGGACTCAGAAGCGCCGCCAGGAAACCCCCATCTCCTGCATGCACAACATCTTCACCTCTGACAGGTGCATTTTTCGGGATTGACACACGCAGCAGGCTGCCGACCACATTCTGACGGGCAGCAGATGAATCCATCACAGTTCCCGGCAGCACAAAGGCCTTTGGAATACTGGCACCAGTGATATCGGTAGGATGAAGAACTTCGCCAGCATAAAGTTGCTTGCTGGCAACAAGCACAGCAACCATCGGTTCAGGCTTCGTAACCTGAACGATTTTTGGAGCCGGTTGCTGCTTTGTTGCCAACCTGAACATCAGGACGAAGCAGACAATCGTTAGAACAGCAACGGAAAAATACAATATATAACGGTAAAGTTTCATTGCATGCCTTGATCTCTGAATGTTTCAACAAGAACACCCATTGCTATAGCCACACCATAAGGAACTGAAACGGGTGACTTTACACGTAAGGCAGAAACTCCGGACAAGGATACTGAGTATTTCTGGTCCCATTTACCAAGACGTGACACAGCAAGACAGCACAAAGCCACAAATATGCCAGCAACTGAAATAGATAAAAACATGGAAACCAAACGGCAAAGAGGCACCAACGGAATAACAGCCAGAATAAATTTGACGTCCCCCCCTCCAAATATCCGCAAAATCCACAGCGTATAAAGGAAAGGAAAAATCAGTATAACTGCAACCATTTCTTCGGTAAGGTCACCCCGTCCATGAGCCACCAAAATCGCCAGAAAAAAAATACAGAAAGACGCTGAATTATATATTCTGCGCGAATAAATATCCGTGCCAGCCGAAAAAATAAGCAGAAAAGATGCTGCACCCAGCGCAATGTATTGCAGCATCTTTCAAACCTGCCGTCAGGTAATATTAGGTACCCGATGATGTCGGCGCGCTACCCAGCGTCGTGGAGATCGTGCTGAACAGAGTCTGCAGGGAAGTACCAACAAGCTTCATCGCACCAAATGATGCAACCGCAATCAGCCCGGCAATGAGAGCGTACTCGATAGCCGTCACACCCTCGCGGTCGCTAAAGAGCGCGCGAATACGTTCAACCGCTTTGCTCTCAGCAATTTTCTGAACAATAAAGTAGTCCATGCGTCCTGATCCTGTCGTCACAGTAAGTTATCTGTTGCGCCCTATGGAGCGGTCATGATCTTTCGCACTCGCGGGCTTGCTTGAGGTTTGACGCAAAACATTTAATCAATAGTTAACGACATCAGGTGGAAGCCCTTTTTTCCACCTAATCAGAATAAAATTTACCAAGGAATCGCTGCTGACGACAAACCATCAAAACCAGCTCCGAATACCAAATATAAAATTCGTTCCCGAGCCGACTGCGTCAGAATTGTCTCGAAAACCTACGTTGTCATGAAACATTTTCGAGTAGGTAATTCCAACGTAAGGCGCGATTTTTCGATGCCATTCATATCGCAATCTCAGCCCGGCATCGATATCCGACAGTCCCCGACCTACACCACGGGCGCCATCAGAATTTGAATAAAAATTAAGTTCTGTCTGTGGCTGAAGAATCAACCGGTTGGTAATAAAGATATCGTAGGAACCGGTAAGACGCCCAGCGACTCCTCTGTCACTGAAATAGAACGTCGCCTCGGCGTCAAAGAAGTAAAGAGCCAGCCCCTGAAGGCCTATTGCGCCCCATGCACGTGTGGGGCCATGGTCGATGTCCAACCTTACACCCGACTGAAGGTCGAAATAGCGTGAGATGGAGCGATCATAAAGGACTTCATGATCCCCATCCCCGAAGCTTCCGTTGGTCCCAACAGTTCCTTCTGATTTCAACCATAGCTTGTTGTAGTCCGAACCGAACCACGCTTGCCCGTCATAGCGGAACTGTCCGCCACTCCCACTGTACCGTGCCTCGAACTGATCCAGGAGCGCATGGACATAAATACGCTGGTCCATGACGGGCATGATCCCGTTAACATAAGGAACGGCCGTTGCTTTATTCATGGGCTCGGCTTTCGAGGATGGGCCGTGTACCGCCGCCATCAACAGAGCGGCCAAGATCAGACGGCGCCTCATGATACGACCACTGTCCGGAACATGCCGGTATCCATGTGATAGAGCAGATGGCAATGGTAGGCCCACAATCCGGGCGTATCCGCCGACACAAGATAGCTTAACCGTTCTCCCGGCTTGACGTTCACCGTATGCTTGTAGGGCTGAAACGCCCCCTGCCCGTTCTCCAGTTCACTCCACAAACCGTGTAGATGGATAGGATGCTCCATCATGGTGTCATTGATCAGAACAAACCTGACACGCTCACCAAGCATCAGCCGGATGGGTTCTGCTTCCGAAAATTTCTTGCCGTTAAAGCCCCATATGAAACGCTCCATGTTGCCCGTCAGATGCAGCACGATCTCCCGCGAAGGCTCACGTGGGTCTGTCCACGGCTTCAGGGCGCGTAAGTCCGTGTAACGCAGGCATCGGCGTCCATTGCCATCCAGCCCGTCTCCCGCTTCTCCAAGACGGTTTTGTGGCTGTGGGGCAAGACTTTGTACCTCCACACCTGTTTTCAACTTTGCTGGCTGGGTCTCCGGCATGGCCGCAGGACTGCCGGAGACAGCGCGCTGTTCTTTGATACTGGACGAACTTCCTTCATGCGGCATTGAATGATGCATGGACATCCCGGGCATATCCATGTTCCCCATGTCCATTCCAGCCATGTTGCTCATATCCATATCGTGCATTGCTGCGTGATGATGGACTGTCTTGTCTTGCTCGACTGACTGGCTGTCGGGCGTAGTCTTCTCATGAGACGGCATATCCATACCGGCCATCGGGTCGCTTTTAGGCTCCCCAGTCATGGACATGTTTTTCATGCTGCCCATACCCATATCCGCCATCGTCCTGAGTGGACGCGGGTCCATGGGCGGGATCGGTCCGAGAAGACCGTCATGTGTCGCAAGTGTTCCACGTGCATAGCCTGTACGATCTTCCGACTGCACGAAGATCGTGTAAGGCTCGTCGGTCGTCGGCTGCACGATCACATCGTATGTTTCTGCCGGCGCGATACGGAATTCATCGACGGGCACCGGTTCCACGTCGTTACCGTCCGACGCGACCACCTGCATCGTCAGTCCCGGAATACGCACATCGAACAGCGTCATGGAAGCCGCATTGATGAAGCGGAGACGGATGCGTTCGCCCGGACGGAACAGTCCTACCCACCCTTTCGCTGGCGACCGGCCATTCATGAGATAGGTGTAGATGATCCCGGACACGTCAGAAATATCCGTGGGAGCCATGTTCATGCCGCCCCACGCGAGCCGGTCCCGGACACTCGCCATCAGACCGTCTTTGCGGATATCATGCAGAAAGGTGCCGACCGTGCGCTGGCGGAAATTGTAATAGTCGCCATCGAATTTCAGGTTGGAGACAATGTCCATCGGGTCGGCGTTAGTCCAGTCGGACAGCAGTACGACATAATCCCGATCCGCCGTGTAAGCAGGCTTGTCGGCTGGATCAATCACCAGTGCGCCGTAAAGCCCCGCCTGTTCCTGTCCGCCGGAATGGCTGTGATACCAGTAGGTACCGTTCTGCCGGACCGGGAAACGGTAGGTAAACGTCTCTCCAGCAGGAATACCCGCGAAGCTCAGTCCCGGCACCCCATCCATATCGGCCGGAAGACGGATACCGTGCCAATGGATCGACGTGTCTTCATGAAGATGGTTTCTGACCTGAAGCTCGACAGTATCGCCTTCCCGCCAGCGTAAGGTAGGAGCCGGTAATGAGCCGTTGATGCCCACACCTTTGGCATGCTGTTTCCCCACGCGAACAGGAATTTTTTCGACATTGAGGAGAAAGGATGATGCCGCCTCAGGCAATTCAGCCGAAACCATGCTTTCAATCGTGGCCTTGCGAGCCAGAGCTGGGAATACCGCCGCGCCGCAGCTCAAAGCCGCAGCACCGGTAACGAAACGACGACGCACGATGGACGTCCGTTTCGGGAAAACAGACTCAACCATGTCTGAAAGACCCTGAAAAAGACCACAAAGGGAGGACGGCCGGAGGCGCAATCCTTCAGGCAGATCACCGCCTCAGGCGGTTTTCAGGACAGGATTCTGGGAGGTGGCAGTGCTGGTATGGCAGCTTCACCCGGTGGCAGGCCTAAGGCGAAGAGGTGATAATCAGTTTTAATGAAAAGCCGTTTTTCATGAATGGCAGACACCCAGAAGTCTGCCGACAGCGAGAATTGAATACATCCTCCGACCATGCAGCAGTCAGGTCCATGCGCGTGATGGGAGTTACTGCAATGCTGTGAATGTATCATCCCGGATGGAGCGTGGTAGTGGTCCGCACATTCAGACGAAACGGAAGTGTCGCTTTGCGCCGCTCTTCCCTTCGCCATACCGTTGGCATTCATATGCACAGACGATGCGCGATCATGTGCGTGCAACATGGTCGCCTGAGCAGGGGTCAGCGCAGCCAGAAACAGCGTAATCTGCAACAGCAGAATCACGCCCCATCTTCCGGCTTTCATCTTACTCACCCAACGCACCAGTGTCTGCCTTATGCGAAGACCTAGAATTGTCTGCCAGAGAAACCTATCGGGTGCGGTGAGGCAGATCAAGCCGAAGCGAAACAATCTCTCCCATGGACAGAAGAGATGAGATGGTCTGGACTTTGTCCATCTGCGCCAGATGGCATTTGGCCTACGCTGGGGATCCGACATCCATCGTTGCCGACAGCTTGTCATCCGCGTTGTGACGGCTCTGAATGTGGCACGCCTGATTCAACTGTTTCTGCTATGATAATGGAACAAGTCGTTGCAGGGTCAATTCCCGGAAACGCCGCATCGGCTTCATGTCGCCTTCAGCCCTGACTCGGACAACCGCTCCTTCGTAAGCATCAATGATGGCACCGGCCAGATCTGTGGTATTGACCTCAGCCTCCAGTTCTCCGACTGTCTTTGCTTCTTCAAGCAGTATAGTCAGTTGCTCCTGCCAGTTGGCGAACGCCACTTTCACACGGTTTCTCAAAACTTCATTATGAGGGGTACTGGTCTGAGACAAAACGCCGTAGAGGCACCCTGCCACCTCCTGTGCCTGTTTAATTTCGGTTTCAAGCTCTTCGAAGTAGCGCCAAAGCTGATTTAATGGCGAAATATCACAGGCAAAGATGCGCAGCCTCAGTTCCTCATATCGAAATGAATAGGCATCGATCACTTCTAGAGCGTAGGCCTCCTTACTGGGGAAAAAGTTGTAAAACGATCCTTTGGTAACCCCGGCGTTTCTGAGGATCGGCTGAATGCCTATGCCATCAAAGCCGTTCATCAGAAAAGCTTTCAGCCCTTCCTCGATAAGAATTTCCCGAGTGTTCTTTTTTTTCATTGGACAAAATTAGACTGATCGTTCTAATGCGTCAATTCTAAACAGACCGGTCGGTATGTTTAGGAATCCAAGACTATTGGAGGTGTGATGCAACGACAGAGGCAATACGGCCTGCTCCTTGTAACGGTCGCGATGTTGTTCTGGAGTCTAGCCGGTCTGTTTGTGCGTCTTATCAATGTGTCAGTCGGTGATTTGATTCTGTGGCGTTCCCTTTTTGCCGGGTGCGCCCTTCTGGTCATCGCTGTTCTATGGCCTGCGAAAAACACCGTTTTTGGGTGGGCAGGGCTTGGCGCTTCCCTTCTCGCAGCTGTGTCGATGGCCGCCTATGCCGTCTCCCTGACACTGACCAGTGTGGCGAACGTGATGATACTCTACGCGACGTTGCCTTTCTTTACGACCGCGATCGGCTGGGCCTTCATCGGCGAACGCAGCCCGCGCAGGGCGCTTATCGCCAGCGCGGTCTCGCTCATCGGCGTAGGAATTGTTGCTGCACAGGGTATGAAGATTTCAGATATGTCCGGAAATATTCTGGCCCTTTTCATGACCGTCACCTTTGCGGGATTGATGATATTAGCGCGCGCCATTCCGCAGCTTAATCTCGCCCTTATCAATGCTGTGGCCGCATTCCTCTGTTCACTGGCTGCCCTTCCCTTCTCCTCGGGGTCCATCCCTGGACTTCACGATCTCGCTTTCCTTTTCGCTCTCGGAATTTTGACGACCGCCCTTTCCTTCCTGCTGTTTCTGATGGGAAGCCGTTTCATCAGTTCAACTGAAGCAGCGCTGGTGGAATTGCTGGACGTCGTGCTCGGGCCGTTGTGGGTCTGGCTGGTGCTCTCCGAAGATCCGGGCATAGGAGCGCTCATCGGCGGCGGGATCGTGCTTGCCGCCGTATTATGGAATCTGGCTCCCTCTCTGCGTTACAAACCTGCGAGAATATCAGAGGCAACCGCTCAATCTTCATCTGACGAACTGACTGATTCTCTATGCCGCCAACCGCCGGTGCATGTGGCACCCCAAGGACTCAACTGAGGGGAGGCTCCACGAACGCATGAGAGCGTATTCTGCCAGACGTCCTGTCTCTGACGCCTGACAGACAGTTTTTTCTGAACCGGGCAATACGCCCGAACAGAGTCTTCACACATAGATAGTCTGGACGGACTATCTATGTGCACCAGCGCCCACAGCGAAGACGACGTCATGCAGCCGCTCGAACGCATCCTGAAGCGTATCATGCGCCCGGTGCCCCTTGCTGCCGACAACCGTCACGGTTGCCGTCATACCGGCGGAAACGGTCACATCGTCAGGAACACGATCAATCTGCACACGAACCGGGATACGCTGGGCGAGACGCACCCATGTATAGACCGGGTCAACCGTCGGCAGTCCCTGCACGCCAGTATCCGCGTTCGCAGTCGCGATACCACGGGTGACGCTCACCACATGTCCTTCCAGCGGATTATGGAATCCCATCAGATCGACACGAACAGGATCACCAATGTTGATCGAGCCGATCCTCGTCTCCTCGAAATAGCCATCGACCCAATAGGAACTCTGATCGATCACCGTGATGTTCGACTTGCCCGCAGTGGCGAAGTCACCAACCCTCATGATCAGGTTGTTGACGGGGCCAGTCACCGTGCTGCGGATATGGGTTCGTTCCAGATTGATCTTGGCTTGAGAAAGCTGAGCTAAAGCCTGAGCATAGACAGCCCGCGCCACTTCGGCGGTCGCTTCGTAAACCTGCTTCTCTTCTGGTGACGCCGCCGCATCTGTCAGCCTGTCACGCCGGTTATGCTGAGCTGTTTTCAGGATCAGGTCCGCTTT
Organism: Acetobacter sp.; assembly: GCF_022483985.1. Classification (NCBI taxonomy): domain Bacteria; kingdom Pseudomonadati; phylum Pseudomonadota; class Alphaproteobacteria; order Acetobacterales; family Acetobacteraceae; genus Acetobacter; species Acetobacter sp. The sequence continues at coordinate 650,879 of NZ_JAKVME010000001.1, read as the reverse complement.
CCGTTGATCCGCCACGGCGGTTGCATTGGCGACCTCCACCTGAAAATCGAACGGATCGATATCGTACAACACGTCTCCCACATGCACGATCTGGTTGTCATGGACATGAAGGGCGATGATCGGTCCGGAGACACGCGGCGCGATATTGACGGTCTGTACACGGACTTGTCCGTTTCGTGTCCACGGGGCGGATGTATAATAATCCCACAGCACGAAGGCTGTGATCGCTGCGATAACAAGAATGACAGCAGTGGTAGTGTACTGGAGAACTCTTCTCGCTTTTTCAAACACGCCCCAACCCTCTGCTCAGTGTGTTCCAGATGGACAGCATCGTGCCTTGCAGTCGTTTCATTGCCCCTCAAGGCTCCTTTTTCCGCCCGACAATGTGCCGGATCAGCGTTCCGTTCAGAGCAGGATCGTGTAGATCCCGGTGAAGATGATCAGCATGCCGAATTCGGCCAGCGGCACATTCCACATGAACCGGTCGAGACGTGTTCTGGTCAGGATCGGCTTGAGAATCACCATGGTCAGAAGGCCGAGGCCGACATGCACGAGAAATGATGAAACCAGCAGTCCGCCGATATTGATGACGGACTGAAGCGGTGCGTTCATAGGGCTCTCCAGCGCATCGACGGGACAGGGCTGATGTCATAAAGCCTGAGGGCGGAACGGTTCTGTTCCAGAATACGGATCGCACCCGCCATGCCGGAAACGGCTCCCAGAACCGTCGCCATCTCGCCGTGCGGTAGGTTCTCAGACAGCAGCAGCAGCCGCTCCGCGTGAAGCGTCATACGGATGATGGCGGACTCCACATTGTAGACAATCGAGGACCGTAGCGCCGCCTCGGCCTCCGCCCGCACGACCGGAATGGTCGCCGCACGCTGGAGATGACGACGCGCACGGGCCAACGCCGCTCCAAGATCGTCAAGACTGGCGAAACGGGCGAAAACCCGGTCTCGCGCCTTGGAAGGCCGAAGATAGCTGTTCCACATCCTGAGCTTGGTCAGACGGTCGTAGTGGCGACTGATCAGGGCCGAGCCAGCCTGCTCGCCATGACCTTCAAACTGTCGGTGAAGATCATGCCCGATGGCCATCGCCACGCGAAAACGACGGGTTTTCGCCTTGGGCGGGAGCAGAAGCGTCAGGGTGATGAAGATCAGCACGCCCGCGAACAGATACTGCTCGTCACGGTTGATAAACTGGGCGAGATCATAGCTCTGCTCGTTGGCGACGCCGAGAATGACGAAAAAGAACACCCCCGCATTGAAGCCGATCGCGGACGTTTTCGGATTGAGCAGAAGGAGACAGCCACCAAAGATGACAGGCATCACCATCAGCGCAAAAAACGTCATGTCCGAACCATGCGGCAGGATGCCGAAATTCAGGATGGCCGCGGTGACGATGGCGAGAGGCATACCGATCAGGGCCCCCATGCCGAAGGCACGGACATCGTAGGTCGTGGCCGCCAGTGTCAGGACAATCGCCGTCTGGGAGAGCGCGGCATAACTCTGAGGCAGCCCGGTAAGGATACAAAGCCAGGCCGCGAGAGAAAAACCGATCAGCACGCGAAGACCGTTCAGAAGCGCCAGAATGACATCCTGATGCGTCACAATTTTCAGTTCAGGCGCCTGTGTGCGGGCATGTCCGCCTTTGTGAACGCACTCGACACCGTCTTCCGCCCATCGCCAGTAGGACAGAAGGGACATGACCCGCTCAACGAACCAGGCCTCGTCCAGAGTCAGCCGGGTTTCATTACCCGCCGCGTCAAGATGGGTTTCGCGTGCGAGCTGCTCCAGATCCTCCACGGCGATCCGGGGCGAGGAGACCGCATCGCCCGTGCCGAACGCGGATCGGACGCGCTTGAGAACATCGTCGGAGACCAGACCCCGCTCAAGCACCATGGCAATGGCGCGGCTACAGTTGAGCATTTCCAGCAGGGCCACCATCGCCGAGCGTGCGCCGATCATACGGACACGTCCATCGGCGATCTCCGTGCGGGCAAAGGAGACCTGAGAGGTCAGCGCCATGATCTGGCCCGCGATACCAGCCGTCGCTGCGGCATCCGGCACAGAACGTCCCGCGACGGAATCCCGCGCAATCCGCGCCACCATGGACGCCAGCGTATCAAGCGCGTGAGTCAGCTTGCCCCAGGCCGTCGGCGAACCGAAGACATCGTTGACGGCGGCTGTCGCGGCGATCCCGATGACGATGGCCGACACCCGGTTGACGGTGACATCGTAAGCGGTTTCCGGTGCGTCGATACAGCCGATGGCGATCAGGGCCACGGTGTAGCCTGCCAGCATGGCCGCATACGCACGGAAATCCCGCTCAAGCGTTCCCATGATGCAGCAGAGCGTGAGCCACAGCGCCACACCACCAAGAAGAAGGGAGCGATCCTGACTGAAGCAGGATGTGAGCGCCAGCGCGACAAATGCGCCGACAAAGGTGCCTGCGAGCCTGTACAGGGCCTTCGAGAGCATCTGACCGCGAAGGGGCTGGGCCAGAATCATGACGGTCACGGCTGACGATCCCGGCGAGGAGATCTGCAACCAGAAGGACACGGCCAGAGCGAGCCAGACCGCCAGCCACGTTCTTACGCAGAACATGAACCAGCCCGCGGGAAAGTAATCTTTGCCGGGTGTAGGCATCCACACCAGTCGTCGCAGCGACCACCAGTGCGTGGCAGATGTCTGACCGCGCACGTCCACCCTACTCTCCACCCTCACTACTCAGTTGACGGAAAACGACTATTTCTCATCAACTGCGCTGAACAGGATTACAAATAACAAAACGTGGCTGACCATGCGTCACGGTCCGACGTGATATTCACGGACAGCACACCATGATTATTTGAGCGTCTATGGGGCGGAATCCATTACGCTACGGGACTGTTACGGCATACGTTGCTCAGTCTGCCGCCATGACCTGCTCACCTGACGCTGCCGGACAGACCCGCACAGGCAGTCCTTCAAAGGGAGCGGCAGAAAACCCTGTGCTTTTTGGTGGGTTCCGGCACGATCCGCTCGATCAGACGGCGCATCGGCATGTTGGTTTCCAGCACCCATCCCAGCTCAATCGTGCGGTAGGGCAGGCTATGTCCCCGCTTCATGAGTTCGCTGATCAGCAGCGCCGGAAGAAGGGCTCCAAGAGCTGTTCCCGAAAGCGTTTTACTGACACCGAGCAGGATGACCCGCGCGGAGTGAAAGTCATGACGCAGCAGCCGCAGACCCAGCTTCATCCATCCGAGAGGAGACGGCGCTCCTCCCAGATCACCCGCCACATCGAAAACATTGGGCACCACCAGCGCGACGCCCGCTGGCTCACCGTTCTGCTCGACGAGCACGAAATGCTCGGATTTGAGGATGGGCTTGATCTCATGGATCATACCCGACATGTCATCTTCCGTATAAGGAACGAAGCCCCATGTTTCCCGCCATGTGTCGTTGTACATGGTCCGAAGGATTTCGCCGTCCCGCGCAATATTCCTTGCGTCCATCTGCCGAACGGACAGCGCGCCGAGCCGCCCTTCTCCAAGGGAGAGTCCTTTCGGGACGATATGGGCGTTCTCGGCCTGAGGCCCCATCTCCATCTGATAGGAGAGAACATCCATCTTTTTTGTCAGACCGGCGGCCTCGATGGCCTCGCTGAGAAACGGCGGATGCCAGGGCATCATGACCATGGGGGAGGCCTGCTGCCCCTCGATCATCGTGCCATATTCACCGTTGCTATTGAGCGTCCACGGCCCAAGCATCGACGTCATGCCCTCCGAGCGCAGCCATTCCGCTGCGGCTTCTAGAAGGGGCGCCACCACATCAGGCGTTTCCACGTCAAGCGCGCCAAAAAAACCTGTCTGCGGTGTCAGACCCGTTTCATGGGCCGCATCACGCACAAGGTCGTCTATCTGCGCGGAAATCCGGCCTACGGCGCGACCATCCCGCCACGCCAGAAAATACTGCGCCCTGCCATGACGGAAGAAAGGCGATTTCGACGGATTCAGAAGGGCGCGCTGCTCCATATCCAGAGGCGGCACATATCCCGGCTTGCCTGCATAGAGTCGACGGGGAAGCCGGATAAAGGTCGACAACTGACGGAAACCCCGAACCGGGGTAATGACAAGGCGCGCCGTCTGGGTCATGAACTCTCCCTGCAAACACGCGGTCTCGCGCGATACCATAACCAGCACCTTAGCTTCCCGGTGCATGAAGGGCATTGGACATACCGTTGAAAGAAACCGCTGCCAACGTGAAACGACGCAACAGATTGTTTCCGTTTTCCTGCCTCTCATCCATCAGAAAGCCCGGCGCGACAAGTCACAGCCCGACGAAACCGATTCGCATTCTCATCACAGGCGCTTCCGGCGGGATCGGGAGAGCGCTTGCCCGCGATTATGCCCGACCGGGCAATACGCTCGTGCTGTGGGGACGCAATGCCGACCGTCTTCAGGAGATCGCACGGTTCTGCCGGGAGCGCGGCGCTTCCGTCCTGACCCGGGAAATCGACCTGTCCGACGGTCACGCAGCGATCGCCGCCTTTCGCGCCGACGACGACACGTCACAGTTTGACAGCGTCATTCTCTGCGCCGGTCTCTCCGATATGAAAACCGCGTCGGAAAAAACGGAGCGCGCCGAAACCGTTCTGGAACTGGGGCTCGTCAACTACGCCGTGCCTTCCGCCCTCACCATGGCGGCAGCCGACAGGATGCAGGCGCGTGGAGGCGGAAAAATCGCCCTGATCGGCTCTGTAGCAGCCTATCACGACCTACCCTTTGCGGCCGGTTATGGTGGATCGAAAGCCGGTCTGGCGCGATTCGCAAGTTCCGCGCGCATCGCTCTCGCTCCTCTCGGCGTGGAGGTGGTCCTCATTGCGCCGGGTTTTGTCGATACGGACATGAGCCGCCGCATCATCGGCCCCCGCCCCTTTCTCGTCACACCTGAAGCAGCGTCCCGTCACATCATCGCCGCTCTTGCCCGCAACAGGGGAGAGACACTTTTCCCATGGCCATTCCGCCTGCTGCGGCTGATTGACCGCCTGACACCCGGAATGATCCGGCGTGCGATCATGTCGCGCATCGCGGCGGACCAGAAGCCCCGCCAGACTCACTCCGGTTAATCCGATTCAGGAAAATGGCCTGATCCGATTTTTTCCTGAACATCTCACCCAATCCGAGCACAGAGCGTTTCGTCTCTGATGGACAAAAAAGAAGGTCAGCCGATCATGGAAGAGATTGTCGCCGCCGATATCGGAGGAACCCACGCGCGTTTCAGCATCGCAAGGGTGAATAAAGGACGTGTCGGCTCACTTGACGCGCCGATGATCCTGAATGTGGCGGACCACGACACACTGGAAAGCGCCTGGAACCATTTTCGTGAGAATCTGGGCCGCCCACTCCCCAATCGGGCTGCTCTGGCGGTTGCCGCTCCCGTCCAGAGCGAGGTTCTGACGATGGCGAACAATCCGTGGGTCATCGTCAAGGCAGGTCTGGCCGAACGGCTGAATGTGGCCAATACCCTCCTGCTGAATGATTTTGAAGCCGTGGCTCATGCGGTGGCCCATCTTGATCACGAGCATCAGCCCCATCTGTGTGGGCCAGACCATCCTCTCCCCGACAATGGCACCATTCTGGCGATTGGTCCGGGCACAGGACTCGGCACCGCCAGTATCATCCGCAATGGGAGCGAAACTCTCGTGCGGGGCGCCGAAGGCGGTCACATCGGCTTCAGCCCCTGTGACGATTTTGAAGACCGCCTGCTCGACCGTATGCGCGCCATCTACGGACGTGTTTCGGCAGAGCGTGTGATTTCAGGACCGGCGATCATTCATATCTGCGGTCTTGTCGCCGACGATATGGGCGAAATGAATCGCAATCTGGATGACAAACAGCTCTGGACGCTGGCGCTCGAAGGCCATGATCAGGTCGCCATGCAGGGAATGGTCCGGTTCTGCCGGATGCTGGGATCCTTTGCCGGTGATATGGCCCTCGCGCATGGAGCTACAGGCGTCGTCATCGCCGGAGGGCTGGGAAAGCGCCTGATGAGCGTTCTGCCCCGCTCGGACTTTTTTCACCGTTTCATCGAAAAAGGTCGCTTTGAAACGCTAATGCGAAAAATCCCTGTCAGAATGATCCACTACCCTGAACCGGGCCTGTTCGGAGCGGCTTCGGCGCTCGCCACTCAGATAGCGAGGGAGTGACAGCAGGCGAAGAGTCCCTGAGAAAGCTGGGCCGCGCGGACAGCAGCCCGGCCCCGTCAGAGGTTGTCAGCCGCACCCGCGCAGCCGATCAAAAACACCTCATTCGACAGCCGCTGTATCTGCCCGAAACGGTAAAACCAACCCGATGAAAGTGTAAAACTCTCTGGTTTTTTGTTTGTTTTCCGCGATTTTCTGGATTTTTGGAGGTCCGGGCGGGAATCGAACCCACATTCGCGGATTTGCAGTCCGCTACATCACCATTCTGCCACCGGACCTCATCGGTGCCAGCGCTATATCTCTCACGTCTCGTGGCGGGTCAAGTCCTCTCTGTCATTCACCAGCCACTCCATCTGCTCAACCCATTATCAGCACAGTTCACGCTACAATCAGTTGACGAAGGCCCTCCTCTGGGTTTTGTCATTGATCATGTATGCTTCCGGAACCGCTGCGGTTCCGGGGGAGCCACACAGACTGAAACGGAAGACAGCCATCATGACCTATGCCGCAGACCGGGCCCTGACCTCCGTACTTCCTCCGAGTTCTCCGGAAGCCGGTCGTGTGTCTCTTGATACCGCCCGGCAGCGGATGGTTGATGATCAGGTGCGTCCGCTTGAAGTGAACGATCCCCGCATCATTGCGGTCATGCGAACCCTGCCCCGTGAATACGCTTTGCCGGACACCGAGCAGGAATTCGCCTATTCCGACCTCACGCTCCCACTCGGGAATGGCCGTTATCTGCTGCAACCGATGGTGACCGCCCGCCTTGTGCAGATGGCAGATATCGAGGCGGGACAGCGCGTACTCGTGGTCGGCGCTGCCACAGGATATACAGCGGCTCTTGTCAGCATGCTTGGCGCAGAGGTGACCGCGCTGGAAACGGATGCGGCTCTGCTGGCCATCGGCACGGCTTTTACGGCGCGCCTGTCTCTGAACGTGTCATGGCAGCAGGCGCCTCTTGCTGAAGGAGCCCCTGACAGCGCGCCTTTCGATCTGATCTTTTTTGATGGCGCCGTTGAGGAAATTCCGCATTTCTGCCTCACACAACTGACCGCAGACGGGCGTGTAGCCGGGATACTCCGTCCGGACGACGGAACGTCTTCGGCTTTTCTGGCTGAAGCGGAAAAAAGTGATGGCTGGTCCATCCGTCGCTTCTTCGATTCCGAGGCGCCGGTGCTGCCAGATTTTGAACGACCCGCAGCGTTTGCTTTCTGAACGGGATAAGGTGCTGCTGCTGAGATAAATTCCGATGTGGCAATCTGCTGTTAAGTAGAATAGTGGAAAATCCGACATCAGCGTGGCATAAGCTCTCAACTCCGGTCGAGTGTGCGGAGCAGGTATCAAAGAGAGAAGTTACATGAAGCATTCCTGCCGCTTAGGTCTGGGACTGGCAGCTCTGCTGTGCAGTTCGACAGCTATGGCCCAGAAATATGATGGCAGCGGCGAGCCCAGCTTCATCCCCCACACGCTGGAGGAAGCTCTTTCTGTCGCCTATCTGACCAACCCGACACTTCAGCAGGAGCGCGCGACGCTTCGGGCGACGGATGAAAACGTCCCCACCGCGCTCGCCGGATGGCGCCCGACCATCAAGGGGCAGTTCAACCCCAGCTATTACAAGGGCAGCAACAACTATACCGGCGACCCGGCGCAGGGCATTGCCAGCTATCAGCGCAAATACAGCACGTTCGGTTATGCGGCGACAGTCACCGCCTCCGAACCGATCTATACCGGCGGCAAAACGACAGCCCAGACCCATCAGGCCGTCAACAGGGTCATGGCTGAAAGAGCCAAGCTGATCTCCACGGAACAGCAGGTCTTCATGAGTGTCGTGAACGCTTATGTCGGCGTGATCGAGGATGAGCAGCTTCTCCAGTTGAACATCAACAACGAGCGCGTTCTCGAACAGCAGCTCAAGGCGACGAACGAGCGTTTCCGTGTCGGTGAAATCACACGCACCGACGTAGCGCAGGCCGAATCAGCCTATGCCAGCGCAAAAGCGACCCGGCAGCAGTCAGAGGGAACCCTCCAGACTGCTCAGGCCACCTACATGCAGGTGGTGGGAATGGCCCCTCCGCCGAACCTTGTCCCTCCCCAGCCGCTCGTGCTTCCGGTCAAGTCGGAAAACGAAGCTGTCGCCATGGCGGTCAAGAACAATCCGGACGTCATTGAAGCGCTTTTCACCGAATCGTCGCAGAAAGATGCCGTCGCCGTCGCCATGGCCACGTTAATGCCGACCATATCTGCCTCGGTCGCCTATATGCGTCAGGTCAACCAGCAGCTTGGCGGCCAGACCAATGACGACAAATACGCCACACTGGATGTGACTGTACCGATCTATCAGGGTGGGTCGGAATATGCAGGGGTCCGGCAGGCCAAACAGCAGGCGGAGGCTTCCAGCCGGGCTGTCGATGTACAGCGCCGCACCGCCGCACAGTCCGCTGCCTCGAACTGGCAGCGTCTGGTGTCCTACAAGGCCGCCATCGAGAGCAATCACGCGGCCATCAAGGCTGGCATGATCGCGCTTGATGGTGTGGAAAGACAGGCCATTGTGGGAACAAGCACCACTCTTGAGGTACTCCAGCAGCAGAGCACCCTTCTTCAGGCGCAGGTTGCGCTTGTCCAGAGCCTGAGTAACATGGTCACGTCCTCTTATAACGTCGCTTCTGCGATCGGACGCCTGACGGCGCTTGATCTGCATCTGAACGTGCCGCTCTATAATGAAAAAGCCTACTATGACGCGGTTAAGGATCGTCTGTGGGGGCTGAATGACTATGCATTGGATCAGCCCGGACGGTAAGCGCGGCGTGGAAAGGTTTTTTTAATGACAGAGAATAACGACACGCAGCCGGAAAACGGTTCCATCAATACCGTTCTGAGTTCGATCCGTCGCATCCTGCAGGAAGGAAAGGAGGCGCATGCCGCCTCCCAGCAGGCGGCTTCGGCGCTCCAACCAGAAACGCAGCCGGAAACAAAGCCTGAGGAAGCGGTCGCCCCATCCGCACCGCCTCCGCAGGACGATGATGACAGCGTGCTTGTGCTTGATTCCTCCATGTTCGCTCATGATGAAGAGCAGCCGGAATCACACGAGCCTGTGGAGCAGCAGCCCCATCTGCCGGTAGAAGCCGAACAGGAAGCAGAGCCAACACCCGAGCCCGCAGCTCCTGTCGCTGAAACACCGGCAGAACCGGAGCATGTTGCTCCGCCGATATCTCCTGCGCCTGAGCCGGAACCTGTTTCCGCTGAGCCCGCAGAGACACATGAATCGGTGACGGCAGAAACCGAAATTCATGTCCCCGCACCCACCCTGCCAACATCATTACCTGTCGTTTCCCCCTTGTCTCGACCCGTGCAACTGGTGGAGACTACCGAGTCACAACAGGCTAGGACCAGAATGAGCGAGAACAGAACTCCGGCGGAAGCTGCTGCCGGTTATTCCGACTCTGACGCCCCGCTGCCAGTACAGATCGCTCTGGACAAGCAGACTGTCGGTGCTACGGAACATTCTTTTGGCGCGCTGCAACAGATGCTGCGCCGTAAACAATCTTTTGAACATAAGGAGAGACGAGTGTCTATCACGCGCGGTGGAAACCTGACCATTGAAGATATCGTTCGCGATGAAGTCCGTGCATTCCTGAAGGAATGGCTGGATCAGCACCTGTCCGGCATCGTGCAGCAGGCTGTCCAGAAAGAGATCGAGCGTCTCAGCGACCGCTGATCCCTTTGAACCAGTCTGACTGACCGGTAACGGCACAGCACGACTGGTCAGAGACCCGCTCGAAGCGGTATGAGGAAACGCAGCGCGGCATAAGCGCTGCGTTTCTTTTTGTTCAAACACCTTCCATCTGGTTAGAGGCGATGCTCAGCAAAACGTTTCAGGCAACCGACACCGAAGCCCAGCTCTACGAAACCTGGGAAACTGAGGGACGGTTCGCTGCCGATCCGAACAGCAAGGCCACGCCTTTCACCATCATGATTCCGCCGCCTAACGTCACGGGCACGCTCCATATGGGACATGCGCTGACCATGACGTTGCAGGACACGCTGATCCGCTGGCAGCGTATGCAGGGTCGCGATACGCTCTGGCAGCCCGGCACGGACCATGCGGGCATTGCGACCCAACTTGTCGTCGAACGTCAGTTGGCAGGTGAAAACACCACGCGACAGGAACTTGGCCGCGAAGAATTCCTCAACCGTGTGTGGAAATGGAAAGGTGAATCCGGCAGCGGTATCACCCGCCAGCTTCGTCGCCTCGGCTCGTCCCTCGACTGGTCGCGCGAACGCTTCACCATGGATGACGGGCTATCCAAGGCCGTCAAGGAAGTCTTCGTCTCGTTGTATCGTGACAAGCTGATCTATCGTGACCGTCGCCTCGTCAACTGGGACCCACATTTCCGGACCGCCATTTCCGACCTTGAGGTCGAGAACAAGGAAGTGCGCGGCAATCTCTGGCACATCCGCTATCCTGTGGCGGACTCTGACGGTGAATCCATTGTGGTCGCCACGACCCGTCCGGAAACCATGCTGGGCGACACCGCTGTCGCCGTGCATCCCGAGGATGAGCGTTACAAGACACTGGTCGGACGGTTTGTTGTCCTGCCCCTGACCGGCCGCCGTATTCCCATCGTAGCCGACACCTATTCCGATCCGGAAAAAGGCACGGGCGCGGTCAAGATCACCCCGGCGCATGACTTCAACGACTTTGAAGTCGGCAAGCGGCATGACCTGCCGATGCTGACAGTGCTGGATGAAGGCGCTGCCGTTACGCTTGCGGAAATCAAGGACGATCTTCACACCGTGGACGGTCTGGCCGATCCTGCTTTCGTGCGCGGTCTGGAAGGCAAGTCCCGCGAGGACGCCCGCAAAGCCATTGTCGCCGAACTTGAGACGCTGGGTTACCTCGTCGAGATCGAGCCGCACACCAATCAGGTGCCGCACGCCGAGCGTGGTGGCGCCGTGGTCGAGCCGCGCCTGACGACACAGTGGTATTGCGATGCCGCTACCCTCGCCGGTCCAGCTATTGAAGCCGTTGAAAAAGGCGATGTCACCTTCGTCCCGCGTCAGTGGGAGAACACGTTCTTCGCCTGGATGCGCGACATTCAGCCATGGTGCATTTCCCGTCAGCTCTGGTGGGGGCATCGTATCCCGGCCTGGTATGGCCCGGATGGCGCTGTTTTCGTCGGATATGACGACGCCGACACGAAACAGCAGGCGAAAGCCCATTACGGGGAAGACGTCGAACTGACGCAGGATGAAGACGTGCTGGACACGTGGTTCTCCTCCGCTCTGTGGCCGTTCTCCACCCTCGGTTGGCCTGAAAAGACACCTGATCTGGCCCGCTATTATCCGACCGATGTGCTGGTCACCGGCTTTGACATCATCTTCTTCTGGGTCGCTCGGATGATGATGATGGGCCTGCACTTCATGAAGGATGTGCCGTTCCGCACCGTCTTCATTCATGGTCTGGTGCGTGATGAGCGCGGCCAGAAGATGTCTAAGAGCAAGGGCAACGGCATCGACCCGCTGGAACTGCTCGACCAGTATGGCGCGGATGCGGTCCGTTTCACCATCTGCGCGCTGACCGGTGTTGGGCGTGATCTGAAGTTTGGTCCGAAGCGCGTGGAAGATCACCGGGCGTTTGTGACCAAGCTGTGGAATGCCTCGCGCTTCTGCGAAATGAACGGCGTGAAGCCGGTTGAGGGCTTCGATCCTTCGACCGTGCAGAGCCCGCTCGGTCGCTGGATCATCTTCGAAGCGTCCAAGGCCATCAGCGAGGCGACCAGCGCGCTCGAAGCTTATCGTTTCGATGAATATGCTGGTGCGTGCTACCGCTTTGTCTGGAACCGTTTCTGCGACTGGTATCTGGAACTGACCAAGCCGCTGTTCTCGGGCGATACAACGCCGGAAGCCGACGAACTGCGCGCCGTCACGGCGTGGGTGCTGGAGACGATCCTACGTCTGCTCCAGCCGATCATGCCATTTGTCACCGACACGCTTTGGCACGAATTCGGCTACGGTCCGCGTGGCGAGCTTATGGGCGCGGCTTGGCCGGTGCCTGTGACCGTACCGGGTGCTGAGGCGGCTATTGAGGAAATCGACTGGCTGACACGCTTTATTTCCGAAATCCGCACTGTGCGTTCGGAAATGAATGTACCCCCTTCCCGTCTGTCGCCTGTGCTGCTGAAGGATGCGTCAGCCACCACGCAGGATCGGGCCACACGCTGGAAGGAAACGATTGGCCGTATGGCCCGTGTTTCAGAAATCGGCGTTCTGGACGGCGACGTGCCGAAAGGCTCGGCTCAGGCGGTGCTTGATGAAGCGACGCTGGTTCTGCCGCTTGCTGACATCATCGATCTGGACGCTGAACGCGCCCGTCTGACCAAGGAACTGACCAAGGCGGAAGATGAAATCGAAAAGACCGAGCGCAAGCTAGGGAATGCCGACTTCATCGCCCGAGGCAAACCGGAGATTGTTGAGGAAACCCGCGAGCGTCTGGTGACGCAGCAGGGTGACCGGGATCGCCTGAAGGCAGCGCTCGCCCGTCTGGGGTGAGTGCTGAGGTTTTTAAGCATATAAAAGTTTTTGGGTGCCGCCTTTTTTCAAAAAGGCTGTGTTCTTTGAAGCTTTTTGAAAAAAAGCTTCACCAAAAACTTCTTATGTTTAAGATCATGCTGTTGGGGGGGGGTGAGGGTTTCCCTTATGCGTGGGTGGCGGGGAAACCCTGTCACCCATATGTGGTTAAAGGTAAGAGAAACCTTCACAGAATGAACTGGCAGGACGCGCCATGATTGAAACTGCGATACTCGGCGGAGGATGTTTCTGGTGCGTGGAGGCTGTTCTGGTCTCCATCAACGGTGTCCTGAGCGTGCAGTCCGGCTATGCGGGCGGCAAGACCGAAAATCCGACCTACAAAGAGGTCTGTTCCGGCCTCACCGGTCATGCGGAAGTCGTGGAAGTCATCTTTGATCAGGCCGTGATCTCCTATACCCAGCTTTTGCGGATCTTCTTCACGCTGCATGATCCGACTACGTTAAACCGGCAGGGCAACGACAGGGGAACCCAGTATCGGTCGGTCGTTTTCTGGACCAATGAAGAGCAGCGCGAAACGGCGGAAGCCGTCAGGCAGGAAATCGAGAAGTCGGGTTTGTGGAATGCGCCGCTGGTCACGCAGATTGAGCCGCTGACCAAATTCTGGCCAGCGGAAGCGGAGCATGATGACTATTTCAGGCGCAATCCTGATAATGGGTATTGTCAGGTTGTTGTTGCGCCGAAGGTTGTGAAGATGCGGAAGGTTTTTGCGGATTTGCAGAAAGAATCTGACATCTAAAAATATACTTTATATTATATAAAATATATTATCTTCTTTCCATATTAATATATAAAAAATATACTACACCACCTCAAACAGATTTCTAGATAAATTTATATTTATAATAAACAATTAACCTAATTCCTCCCAAATTTTGCACCAAAAGTATATGCACCAATAAGAATAGTTATTAATACACCTAAAATAGTCCATATGTGTGTTATTTTTAAAATTTTAAAAAATTCAGCTATAGTCATCTTTTCTGGATCTATTATTGATTGAGTCTGTGAGATTCGCTCAGATATCAATTGAGGGTCTGATAGCCGGTCTCGCCAGTCGTTTAAAATACCATCAAATGCATTATTATTCAGTGAGGCCGTATCAATAGGTAATTGCTGCACATACCATTCACTTCCTTTTTCGAGAAGCCCATCACAGTAAAGACCTTCTTCAACAATTACTAATAATGGCATTTTCCGATCGTATGCCATTGCAGCCTCAATCTGATTCCAAGACGTGGGCAGTTTTATAGAGACTAATTTTTTTTCATTCTCAGAACCTTGGCGCTCAACCCCTTCAGAGAAGGAATATCGCTCAAGTGCAATCACGACCATGCCAGAACAACGGTTCATTAACTCTGATATTGCATATAATGGGGAAAAAGAACTGAATGTATTTCTACCAATTGTACGAGGCGTTAGATTAAGAGCCTTGAGTTTATTTTCCACCGCATCAACGAATGCTCTTTGCTGTGGGTTCAATCCAGTTCCAACGCTTACAAAAATTTCCATCATTAATACCAGAATTTGAGGATTGAATTTATTACGACCAACTAATTTATAACTGAAAAAATTATAATTATACAATACTACACGATACACGAAATCAGGCAATCACAACAAAAACTCTAAAAAACTCGCACTACTCATTTCAAAGCCAATAGATACATAAAGAAATTTCCTACACGGTAAATTATTTAGAGATAAAATTAATAATAAATATACTTTAATCTTTTTTAGTTCACAAAATTTCAAAAATCTATTATATACAGATGGAATATAATAGGTCTACTCTCATCCAGACACCACATCCTGACTAACATCCACCCACCCCGCATCAACCAACTCCGCCAACTGCTCGGGTGTCAGCCGCACGGAACTCGTGAGTGAGCCTGCCGCCGGGTAGACCTCATCAAATGCCTTCAGCGAAACATCACAATAGACTTTCAGCGGCTGAGGCAGACCGAACGGGCACACGCCGCCGACGGGGTGGCTGGTGAGTTCCAGCACCTCCTCGGCGGGGAGCATTCTGGGGCGAGCGCCGAAGGCGGCCTTGGTCTTGCGGTTATCGAGGCGTGCATCTCCGGCCATGACGACGAGAACCCGCTCGTCGCCCACCTTGATGGCCAGCGTCTTGGCTATCTGGCCTTCCTTCACGCCCAGCGCCTGCGCCGCCAGAGGGACGGTCGCCGTGCTTGCGCCCTGATCGATGATCTCCACGTCGGGCGCGTTGGCGGTGAAAAAGGCTTTAACGGATTCAAGACTCATACTTCATGCCTCTGGCAACGGGGCCCGAAACAGCGGGAACCCTTCTTCAATCATGATGATGCAGACATGGCTTCCAGCAGCCGTGCGATCGCCTCCGCGCCGGGGTCCGGCACGTCGTTCATCTGGCTTTCCGGCACGTAGGATGCACGTCCGGCGTGAGCCTTGCCCATCTTTCTGGTGGCGTCGGCTCCTTTACGGGCCGCTGCTGCCGCGTCCTTCAGTGAGCCGCCATCAGCCAGCGCTTTCAGAGCCGGATCAATTGCGTCGATCATGGTGCGGTCACCCGGTTTTGCGCCTCCCAGTGTCTGCATGGCCTCCAGTCCTTCCTGAAGTGCTGCGGCCCATGATGACGTGCTGCGGCCTGCTGTCGAGAACAGAACCGACAGAAGAGCCCCGCTGGAACCGCCAGTGTGACGGGTCAGCACGCGCCCAATGGTGCCACACAGCGCGTGCGGGTCAGCAAGTGGAAGACGGTCGATCACCTTGAGGATTTCCTTTGCGGCTTCGGCAAAGGTCGAACCTGCGTCGCCATCGCCGATTTTGGCGTCAAGCGCATTGAGGCTGTCCGTGTTTTCGATCAGGGCTTCGGCCCCCGTGCGCATCAGGGCTTCCAGTTGCGCGTTGGAGGATGCCTCACCTTCAAAGGTTTCGGGAAGTTTCGGCATCTTGCGGAGGGCCGGTTTACCGAATGGCGCGACCCCGGGCCATGCGGCGGGTTCAACCGGCGCTCCCAATGCCGCCGTGATGTCGTCCGTCAGTTCGATGACGGTCAGAGAGAAGCCGTTCATATCCAGCGCCGTCATGACTGGCGCTGGTCCAATGACACATTCAATCCGCTCTGCGAGGGATGTTCTGGCAAACGATTCAAGAAGCAGGTTCATTTCCACAGGCGGCACGCTGCCGAGCATGTTGAGCAGCAGTCCGTATTTTCCTTTTCCCTTGGGAAGCGTTTTCTCAAGGGCGGAAGCGGCCTGTTTCATGAGTTCGTCGGCTGATGCAACAGCAATCTGCTGGGCGCCCGGTTCACCGTGAATGCCCAACCCCAGTTCAGCCTGATCGTCCTTCAGACGGGTTTCATGTTCAGGATCGTAGGCGTTGCAATCCGTCAGAGAGAGACCGATCGATGCAATTTTCTTTGCGGCTTCCCGCGCCTTACGGGCCACGACGTCCAGAGGTTCGCCCTGTGAAGCTGCGTGACCGGCGATCTTGTGGACCAGCACGGTTCCGGCCAGCCCGCGTGGAAAGCGGCTGTCGGGAAGCGCGATATCGTCGCCCACAATGACTGTTTCGACAGGGATGCCCATATCGCGGGCCTGCTCGGCGGCCAGCGTGAAATTCAGGCGGTCGCCGGTGTAGCTTTTGATGACCAACAGGCATCCGGCTTTTCCGGAGACGGCCAGAATCGCGGCCAGCACGGCATCGACGCCCGGAGACGCGAACACGGAACCGCAGACTGCCGCATCCAGCATGCCTTCCCCGACAAAGCCAGCGTGGGCTGGTTCGTGGCCGGAGCCACCGCCGGAGATGATCGCCACATGCTCGGGATTCCGCTCCTTGCGCAGAACCACCTTGATCTCGGGGTAGCCGTCGAGACGACAGAGATGCTGCCCTCTGGAAGAACGCAACAGGCCATCGAGCGATTCCGTCACCAGAGTTTCACGGGAGTTAAAGAAGCGCTTCATCGGCTTGGTCTCTTTCTTTTTGATCTTAACTGTCATGCCCTCCTGCTCATCAGGAGACAAGAAACAGCCCCGCGAGGTGCCATTCCTACAACGCACGACGCCTCCTTTGGCTGCTTTCTTTCCGTTCGGTCTTCATCACTGTATGGTGCCCGCCCCTGCATATAAGCGGAGCTTGTTAAGTCCCATGGACCCGGCGTCCCCTCGCCCTACCGGCAAACCCCTGTCGTTTCAGGATCTGATCCTGACCCTCCATCGCTTCTGGTCGGCCCAAGGGTGCGCCATCCTTCAGCCCTACGACATCGAGGTCGGCGCGGGCACGCTCTCCCCGCACACCACGCTGCGGGCTCTGGGCGACACGCCGTGGAAGGCCGCCTATGTGCAGCCGTCCCGCCGCCCTTCCGACGGGCGCTATGGCGAGAACCCGAACCGGCTCCAGCACTATTACCAGTATCAGGTGCTGCTGAAGCCGACGCCGGAAGAGAGCCAGCAGCTTCTGCTGGAGAGCTATCGCGCCATCGGCATCGACCCTGATCTGCATGACATCCGCTTTGTCGAGGATGACTGGGAAAACCCGACCATCGGCGCATGGGGTCTCGGCTGGGAAGTCTGGTGTGACGGCATGGAGGTGACGCAGTTCACCTACTTCCAGCAGGTCGGCGGTATTCCCGTGTCGGTGCCGTCCACGGAACTGACCTACGGGCTTGAGCGCCTCGCCATGTATGTGCAGGGCGTCGAGAACGTCTATGACCTCGCCTTCAACGATGCCGGTCTGAAATATGGCGATGTGTTCCTGCGGGCCGAGCGCGATTACTCGCGGCATAACTTTGAACTGGCGAACACGGAGATGCTGCATCGCCACTTCATCGACGCTGAAAAAGAGTCCGTCGCGCTGGCGGAAGCCGGTGTAGCGCAGCCTGCTTACGATCAGTGCCTGAAGGCCAGCCATCTGTTCAATCTGCTTGATGCGCGTGGCGTTATCAGCGTGAGCGAGCGCGCTTCCTATATCGGTCGCGTCCGCACGCTGGCTAAGCTCTGCTGTGAAACCTGGCTGGCCGAAGAAGCTGCCACAAAGAAGGTGGAGGGCTGAGTCATGGCTGAACTTCTGCTCGAACTTCTCTCGGAAGAAATCCCTGCCCGCATGCAGGAAACGGCAGGCGAGGATCTCGTCCGTCTGTTCCAGAAAACCTTCGCTGCTCTCAATCCGCGCGAGGTGAAAACCTTTACCGGTCCGCGTCGGATTGCCCTGACCTGCCAGTTGAATACCGAAGTCCCCGCCGAGACCGTGGTCGAGCGTGGTCCGCGTGAAGGTGCACCGGAACAGGCGCTGGCCGGGTTCACCCGCAAGCATGGTGTGAGCAAGGACGATCTGGTTCTGGAAAACGGCTTCTGGGTGCTGAACCGCGCAACGCCTGCCGTGTCCGCCGAAGTCTCTCTGGCCGAACGCCTGCCTGAAATCCTGCGCCAGTTTCCGTGGCCGAAGTCGATGCGCTGGGGCACGGGCAGCAGCTTTACTTGGGTTCGTCCGCTGCGTCGTATCCTGTGCATTCTGGATGGAACAGTCGTGCCGTTCTCACTGGCGACGGACACGGACACCGGTCACGGCCTGACAAGCGGCAATCTCACGGAAGGTCACCGTTTCTTCCCGGTTGGCTCCACATCCGCCGAGCCTTTTGCCGTCAGAAATGTTGCGGACTGGCGTGAAGGGCTGAACAGCCGTCGCGTGATGGTGGAGGCGTCCGATCGGCGTCAGGCCATCGTCAAAGGCATCAACGAACTGGCCGCACAGGAAGGGCTGAACATCGTTCCTGACGCCGGACTGGTGGATGAGGTCGCCGGACTGGTCGAATGGCCGGTGCCGCTGCTGGGTCGTATCGACGAGACGTTCATGGAACTGCCTGCCGAGGTGATGCAGGTCTCCATGCGTGTGAACCAGCGTTACTTCGCGCTGCGTCACAGCGACGGCACGGCCGCTCCGCGCTTCGCTTTCGTGGCGAACATTGAGCCGACTGACGGCGGCGCACAGGTCATTGCCGGCAACGAGCGCGTGCTGCGGGCCCGCTTCTCCGATGCGCGTCACTTCTGGGATCTGGATCGGAAGCAGACGCTTGAGTCACGCGTTGCGGGCCTCGATCGCGTCACGTTCCATGCCGATCTCGGCAGTCAGGGCGAACGCGTGAAACGGCTTGTGCGGTTGGCGGAAATCATCGCGCCGATGGTGGGAGCCAACCCGGCCCATGCCGCGCGCGCTGCTCTGCTGAGCAAGAGTGATCTTTCCACCGGCATGGTCGGCGAGTTCCCCGAGTTGCAGGGCGTGATGGGCGGTTATTATGCCCGTCATGACCGTGAGCCTGAGGATGTCAGCACCGCAATTGCCGAGCAGTATATGCCGCGTGGTCCTGCTGACAGTGTGCCGACTGCTCCGGTTTCCATCGCTCTGGCGCTGGCTGACCGGTTTGACATGCTGGTCGGGTTTTTTGCAGTCGGCGCAAAGCCGAGTGGCTCTGGCGATCCGTATGGCGTGCGTCGCGCGGCTCTGGGAATCATCAATCTGATCCGCACCAACAGTCTGCGTCTTGATCTGGTCGCGCTGTTCGTGAAGGCGTCCGAAGCTCTGCCTCCTGCCATTCAGAACGCGCCTGATCTGGATCTGCTGCCGGGATTCATCGCTGAACGTCTGCGCGTGCAGCTTCGCAGCGAGGGTGCGCGTCATGATATCCTCGCCGCCATCTCGGTGGGAAATACGGATAGCGATATCGTTCGTCTGCTGGCCCGCACGGATGCGCTGGCTTCCATGCTGGCGACGGAAGACGGCAAGAACCTGCTTGCTGCGACCAAGCGGGCTGCGAACATCCTGCGGATTGAGGACAAGAAGGACGGTCCGCACGAGGGCACGCCGGATGCCTCGCTCTATACGCAGGCGGAGGAAATCGCTCTGGCCAATGCACTGGGCGCTGTCATCCCCAAGGTTGAAGCGGCCTTTGGCGAGGAACGCTATTCGGATGCGATGCGTGAGGCCGCCAGCCTGCGCTCCGTGCTGGACACGTTCTTCGACAAGGTGACGGTCAATGCGGACGATGCGCAGGTCCGTGGCAATCGTCTGAAACTGTTGTCGGAACTGGTGCGGATGACGCGCCTGATTGCGGATTTCAGCCAGATTGATGGGTGATCATTGCGTAATCTGAGAAGGCAGGACGGTTGACGCTGTCCTGCTTTTTTTTCGAATTTATCGGGAAAAGCGGCTTGATCCGCTCCATCCGACGTTCAGGCAGTTCTTCGCAAGCTTTCACTCAGGAGGCCTGTGAATCCGCTGAATGCGATCAATCAACAGCCCTTGAGAACCTGAATACGAAAAACCCCAGCACAGGCTCTCTGTGCTGGGGTTTTCTGTTCAAGCGCCGTCAAAGGAGCGTGGTGGTGTGGTCTCCCGCACAGCAGCCTCTCTGAACGACCGGCTGCGGCGAGAATGGCAACCCGTCAAAGAAGTCTCCTTGCAGGTTGCCACCCTTCACGTTTCAGACGCCACTTTTTCAGTAATGGACAGACGCGGAGTCAATCAGAGGAGCTTTGGGAGGAGCAAATGTTGTCAGGTCAATGCCCTCAACGGCCTCCATGTATTCCTCGTTGCTCGGCGTGTGGCCAAGGATTGCCGACAGCACCACGACCGGCGTCGAAGCCAGAAGTGATTCTCCTTTCTTGGTGCCGGAATCTTCCACGACGCGCCCCTGAAACAGACGGGTCGAAGTCGCCAGAACGGTGTCACCCTTTTCCGCTTTTTCCTGATTACCCATGCACAGGTTGCAGCCCGGACGCTCCAGATAAAGGATGTTTTCGTATTCGGTCCGCGGTGCGCTTTTCGGATGCGCGTCGTCAAACTCGAAGCCGGAATAACGCTCCAGAATCTCCCAGTCGCCTTCAGCCTTCAGTTCGTCAATGATGTTATAGGTCGGCGCGGCGACAACGAGCGGAGCGTTGAACTCCACCTTTCCTTTTGCCTTCTCGATATTCTTGAGCATCTGGGCCACGATTTTCATGTCGCCCTTATGCACCATGCACGAGCCCACAAACCCGAGATCCACCTTCTTGGTGCCGCCATAGTAGGAAATCGGGCGGATAGTGTCGTGTGTGTAGCGCTTGGATACGTCAGCGTTGTTGACATCAGGATCAGCGATCATCGGCTCGTTGATCACGTCGAGATCAACAACAACCTCGGCGAAATATTTCGCGTTGTCATCCGGAGCAAGCGGAGGATGTTCGCCCGAACGTATCTCGGCAATACGCTTGTCAGCCTTGGCGATGAGGCCTTTCAGCGTGCCGGCGGCATTCTCCATGCCTTTGTCGATCATGATCTGGATGCGCGACTTGGCGATTTCCAGCGACTCAATCAGCGTTTCATCCTGAGAGATGCAGATGGAGGCCTTGGCCTTCATCTCGGCTGTCCAGTCGGTAAAGGTGAAGGCCTGATCGGCAAGAAGCGTGCCGATATGCACTTCGATGATACGCCCCTGAAACACGTTGTCGCCGCACTGCTTGAGCATCTGCGCCTGTGTCGCATGCACCACGTCACGGAAATCCATGTGCGGCTGCATCGTGCCCTTGAACGTCACCTTGACCGACTGTGGGATCGGCATGGTCGCCTCACCGGTAGCCAGAGCCAGCGCCACGGTGCCTGAGTCGGCGCCAAACGCCACACCCTTGGACATACGGGTGTGGCTGTCACCACCGATAATGATGTCCCAGTCACTGACGGTCAGATCGTTCAGAACCTTGTGAATCACATCCGTCATCGGAGGGTAGACACCCTTCGGATCACGGGCGGTGATCAGACCGAAGTCGTTCATGAACTTCATGAGCTTCGGAATGTTCACCTGCGCCTTCTTGTCCCAGACGGATGCCGTGTGACAGCCGGACTGATACGCGCCATCCACCAGAGGCGAAATGACGGTCGCCGCCATCGCCTCAAGTTCCTGCGCAGTCATCAGACCGGTTGTATCTTGTGAACCGACGATATTCACCTTGACGCGAACATCCGACCCTGCGTGCAGGACCTTGCCCGGCGTCACGCCAACAGCGTTGCGGTTGAAGATTTTCTCGACTGCGGTCAGGCCCTGATTCTCGACCGTAATTTCCTTGTTCGGCGCGAAAACGGCCGGAGCCTCGATCCCCAGCGTCTGGGCGGCAAATGTCTGGAGCTTCTTGCCGAAAACGATAGCGTAAGAGCTGCCCGCCTTCATAAACTCCAGCTTCTGGGGTGTGAAGGCGGCGGCGATATCAACCAGTTCCTTGCCGTTCTCGTCGCGAAGCTGTTTGTTCTTCACGTCGATCTTCAGGATGGTACCGGTCGCGACCGAGTATTTCTCCTCAAGGATGGGATTGCCATCGTTATTCAGGATCGCCTTACCATCTTCACCGGTCTTCCTGAACCAGTTTTTCAGGTTGATGCCGATGCCACCGGTCACATCGACAGTCGTTGCGAAAATCGGCGAGATACCGTTGGTCCCTGCGACGATCGGCGCAAAATTGACGAAAGGAACGTAGGGACTGGCCTGTTTACCGGTCCACAGCGCGACGTTGTTCACGCCTGACATACGCGACGAGCCGACACCCATCGTGCCTTTTTCGGCGATCATCATCACCCGCGCGTCGGGGTGCTGCTTCTGCAGCGCAACGATCTCCTGCTGGGCCTCAGGCGAAATCATGCATTTGCCGTGCAATTCACGGTCCGAGCGTGAATGTGCCTGATTGCCCGGTGACAGAAGATCGGTCGAGATATCACCTTCAGCCGCGATGAAAGTGACGACCTTGATGTCGTCCTCAACAGGTGGGAGTTTTGTGAAAAATTCGGCCTTGGCGTAGCTTTCCAGCACGTCTTTGGCGACCACATTGCCTGCCTTGTAGGCGTCACGCAGCCGGAACATGTCGGCGTCGTAGAGGAAAACCTGCGTCTTCAGCACCTCTCCCGCCTGTTTGGCGATCGCGGCGTCATCACCAAGAGCGATATCGAGCAGAACCTTGACCGAGGGGCCGCCCTTCATGTGTGAGAGCAGCTCAAGAGCGTAGGTAGGCGTGATCTCCGGGACGATCGTTTCGCCCTCAACGATCTTCTTCAGAAAAGCCGCCTTGACACCCGCCGCGCTCGTAGTGCCCGGCAATGTGTTGTAAATGAAGAATTTGAGAGCATCTGCCCGCTGCTCGTTACCTGCATCTTCAATCAATGCAATGATGTCACGAACGAGAGCGCCGTCGTCAATCGGCTTGGGGGAAAGCCCCTGACTTTCTCGTTCCTTGATTTCGGTCAGGTAATCTGAGTAGGCGTTCATCGCAATCCCAACGTCTTTGAGGTGTATGGGCCTGAAACGCGGCCCTTCAAACCGGATGTGGCTCGGTCAGCTCAAGGTTCTGATGGACCTCGGTACGCCAACGTTTACCGACTGACAAGACACGGCATTTCGACAAAACGACCTTTTGAATTCAACGGTTGCCGTCTGAGTCCGGCGCTTTGCCTTTTCCTTCAATCGGAGCCCGTTAACCGTCGATTTTACCCCTGCCGTGCTCCCTTGATCTGACTGATGACGCTCTATTTGTCATTTCAATTTTCCGGCACTGGGAAATGTATCGTCGTTAGCCGCCGCCGTGCAGGACAGAGCTGCCGGTAAAGTACGCGCTATTAATGGCATCCATTGTTATTAAGCTCATTGAAGCACCCAAAACCGACCAATGGCGGAGTCGAGTGAACCACATATCTGCGTCAGAAAACGCAAGAAAATCTGATATTAAAAGTTACCCGTACCGTGTCGACGGTGCGAGAGACGTCCAATTAAAAGTGTATAATGGAACCTCTTTCCCCGTTACAGGATCCATTGCCGTTTCTGGGAAAGCTTTGATAATGCCAGACATATCAGTCACCCAAGGGTCAGAAGCTCCATACGGAGCTTCTGTTCTGGTATGATGCACTGCAGTCGTCTGATGATGTATTTCATGCCACACTGTATTGACGAGATACCCGTATAAAAAAACATCACCCATCAGCACTCTCACACCGGTTGGATTTACCCATATTTTTCTATTAAATCTACTTAATGGCGAGGAAGAAAGACGACAAACATTCAATTTTTCGATTTCTATATTTCTTTCATTTTTATCGATTATTTTTTTGGCTAAAAAGGCGTCTTCGTTACAGTCTGTTGACTGCCAAAGGCTTGCTCCGGAAGTAGCAATTCCATAGACAGACCTGTCTGTGATACGTGATGGCGCACAAAATTCATCTGCGTCATCAAAAAATTTCAGAGATGGATCAATATTTAATTCTAAAAATGCACATGTTTTTCCCATCATTGGTGTTTTGTTTCTGACAGAAAAACCAAGATCCAACGCTTGAATTATACGAATTTTAAGATTTTTGTCATGAACAGAACCAAGATCAAATCTACATTTATCGCTTTTATATATAGAATTATTTACTTTATTAATGGTATTTATATTCAAATAACTATTTTCCGCCATAACCAATCCCATCCAGAAGTTTTAAACACTCACTGTCAGTTTTTATACCAAAACACATATTTTTTATTATGGATTTCTTTTTGTTTTCTTCTTCTATCCAACAAGACCTATACTGCTTTGGAATAATAACACTTACAGAAGAATACAATTCATATCGACCCTTAAAACCTTTTATGTGCTCATAATTATCAAACCCATCTCTTGTCCATATATGATTTTCAGGCACTCCATTTTTCACCAGATCTTTTATTACAGAAGTCATTCTTTCCAATGAAAGGTTCCGGTTTGCATTTTTTTCATTAGTATCAAAATGCCCTTCCAAAAGCACATAACTATTTTCCGATATTGCAGTTTTCACTATATAATCAAGAATCTTTTGCGATGAACCAACCAGCGTTGAGGAACCTTCCCTGAAGCCCACATAGAGTGTTGATGGGACGCATTTGTCTGGATTCATCAGGCTATCTGTCTGAGCCATACTGACAGACGAAAGAAGTGGTGAAATTATAAAAAGCAGATAAATTTTCTTAATTGTCATACCTACCCCTATCATATTCTAATTTACCTCAAACATTTGTCACCATACAATACTTTTCTCTTTGAATTCATCAAATCGCAGGAACACTACGATATTCCAGAGCAATTTGAATTTTTTCAAACATAATTCTTGGACAAGAAACCAAGCTTTTTTATCCAAAAACAATACACTAAAATTAGCCTCTTCTTTTATTTCCCAACCCATGCCCACTCACACTCGCCCCCGCATCCGGTCGCAACAGCCCAGCCAGCGGCACGGCAAGACATGTCAGCGCCCCAACCACCAGAAATCCCACCCTGAAATCCGCCGCCACCGCCTGCGGATGGTCCTGAACAGCACGCGATACGGTCACAGCGAGAGCCGCCACGCAGATGCCTGCTGACAGCATCATCTGCTGGAAGGTGGAATAGAAGCTGGTTGCACTGCTCATCCGCTCTTCCGGCAGATCAGCATAAGCTATGGAGTTGTAAGCCGAAAACTGGATCGCCTGCACGGCGCCGGACGCCAGCAGTACCAGTGTCAGTGTCCAGAGCGGCCAGTCCTTCTGGAAGCAGGCGATGGCGCCAAAGGCAAGCGCCCCACCCCAGCCCGTGGTCATCATGACCGTGCGGAAGCCAAACCGCTGGAACAGGCGCGGCACATACACGCGTGAGCACAGTGCTCCGATGGGCGCGGCAAAAACCACCATACCGCTTTGCGCCGGATTTAATCCGAAGCCGATCTGTAGAAAGGCAGGCAGAAGGAACGGAAACGATCCGGCTGCGAGACGTGAGGCCGCACCGCTCAGAACGGACAGACGAAAGGTCGGAACTTCCATCAGCCGGAAATCAAGAACCGGATTGGGGTACCGCTTCATGTGCCGGAAATAGCCGAGAAACAGACAGGCTCCGGCGACCAGCAGAATGACGGAGAGCCAGTAGGGTTTTGTGTTGTGGCTGATCATCTCCGCACTGAAGGACAGAAGAGCCAGACCGCCGCCAGCCAGTCCCATGCCGGGCCAGTCGAACGGATGTGTCCGCTTTTCCTGCAACTGGGGGATATGTTTCCACGTCAGATAAAGCCCGAGCAGCCCGACAGGAACGTTGATGTAGAAGTTCCAGCGCCAAGACAGCAGTGTGGTGATGAAACCGCCCAGCACAGGCCCGAACATCGGTCCGAGCGTGGCGGGCATCATCATCCAGGTCATGGTTTTCAGCAGTTCGGATTTGGCGACGCTCCGCAGCAGCACCAGCCTGCCGACCGGCATCATCAACGCGCCGCCCACTCCCTGCACCATGCGTCCCAAGGCCAGCACCGGGAGGCTTGTCGCCTGACCGCAGAGAATGGAACAGACAATAAACAGGGTGATCGCCACCATAAGGGTCGTTCGACTACCGAAACGGTCAGCCACAGCACCGGATACGGGAATGAAGATAGCCAGCCCGACGATGTAGGATGTCAGCGCGACGGAAGCCGCCACCGGATCCACATGCAGGGAAGAAGCGATCGCCGGGAGAGCTGTTGCCAGAATGGTGCCGTCGAGTTGCTCCATGAACAACAGACTGGAAATGGTCAGAGCTATGATCTGCGATCGGCGTAGAGCTGGCATGTCAGTAACAAGACAGATTTTTCGGCGGGCGCACAACTGGCGAAAAGACAGATCACCGATGTCTGATGCGCCTCGTCCCTGAAAACCATCGACCATAAAAAGCGTTGCATCATCAGTGAGATCGGTTCCAACTATGCCGACAGAAGACGCATTGCGACTTCGCGTTTCACTGACGCCTCAGGGTGTTCGAAAGGAAGACAGACATGTCAGACGACAAGATCAACACCACGGAAGAGAAAATTCACGGCGTCGTCGATCAGGCCAAGGGCCGCATCAAGGACGCGGCAGGTGGCCTGACGGGCGATCTCGGTCTTCAGGCCGAAGGCAAGGTCGATCAGCTTGCCGGGATCGCCCGTGAGGAATTCGCCGACCTGTATGAAGAGAGTGAAAGCCTTGTCGAGAAGGGCGTGTCCTTTGTGCGTGACAAGCCGCTTCTCGCTCTGGGCATTGCCTCGGTGGTCGGCACGTTCATCGGGTGGCTGCTGATGCCGCGCCGCAAGGGCTGAATCACACACTCGAAAGAGGGGCAGTTCTTCGATCTGCCCCTCTTTTTTACGACTCGTGAAGAGTCATCCTGTTTTCTCCCCTTGTGGGAGATTTTTTTTGCTCGCGACTCTTGCGCGGTCACGGGAGAAAATGGTTTTCCTTTACTGCGAATCGTGATTCAAACGACTCGATGATTCATAGCGAGTCGTTTTAAGGCTGCAGAAAGGGGACCATGCCGGATTTTTTGCTGGAAACGGAATATGGAGGCCGCGTGGCTGGCGTGGATGAGGCCGGTTGCGGCCCTCTCGCCGGACCTGTCGTCGCGGCTGCCGTTGTTTTCGGCGCAGGCGTTCCTGATGATCTGGCGGCGAGCATCGATGACTCCAAGGCGCTGACAGCGGCCCGTCGCGAGGCCATCGCATCACGACTGCCAAGCGTTCCGGGCATCGAAATCGGCATTTCAGCCGCTTCTGTCGAAGAAATTCTTCAGCTCAATATCCTGAAGGCCGCACAACTCGCCATGGCCCGGGCTGTGAGCAAACTGCCGTCCCCTCCCCGCATTGCTCTGGTTGACGGCAACCGCAAGCCGCCACTCGATGTGCCTGTCCGCACGATTGTCGGTGGAGACGGCATCAGCCTGTCCATCGCCGCTGCCTCGATCCTCGCCAAAGTCACACGCGACAGAATCATGAGCCGTCTGGACACACGCTGGCCCGGCTATGGCTGGGCGAAGAACGCAGGCTACGGCACCGCTGCGCATCGAAACGCCATTACGATCCAAGGGTGCACTCCGCACCACCGCCGCGGCTTCGGCACCGTCCGCAAGCAGCTTGAACTCACTCTCGCCACCGGAGGCCCTGCATGAGCGGCGCTATCAAGAACACTTCCGACCTCCCGCTCGACAAGATTCTCTGCGGTGAATGCGTCGATGTCATGCGCAGCCTGCCGACCGCCAGCGTGGACTGTATCTTTGCTGATCCACCATACAATCTTCAGCTTCGCGGTGAACTACGCCGTCCGGATGACAGCGTTGTCGATGGCGTGGATGATGACTGGGACAAGTTCTCGGATCTGGAAGCCTATGACCGCTTCACACGGGAATGGCTGACCGAAGCCCGCCGCCTTCTGCACAAGGACGGCACGATCTGGGTCATTGGCTCGTATCACAATATTTTCCGTCTGGGCGCGATCCTTCAGGATCTCGGCTTCTGGATTCTGAACGACATCGTGTGGCGCAAGTCCAATCCGATGCCGAACTTCCGGGGCCGCCGCTTCACCAACGCACATGAAACGATGATCTGGGCCGCCCGCAGTCAGGACAGCAAGTATCGCTTCAACTATCAGGCCATGAAAGCTCTGAACGATGACGTCCAGATGCGCTCGGACTGGTATCTGCCGCTCTGCACCGGCAATGAACGTCTGCGGAACGAACACGGTCTGAAGCTGCACCCGACACAGAAGCCTGAAAGCCTGCTGCACCGCGTGCTGCTCTCCTCCACGGCTGAGAACGATGTGATCCTCGATCCCTTTACGGGCACAGGCACAACAGCCGCCATGGCCAAGCGCCTGCGCCGGCATTTTGTCGGCATCGAGCGCCATCCTGATTACGCAAAAGCGGCTGCCGAGCGCGTTGAGCGTGAAGAGCCCCTGCCGCAGGATGCCGTCGCGACCACACCGATGAAGCGGGAAGCGCCGCGTGTTCCGTTCGGCAGTCTGGTCGAACGAAACTTCATTACTGCCGGAACGGTGGTCTTTGACCGTCAGCGGCGTATATCCGCCACGGTGACGCCGGACGGCACGCTGGTCAGCGGGGCACAGCGCGGTTCCATCCACAAGCTGGGCGCGCTGCTGACGAACGCTCCCTCCTGCAATGGCTGGACGTTCTGGCATTTCGAACGCGACGACACGCTGGTTCCGCTAGATGCCCTGCGGGCGGAAAGTCTTGTGGCTGACGCGGAAACTGTCGCTCTTTCCAGCACAGAGATACCCATCGCAGCCCAGTGACCGGATCGAAACCGACGCAGTTATACCCGCTCGGCCTGATCCATCCGCAATGAATGCGTATCCAGGATACATTTCCCGGCAAGCTGATCTGAAGTTCCGTCGGAAAGCCATTCAGCAGAATATCTGAACGGCTTTCATATCTGAAATCGAAGCGAGAGCCGGAACGCTTTGCCGCGTCAGTCAGTGATGCTTCGTCAAAGATACTGCGATTGAAAAAGGCGCCCCGAAGGACGCCTCATCCAGTCATTCAATCTGCCGCAGACGGCTTCAGCTACCGCCAAAGCCAAGAAATCCGACCGATGGCTGGGCCTGCCCGCCTGAGGCATCGTAGCGGCGGTCGATGACCGGTCGCACTTTGTCGCGGGCCGCACGACCACCAATACTCAGATGGCCCGATCCGTTTCTCATGCTGATACCGGAGTTCGCGACAGTGCTGGTCGTCACGCCTGCTGAATCATCAATGGTCCGCATGGAGAGCAGAAAGAACATGATGTCGTTGCGGTTCAGGTCGATGGCCATATCCAGCGGCGTCTGACCCAGCACATTGTGCCCATTCAGATCGGCGCCACGGCTGACCGCCTCCTTGGAAGCTCCAAGGCTGCCACGGTTGATCGCTTCAAACAGGGCCGCTGTCGGCTCCATGTCGCCGTTGGCGTGACCGGCTTCGTCTTCATTGGACTGCGCGCCCGGCAGCGCAGCAGGAGGCGCAGCCTTGCGGGCATCCCGTCTGGCCTCAGCCTCTTTGGCGGCGTCTTCCGCTTCCTCCTGATCGGCATCCTGCGCGTGGGCGCAGTGAAGGGGCGTCACACAGGCCGCTCCCGCAAGCAGCAGAAGAGGGATGAGCGCCTGCCGGACGGACCGACGTTTCATATCAGAACAGAAACTGTACATTGTGCGATTGGTACTCCCAGCACCTCATCACTTAGTAAAAAAAACGCTTTTTTGCCAGAGATGCCGAATCGGTATTCTTCTGAAATGCAAAATAATTATCCCATCCGCTTTTCAGATGCCCACTGTAGCAAAACCTGTCATTGCGTTGCAGTATTTCACAGTGAAGCCCTTGATGAAAACGGTTTGCAATTGGCCCGCAAAAAATTAATAAAATTTCATACCCGTGACTGTTTACGATTTATGAAAAAAATATTTGTATTTTCAATGTGTTAAAATTGAACACCAATGCAATCCGGGATTTCTTTTAAGGACCGAAAGCAACGCTCCTGAATGTTGAAGAAGGGGTTTTTGCTGCTATGCAGACCTCAGGGTCAGATCGCTGCTGCATCGTCATCGGCCCTTCAGGAACACCCCGACAGAACCTGCGGACGGACATCGACAGAAGTTATGAGTGAACACAATTCTTCTCCTGCTGCCTCTCCGTCCTCTTCAGCCCGCCGCCCCCCCCGCTCCCGCCGCTGGATATGGGTCGTTGCTGTCCTTCTGCTGCTCGGCATACTGGCGTATGTGTTTCTCGGTCACCGCGAGAAAGCCAGCCATAGGGTAGGCTCGGTCACCGGCGCAGCCCAGCCCGTCACCGTGGAAACAGTCGCAACGGGCGACATGCCTGTCATCCTGACCGAGCTTGGAACCGTGGTTCCGATCACCAACGTCACGGTCCAGACCCGCGTCGAGGGCTACCTGATGGACGTGAAGTTCACGGAAGGCCAGCACGTCAGGAAAGACGATCTGCTCGCCGTCATAGACCCCCGCCCTTATGAGGTCGCCCTTCGCCAGTATGAGGGGCAACTCGCGCAGGATCAGGCCCAGCTTGAGCGCGCCCGCATTGATAACGCCCGCTACCAGAAGCTGATCAAGCAGGACAGTGTCGCCGCCATGACGGCGCGTGATCAGGAGTTCACCGTCAAACAGCTTGAAGGCACTGTGAAGGTCGATCAGGCGCTGGTCGATAACCAGAAACTCCAGCTCGTCTACTGCCATATCACCGCTCCGGTTGACGGACGTGTTGGCATTCGCGCCGTGGACAAGGGCAACTACGTGACGGCCGGTCAGTCGGGCGGCCTTGCCATCCTGACCCAGATGCAGCCGATCTCGGTCATCTTCACCCTGCCGCAGGACCAGCTTCCGGAAGTCGCCGACCAGCTTCGGGCCGGTCATCCCTTGCAGGTGGAAGCGTGGAACAGCTCCAATACTCAGAAAATCGCCACAGGCAGCGTCAGCGCGCTGGACAGCCAGATCGATACCTCCACGGGAACCGTGCGCTTGCGTGCTATTTTCCCGAATGAGGACGAACATCTGTTCCCCAATCAGTTCGTGAACGCCCGCCTGCTGGTGAAAACGCTCCACGATGCGATCATTGTCCCATCGAACGCGCTTCAGACCGGACCGAACGGGCAGTTCGTCTATGTCGTGAAAACCGACAGCACCGTCGAGGTCCGCAACGTCAAGCCCGGCATCGCAGATGGCACACGCACGGTGGTTACCGACGGGCTGAAGCCGGGCGACCGGGTGGTGACTGACGGCACCGACCATCTCCACGCCGGAGCCGAAGTGACCATTCCTGCCGACCATCCGGACACGACCAAGCAACAGCAGGACGCCCACCCTGCCTCGTCGCATCACCGCCACAGCAACGCCAACTGACGCCAGACCGTGAACCCCTCACGCATCTTCATCGAGCGGCCCGTCGCCACCACCCTGCTGATGGTGGCGATCCTGATAGCCGGTCTGCTGGGCTATCACTTCCTGCCCGTGTCGGCCCTGCCGGAAGTCGAATATCCGACGATCACGGTGCAGACCTTCTACCCCGGCGCGGGTCCGGATGTGATGGCCACCTCCGTCACCGCGCCGCTGGAGACCCAGTTCGGACAGATGCCGGGGCTGGACCAGATGACCTCCCGTTCCTCGGGTGGCGCCTCGGTCGTCACACTCCGCTTCGGGCTGAGCATGTCGATGGATGTGGCCGAGCAGGAAGTGCAGGCCGCGATCAATCAGGCCAACTCGCTGCTGCCGACAGATCTGCCCGCCCCGCCGACCTACGCCAAGGTCAATCCTGCGGACACCCCTGTACTGACCCTCGGAATCACGTCGAAAACGATCCCGCTGCCTGAAGTCGAGGATTATGTCGATACGCGGCTTGAGCAGAAGATCAGCCAGATTTCCGGTGTCGGTCTCGTTACCCTGTCGGGCGGCAACCGCAAGGCGCTGCGGGTTCGGGTCAACATTCCCAAGCTGACTTCGTACGGTCTCGATCTCGATACGCTGCGGACCACGATCGGCAATGTGAACGTCAACTCCCCGACCGGCACGTTCGATGGCGCACAGCGCGCCTCAACCCTGCGCGTGGATGGGCAGATCGCCAGCGCGACGCAGCTTCTGAATCAGGTGATCGCCTATCAGAACAACGGCCCGATCCGGCTGAAGGATGTCGCCACGGTCGTCGTGGGCGCGGAAAACACCCAGCTTGCCGCCTGGGCCAACACGACCCCCGGCCTTGTGCTGAACGTACAGCGCCAGCCGGGTGCGAACGTGATCGCGGTGGTGGACAACATCAAAGCGATCCTGCCCCGGCTTCAGGAATCCATGCCGCCGGGGATCGACATCGTTCCCCTCACCGACCGCACCACCACCATCCGCGCTTCCGTCGCGGACGTGGAGTTCGAGCTGTTTCTGGCGCTGGCGCTGGTCGTTGCAGTGATCTTCGTGTTCCTGCGCAACATCCCGGCCACGATCATTCCCAGCCTCTCGGTGCCGCTCTCCATTGTCGGCACATTTGCCGTCATGGATCTGCTGGGCTTCTCGCTCGACAATCTCTCGCTCATGTCACTGACCATCGCCACCGGCTTTGTCGTGGACGACGCCATCGTCATGATCGAGAACATCTCCCGCTATATCGAACAGGGCGATGACCGGATGACCGCCTCCCTGAAAGGCGCGGGCGAAATCGGGTTCACCATTATCTCGCTGACCATCTCGCTGATCGCCGTGCTGATCCCGCTCCTGTTCATGGGTGATGTGATCGGGCGTCTGTTCCACGAATTCGCGCTGACGCTGGCCATCACCATCATCCTTTCGGCGATCGTCTCCCTGACGCTTGTGCCGATGATGTGCGCCCGCCTGCTGACCGAACGTCCGCACACGGTGGAAGACGCCACGACATGGTTCCAGCGCTGGTCAGCCCGTATGGAGGTCGCCACCAATCGGCTCATCGCGACCTATGACCGGGCGCTGGACGTCGTGCTGGCGCACTCGGGCACCACGCTTCTGGTTTTCGGAGCGACCCTGCTGCTGACCGGCTTTCTGGCCTGGGAAATCCCCAAGGGGTTCTTCCCCGTTCAGGATACCGGCGTCATTCAGGGCATCTCCGTCGCCGCTCAGGCCACGTCTTTCGACGCGATGAAGACTCATCAGCAGGAACTCGCTCAGACGATCCTGAAAGACCCGGATGTCATGTCGCTGTCCTCCTTCGTGGGTGTGGACGGACAGAACTCGACGCTCAATCAGGGTCGTTTCCTCATCAACCTGAAACCGCATGACGAACGCAGCGGCTCCGCTCAGGAAGTGGCGGCGCGTCTGAGTGAGGAAACCGCGAACATCGCGGGCATCAGCCTCTATCTCCAGCCCGTGCAGGATCTGTCACTCGACACGACAGTCGCCGCCACACAGTACCAGTTCCTGCTGGAAAACCCGGACTACAACGAATTCAAGATATGGGTGCCGAAGCTTGTTGAGGCATTGCAGCAGGAACCGGCCCTGTCGGACGTTACCTCCGATCTTCAGGCGGAAGGACTGGTCGCCCGCGTCACGCTCGATCGCTCAACCGGCGCGCGTTATTCGATCACACCGCAGACCATCGACAACGTGCTGTATGACTCCTTCGGCCAGCGGCAGATTTCGACCATCTACACGCAGTCAAACCAGTATCGCGTAATTCTGGAGGCCGACCCGGCTTTCCAGAAGAACCTTTCCTCACTGGATCAGCTTTACCTGCCGGGCATCTCCGGCAACTCCGGCGAAAGCACTTCCGGTCCAACCCGCTCGCCAACCTCCGGTCTTGTGCCGATGGCCGCCGTCACGACCATCACCCGGGAAACGGCCCCTCTGCTGATCACGCATTTCGGCCAGTTCCCCGCCACGACAATCTCTTTCAATGTCTCCAGCGGATATTCTCTCGGACAGGCGACAGAAGCCATCCGACGTGTCGAAAAGAAGGTTGAGCTGCCTGCCGCCTTCCAGACGTCCTTTCAGGGAACGGCGGCGGCGTTTCAGGGCTCACTGAGCAACGAACTGTTCC
Organism: Acetobacter sp.; assembly: GCF_022483985.1. Lineage (NCBI taxonomy): Bacteria > Pseudomonadati > Pseudomonadota > Alphaproteobacteria > Acetobacterales > Acetobacteraceae > Acetobacter > Acetobacter sp. The sequence continues at coordinate 616,797 of NZ_JAKVME010000001.1, read as the reverse complement.
TCGTCGCGGCGGCGCTGATCGCGGTCTATATCGTGCTCGGCATTCTCTATGAAAGCTTCGTGCATCCGGTCACGATCCTGTCCACCCTGCCCTCCGCCGGTATCGGCGCTCTGCTGATGCTGCGGATTTCCGGCGCGGGGCTGGATGTGATGGGAATCATTGGCCTCGTGCTGCTGATCGGCATCGTCAAGAAGAACGCCATCATGATGATCGACTTCGCGCTGGAAGCGGAGCGTGAGCATGGCATGTCTTCGCTCCAATCGATCCGGCAGGCCGCGACGCTACGTTTCCGCCCCATCCTGATGACAACGCTGGCCGCCATGCTCGGCGCGCTGCCGATGGTGATTTCTACCGGCACGGGCTCTGAACTACGCCGTCCTCTGGGTCTCGCCATTGTCGGCGGTCTGGCTGTGTCCCAGCTTCTGACGCTTTTCACCACGCCGGTCATTTATCTGGCGCTCGATACGATGGCCCAGAAATGGAACCGTCGTTTCAGCAACGCCCATACGGCACAGGGAACGCAGCCTGCCGGTGAACAGGGCTGATCCGGCATGAGCCCCTGCCGTCTGTTCATTGAAAGACCGGTCGCCACCACTCTTCTGACAGTGGCGCTCCTGATCTCCGGTATTTTCGGCTATCTGAAACTACCCGTTGCGGATCTGCCGAACGTCGATTTTCCCGTCATCATGGTGCAGGCGCAGCAGGCAGGCGGCTCTCCGGAGGAAATCGCCAGTTCGGTGGCGGCCCCTCTGGAGCGCCATCTTGGACAGATTGCCGACCTGACGGAGATGACGTCGCAATCGACGCAGAATCAGGTCCGGATCATGCTCCAGTTCGAGCTGACCCGCGATATCAACGGAGCGGCGCGTGACGTGGAGGCGGCCCTTCAGGCGGCCCGTGCGGACATGCCCTCCTCACTCCGACAGAACCCGAGCTACAGCAAAGCCAACCCGAACGGCGCTCCGGTGCTCATCCTGGCCCTGACGTCTCCCACCCGCACTGCCGCCGTGCTGTACGATCTGGCCAGCAATGTGTTGCAGCAGCATCTTTCGCAGGTGCGGGGCGTCGGCATGGTGCAGGTTGCGGGCAGCGCCCTGCCCGCCGTACGTGTCGAGATGAATCCTCTCAAGCTGTTCCAGTATGGCATCGGCTTCGAGGACGTTCGCGCCGCGCTCGCCTCGGCCAACGCGCATACACCCAAGGGCATCATTGACCAGAACGGCCTCCGCTTCACGCTTGACACCAACGATCAGGCCCGTTCGGCACAGGCCTACCGTGACCTGATCATCGCCTATCGCAGCAACAGACCGGTCCGTCTCTCGGATGTCGCCGTCGTCAATGACGGTGTCGAAGATCTCCGCAACGCCGGTTTTTTCAACCAGCAGCGCGCCGTCATCGGGGTCGTCTTCCCGCAGGCCGGCGCCAACGTCATCCACACGATCGACCAGATCAAGGCCATGCTGCCGGCCCTGCGCACGGCGCTTCCGCAGGATGTATCGCTGCATCTGGCGCTGGACCGGTCGCTGACCATCCGTGCCTCTCTGGAAGACACCCAGACCACGCTGGTCATCGGCGTCGTCCTCGTCGTGCTGGTGACGCTGGCGTTCCTGCGCTCGCTGCGAATGACCCTGATCCCGGCCATCGTGGTGCCAACCTCGATCATCGCGACCTTCGGCGTCATGCGGCTTCTGGGCTATTCGCTCGACAACATGTCGCTGATGGCCCTGACGGTCTCGACCGGTTTCGTGGTCGATGACGCGATTGTCGTGCTTGAGAATATCGCCCGCCATATCGAAGAGGGTGTGCCGCCAAGAGAAGCGGCGCTCAGGGGCGCTGAAGAAGTGGCCTTCACGGTCATTTCGATCACTGTCTCACTGGTCGCGGTATTTCTGCCGATCCTGCTGCTCGGCGGGCTGGCAGGGCGTCTGTTCCATGAACTGGCGATGACCGTGTCCATCACCATCGTCATTTCCATGCTGCTGTCCCTGTCCCTTACCCCGATGCTGGCGTCGCGTATCCTGCGTCCGCACAACCACACAGACCGCAATGCCGCTTCCCCGAACTGGTGGCGCAGAATTACGAACTGGTTGGGAGAGTTGTTCGGCTCCGCCATTACCGCCGTGGAAAACGGCTATGCCCGAACGCTCGATGTCGCTTTGCGGCATAACCGGCTTGTCCTGCTCAGTCTGCCAGCAACCGTCATTCTGATGGTGGCCGTGTTTCTGGCGATGCCAAAAGGCTTCTTCCCCAACGAAGACACCGGCATGCTGATGGGACATCTGGTGGGCGACCAGTCGATTTCCTTCACCGCCATGACGCAGAAAATCGACATGGTCGAAAAGGCGGTTCTTCAGGAAAAGGAAGTGACCAGCATCGCAGGATTTATCGGCGGGCGCGGTTCGTCCAATCAGGCCAGCCTGTTCCTGCAACTCAAGGACAAGAGCCAGCGTGGACCGGGTGCGAGCCTCATGCTGCGTATTGCGAACCGACTTCATGATCTGGTCGGCGCGCAGTTCTTCCTGATGGAGCCGGGAGGCGTACGGGCCGGGGCGCGTCAGGGCAATGCGTCCTACCAGTATACATTGCAGGGTGATTCAGCAACGGAGCTTTATAGCTGGTCGCCCAAGCTGATGGCGGAGCTTCGCAAGCATCCTGAGATTCTCGATCTCTCCAGTGATGTGCAGCAGGGCGGCTCGGCAATCGTCGCCAGAATAGACCGCGACACCTCGGCGCGTTTCCAGATTACGCCGCAGTTGATCGCCAACACGGTGTATGACGCTTTTGGCCAGCGAGCGGCTTCCGTCATCTACAACACGCTGAACCAGTATCGTGTCGTCATGGAAGCTTCGAGCGAGTTCTGGAGCGACCCAAACACCATCCGGCAGATATGGGTGGCAACCACGGGTGGCACGGCATCGGGTGGCACCGCCTCCAATACCATCCGGGTCAAAACCGGCACCGCTGAAGGCAGCACGAGCAGCAGCACGCAGGCCAGTATCAGCAGTCAGAATTTCAAAAACCAGATCGCCAACAAACTGGCGGGCGGTGCTTCGGCCTCCAATGGTTCCGCCGTCTCCACCGGACGCGCCTCGATGGTGCCGCTGACCTTCATCACGGACATCACCCCGTCCCGGACGCCGGTTTCCGTCAATCATGAAGGCCAGTCCGTAGCGTCCACCATCTCTTTCAATCTGGCGAAGGGTGTGGCTCTCAGCCGCGCCGTGCAGATCATTCAGGACGAGACGGTCGCTCTGCACATGCCGACCACCATTCACGGCAGTTTCGCGGGTAACGCGGCGCAGTTCCAGAAATCGGTCAATGACGAGCCGCTTCTGATACTCGCCGCTCTGGTCGCCGTGTACGTCGTTCTGGGCGTTCTTTATGAGAGCTACGTACATCCACTGACCATTCTCTCCACCCTGCCCTCCGCCGGCGTCGGCGCGCTGCTGGCGCTCGAACTGTTCGGCGAGGATTTTTCCCTGATCGCCATGATCGGTGTGATCCTGCTGATCGGCATTGTGAAGAAGAACGCCATCATGCTGGTCGATTTTGCGATTACCGCCGAACGGGAAAACAATATCCCGCCGTTCGAGGCCATCCGCACCGCCTGCCTGCTCCGTTTCCGTCCCATCATCATGACGTCGCTGGCCGCGGCCCTCGGTGCCCTGCCGCTTGTGTACGGTAATGGATATGGCGCCGAGATGCGCCGTCCTCTGGGCATCGCCATCGTGGGCGGCCTGCTGGTCAGTCAGGCCCTGACCCTCTACACAACTCCGGTTGTCTATCTGACGCTGGATCGCCTCGCGCTACGGTTTAAACGTCGCCGCAATCGCCTGCCCCCCAACGCCAACCCTCAGGACGCCTGACGCGGAATGAAGACTCATACTCACCCCTCCCGCCGTCGCATCGCCCTTCTGCTGGCGCCATTCCTGCTGTCCGGCTGCATGGTCGGTCCGGACTACAAGCGCCCCACGGCCATCATCTCTCCCCGGTTCAAGGAACTGAAACCGGCGGCAGGCTGGCAATACGCCAATCCAGCGCTGGCGGCGGCTTCCAAGGGCAAGTGGTGGGAAATCTATAATGATCCCATCCTGAACGGACTGGAAGACAAGGTCGAGATCAACAACCAGAACGTCATCCAGTATGAGGCGCGGTATCGCAATGCCCGCGCCACGATCAACGCCATTCGCGCGCAGCTTTATCCGACCCTGAGCGGCTCCCTCAGCTTCAATCGCAACAGCACGGGACGCGGGTCCCGTAATGCGTCTTCAGGTGTTCTGGTCAATTACGGAACAGGCACAACCTCGACCACCTATACGCCATCCAATTCGACGGAAAACACATACGCCATGGGCCCCACGGCCAGTTGGGATCTGGATCTGTGGGGATCGATCCGTCGCCAGATTCAGGCGCAGGTCACAGAGGCTCAGGCCACCGCCGCCGATCTGGCGAACGCCAAGCTCTCCTATCAGGCCCAGCTTGCGACCGCCTATTTCAACCTTCGGTATCAGGACAGCCTGAAAGACCTGCTGCACAGAACGGTTCTGTTTTACGAACATTCATACCAGATCACACAGAATCAATATAACGCTGGTGTCGCTGAACCGACGGCCCTGCTTCAGGCGAAGACACAGCTTGAACAGACCCGTGCGCAGGAAGTGCAGGCCGGGATCGCACGAGCGCAATATGAACACGCCATCGCCGTGCTGATGGGCGAGGCTCCGGCCGATCTGACCATAGCACCTGGTCGTCTGTCCGCTACGGTCCCCGTCATCCCGGTTTCGGTGCCCGCCGACCTGCTTCAACGTCGCCCGGACATCGCGGCGGCGGAACGACGGATGGAGGAATACAACGCCCGGATTGGCGCGGCGATCGCGGCCTTCTACCCGGACGTAAAACTGACGGCTTCCTATTCCTATAGCGGCGATCCTGTCGGCGCGCTCGTGCAGGTGGCAAACCGCATCTGGTCACTGGGTGCCGCTGCGACGGAAACCATCTTTGAAGGGGGAGCCCGGACCGCCGCCGTTCATGAAGCCAACGCAAATTATGACAGCTACACCGCCACCTATCGCCAGACAGTCCTGACAGCGTTACAGGGAACGGAAGATCAACTCTCCAATCTGCGTATTCTGTCAGAACAGGCGACCCAGCAGGCCATCGCTCTGGACGCCGCCAACAAGGCTGCTACGGTCGCGATGAACCAGTATCTGGCCGGGACGGAGATTTACACCACCGTCATCACCGCACAGGTCACAGCTCTGTCCAATGCGGAAACGGCTCTGTCGATCCAGCAAAGCCGCATGGTGGATTCCGTCAGCCTGATCGAAGCACTGGGCGGTGGCTGGGATGCGTCCTCCCTGCCAAGCAAGGGCTCCATGCAGACCGACAACCCGCTCCTTCCAAGTTTTATCCAGAAGGATAAAAACTGACACAAGCGGAACAGCGAGCGTCAGTGGGACAGTCGCGGTTTTGGTGGATGTTCACCAGATCAGTGAGAAGACGGGAGCAGTATCCGGTTATCGACTGTATCCCCTGTCGATGAGAAAGACAGGCGGACCAGTACACTCCCAAGACTGTTGGACCTATAAGATATCCGCGTCCCGCCCCGACATAGCGTCATGTTCCGCAGGACTACCCAAGGCTTCACAGGTCGCATGGTTGCGAGGCAATACCACCCGGCCGTCCTACAACCTGATACCGCACCTTATCTGAAAAGCGTCAGCACCGCGATGACGCTCAGGACAGTGGTGCGCGGCTCATGTCGTGCCGGAGAACGTAACTTCCCCAGAGAGCCGTCAGTCGAAACCTGACGGCACGCCGTGGCGCATTACTGTCCGGAAGGCAGGGGCAGCACCCGTATATCGCCCGCGATCTGATCCGCCGCCTGTCCCAGCAGAGTGCTCAGCGCGCTGACCATACCTTCGGTACCCGCTGCCGCGGGCATCACCAGATGGATGGACCTGTTGGTCTTCAGCGCATCGCTCTCCGCACGATGCACGGAAACCTGAGCATCCATAACGGCATTTCCGGAAGTGTCCCGCGAGAAACGTGTCACGACCAGCTCGACGAAAGCCTGCGGCTCCGCTGACGTCGCATCATCCTGCACAAAAAAGCTTGTGCCGGGCAGACGGTGACGCAGGTCATTCGCCAGAACATGCGGAATCTGATCCGCAAGCGGCGCACTCCAGGCGTCTGACTTTGAAACATCCAGCCTGTAGCCACTATCGCTCAGCACGACACGGTCGCGGTCCAGTGTTTCCGGAATTGTCGGTTTACGGATTTCAACCAGAGCAGGAACCGCCACCCCGGAGAACGACGGAACTGTCGGCGCTGCCGATGTCACGGGCTGAAGCGTGTAAAGCGATGGATCTGAGGAGCTGCATGCCGTCAGCGTCACGCTGGCAACGGCGAGAAGCATTCCGCCCAATACTGCACGAGAGAAAGACCCTGCGGAGACAGGATGGTTTTTCTTTTCCATGGATCAGCGTCCCGTGACAATCGAGGAAGGATGGTTGGCCAGGAAACCGGTCATGAAACGCAGCGAACGCGCCGTCTCACCAAGCTGTACGACCATGGCTTGAAGACTGCGATGGAAATCCGTGTCACCGCCATAACTGGCCAGAAGCTTATTGGCGTTCTTCAGTGTGCGATCGAGCTGATCGCTCATCTCTGGCAGACGCTTCATCAGAGGCTGCAAGCCCTTGTTCGCGCTATCAGAAAGGTCATGAAGGCTTTTCAGGGAGTCACGCAGATTGACGAGCGCCTGCCTGACCTCCGGGCTGTTGATGCGCTGATCGACATGAGCGAGCAGGTTGTTCGCATTGTCACCGATCTTGTCCAGCGGCATGGCGGCCAGCTTGTCAGACACGGTGGAAAGCGACTGCATGATTCCGCTGATACCGCCAGCCTGACTTGGAAGGATCAGCGTATTGCCCTCCATGTAGGTTTTGACATCATTGGTCGCCTTGACGAAATCCAGAGAGATGTTCGTCTCACCCGTCAGCATGCTGACGCTGGCGGCGGACGCACGCATCCCGTTCGCGACCAGAGCCTGCAACGTGCTCACCATGGTATCACTGTGAATCTGCTCCGGTGACAGAACGCGCTCAGGCTGGATATCCATGGCGACACGCACCCGTGCACGGCCTGTGGTCTGATCAATCTGCAACTTGACGTCTGTAACGGAGCCGATCTGAATCCCGAACATCGAAACAGAGCTACCGACGGCAAGACCGGCCACTGAAGACGACAGATAGGTCGCCACCGGCACACGCTCATGATAGCCGGCGTTGTCCGCGCTTTCCTGATCATCATAGAGCTGGAAAATCGTATTGGCGGGCGCTTCTGTCTCATCGTCATCCGTGCTGCTGGACTTCAGCGAGAAGGCGATACCCCCTGAGAAAAGAGCCTGAATGGACTGCATCTGCACCTTCAGACCACCTGCCCCAAAACCGACCTTCACACCCGAGGCGTTCCAGAAGCGCGTGTTGGTATGCAGATAATGATCATAAGGTTCACGGACGAAAAACTGGATCATCACCGGCCCCACGCCGCCGGGAGGAAGTGTATATCCCAGCACTTCGCCCACATCGACGTCACGGAAGAAAACCGGAGCGCCGGGGCCAATCGAACCGATGGCCGGAGCAACCAGCGTGTAGGTCCGGCCGGGCTGATCGGACTGGATGCCCGGAGGTGACTCAAGGCCCCTGAATACCGTTGTGCGCTGTTCTCCCCCCACACCGGGATCGAACGCGATATAAGCGCCCGACAGCAGGGTCTCAAGTCCGGTCACGCTGGCCCCATTGATACGCGGGCGAACCACCCAGAAACGGGATTTGTCAGTCAGAAGCCCGGACGCGCTGGAATTCATCTGCACGCGGACATCAACGTGATGCATGTCTTTCGACAGTGTGATGGATGAGACCGTGCCAAGTGTCACGGCCTTGTTCTTGACCTGCGTCTGCCCGCTGGTCAGGCCGTCAGCCGTGTCAAACGTGATGAGGATTTCCGGACCACGATTGTACAGGCTGCGCCAAAGCAGGAAACCCGCAATCAGAACCGATATGATCGGGATAATCCAGATGATGGAAAAGCGGGTTTTGCTGATATTGGCTTCAGGCAGCCTGCCGTCGTCCTGCCCTCTGCGTCCCGCAGACTGCTGCGAAGAAGAATTATTCTGCTCGGAAGTCACGCTTTTACCGGCTCCATCTTGTCCTGTCCCTCAGGGTCTCGTGCCTCGTGGAACTGTGATGCTTCGTTTCCGGCACAGGCGTCGTCTTCCGGAAACCGACCATTACGCCCCGCGACATCCCACATCAGACGTGGGTCAAAGCAATGCGCTGCAAAAATGGTGATCACCACGACAGCCGCGAACGACACCACGCCTGCGTTGGCCACGACATTGGCCAATGAGCTAAAGCGGACGACCGCGACCAGAATGGAGATCATGAAAACGTCGATCATGGACCAGCGACCGATAATATCGATGATCCTGAACAGCTTCGAACGGAACATCAGCTTTTTCGTCGATCGCAGCTTCGTCGTGACGATCATGTAGCTCAGACCGACAATCTTCGCGACGGGAACTGTAACACTGGCGAACAGAACCAGCAGGGAAAGCGGGACCATGTCGTCTTTCCACAGTTCTATGGCGCCCTCGATAATGGTGTGTCCCCCGCCGCTTCCCACCTTGATGACCGTCATGACAGGGAAAAGATTGGCGGGCAGATAGAACACAAAGGCGGAGAGCAGCAGAGCCGCAGTACGCGACAGGCTGTTGTTTTTCCGCTTACAGAGGCTGTGGCCACAGCGCGGACACAGCCCGACGCTTCTCGTCTGCGGCACCGGCTCGGGGAACACTCCGACAAGTCCGCAGGAATGACAGGACAGCATATGCTCGGGTGGCGGCATGCGACCGCCAAGATCCGACATGCAGACACGTTCCACCTGCATCTGATGACCATCGGGAAGCTGAATGCTCCCCTCGACCCGGCGACGTTGCCAGATTCGTTCCTGATCCAGCGTCTGGTCCGTCGCCGCCATGCTGATCATCAGGGCTGCGATAAGGTAGGCCGCAGGCCCAACCTCCACATGCGCCATCTCCACCAGTTTGGTATAAGCCACGAAGATGCCGAGGATATAGACTTCCATCATCGACCATGGACGAAGTTTTTCGTACCAGGCCAGAAGATGCGGTGCCCAGTCAGGAAGTTCCTCGAAAAAGGCCGCCGTCAGGATCATGCCCATCATCGCGATCACGATGCCCGGAGCGAAAATAGTCACCAGCCCCACCAGAACACCGACCTCGCCCCAGCCCTCATGGAGCAGCTCCATTGGCCCCGTGAGGAGGTCCACGGACCGCTCCCGCCCGTACAGATTGAGCGTCATCAGGGAAGAGGCCAGAGTCGCTAGATACAGGGCCGCAGAAGTAATGCAGAAGGCCAGAGGAGTTGCCAGCGCCCCTCCCTTGTTACGCCTCTCCAGAAGCTGACCACAGCGCCCGCATCGTGCCACGGTGCCGGGCTCAATCTTTCCCAGTTGCTGGAATTCACCGCAACAGGGGCATTCGACCAGATCGTCAACAACCTGAACATGACTGCTGTGAAGCTGTTTGCCGCGCGTAAAGTTCAATGCGCTGCGATACAGCCGGGAAGGTAAGGACGACGCCATGACAGTCCACCTTAACGCGAACTGGCCGAAGCCGATAGACCGGCAGCAAATTCCAGCCATGTGCTGGCGTGGCGCTACGGACTACCCGCGCTCATGACGATCCGGCCAAGATCGTCATGACAGAATGCACCCCCTGTTCCGCACGGGCCTTTCGAGCCCGCTCAGCCCCGCGTGATGACCGCACGCGGCGCGACAAGCCGGAACATCGGTCCCGTCAGCATGGTGGAAATGACCGCCAGCATCATGAGCGAGGCAAACGCAAACTCGGAGATCATGCCCTGCCCCAGCAGAATGGTGGCCGCAACAATTTCCATCAGCCCCTTGCACTGCAACAGGGAGCCGATTGCCAGCGCCTGCCGTCTGCTCAGATTGGGAGCAGGCGGGAATACGTAGACCGAAGCAATCTTGGCGATGATGGAAATAGCCACGAGGCTGAAGGAAGCCACTACCGAAGGCCATGTCAGAGCGTCGCCATTGATGTGCAGACCGCTATGCCCGAAGAAAAGCGGCGCCAGCCAGATCAGCGCGAAAGTCCCGACCTTTTCCACAGGAAGACGGCGGACCCAGCTCGGCGGCATGATCGCACCGGCGAAATAGGCGCCGATAAGCTCATGCAAGCCGAGTTGCTTGCTCGCCCATGAGCCCGCCGCCAGATAAACCGGCACAGTCGCCCAGATGACCCATGAAGGGGGGTGCCTGAAATGCCGGGAAGCCCACGATCCTGCGGCCGCCAGACCCGCGAGCAGGGCGACAGCCAGAAACTCCAGCCCGGTCCAGCCATGCAGGGCGGCGCTCCCCTTTTCCGCGAACTGAAGAATGGCGAGGCCAATCCAGAGCGCCGCGTCATCGACGACAGCCAGCTTGAGAGCCAACTGGCCAAGCGGTCGTTGGGATGTATCCAGTTCACGCACCACTCCGATCAGAACAGGCAACGCGCTGACGGCGATGCAGAGACCGATTGAAATCGCCGCCACCCAAGGCGCGGCATGAGGAGGATGCCAGCCCTTCAGGGGAAGAAAGAACTCGTAGGCCAGAATGGAGCCGATCAGTAACGGGCCACCCAGCGCCACCGCGGCTCCACCAAGCAGCCGTCCGACGGATGTCTGGGGAACGGCGTGAGGAGATGTGTCTTCTCCCGGGTGCTGCCACATTTCCAGACCCGCCGTAAAAGCCAGCACCAGAACGGCCACCCAGCCGATTTCATCGCCGATGGCGGAGGGTATGCCCATGTCCACGACCGGAACATGCAGAACAGCCATTCCCATACCCAAAAGTATAGGAAGAACAACTATTGGCAGTATTTTACCAAAAAGTCTCCACAGTACCCACGGAACCAAAACAAATATTCCGACATCCGCAACAAGAGCGATAAAACCCGCCATTTAATCTCCTCACATATCACATCCAATTCCACGGCAATCGTATGCATATACATTATACACATTTTATATTGATTTTTTCAATTAAAGATACCTGAGCCTGCATATATTTGATCGAGAACAATCCAACGATCCAGCTACAGTCATGGTTTTTCCCGGATGAGACCCGTTTCGGCCTCCTTCCACCACACTGAAATCTGATGAGTCCGAAGAAGCGAAAGAGGATCGCCCCTACGTTCAGGAAAACGGTTTACGCTGCGGCTGAAGCTATTTTCAGATTTCCAGCATTGATGTTGGGCGCCATCACGATTGCTGGACAGATACGAGACCACAAACAGGCTTGCTTTCGGTAGCCTCAAGCTACGGACATGCATTTGTGATCTGTAACCGCAAGGAATTAAGTGGTGCCGGTTAGAGGATTCGAACCCCTGGCCCCATCATTACGAATGACGTGCTCTACCAACTGAGCTAAACCGGCCCGCGTTGCGGTGGGTGGCTTCTAGCGCAGGTCCATAAGCAGTGCAAGCCTGTATCGCCGTAATGAAAAAATAGTTCATCTATAAATTTTTTATTTTATTTCAATTACTTATTATAAATTCAGGTCGTAACCGCTCAAAAAAATCTCCTTTGCACACACTGACAGAAACTCTCAGCCGGAAGACCGGGCAAAACGCTTCGGGATATTCACAAGGCCGTGATGGAAATCAGCAAACTTCTCCTGAACAGGGTGAACAAGAGCAAATTATGTCGATAAAAAATACATCTTATCTTTCGTAATCAATACGTTATCAGGACAGCACACAAACACCCGTCATGATCTGGTTCAACGCCATGAGCCAAAGGCAGCCATGCGACAGGATGGTAGCGAAGAGCCTCAAGGCAGGGTATCGTTCCCTCTACAGCCTCACAGAATAAGGATGACCTGTCATGGCATGGAACACACCGAAAATCACCGAAGTCCCTCTGGGCGCAGAAATCAACAGCTACGTCTGTGGCCAGAAGAAATAAGACCCCGCAAAGGGTCTTGCTTTCCACAGCCAGAAACGCCGCCCGCCTCGCGCTGGCGGCGTTTTGCATTTACAGACCAGCATCATGATCGACCTTATTGTTCTCGGCGCCGCCGCAGGCGGTGGCTTCCCCCAATGGAACTCGAACGCGGAAGGCTGCCGACGCGCCCGTTCTGGCGACCCTCTGGCTCCGGCCCGCACACAGGCTTCCATCGCCATCAGCGGTGACGGTGAGGAATGGTTCGTGGTCAACGCCTCGCCCGACCTTCGCCAGCAGATCAACCAGACCCCTGCCCTTCATCCAAAGACAGGACTGCGTTCCACACCGATCGCCGGAGTCATTCTGACCGGCGCGGAAGTGGACACCATCACCGGCCTTCTCACCATGCGTGAGCGGCAACCTTTCCAGATTCTGGCGACGCGGCAGGTCCTCGACCAGTTGGACGCCAATCCGATTTTCGAGGCGGTGAACCGTTCCGTCGTAACACGCAGAGAGTTTCCTCTCGACAAAAGCGTTGCTCTTTCCAAATCGGACAGAACCTCGGCCGGACTGTCCGTGACGGCTTTCGCAGTCCCGGGCAAGGTTCCGCTCTATGCCGAAAAAGGCGCCAATCCTGCGGAGATTCTTGAAAACGGCGAAACTGTCGGACTGGAAATCACCGACGGCACATACCGTGCCCTGTTCATTCCCGGCTGCGCCTGCATGACGGATCGTCTCCGTGCGCGTCTGCGGGGAGCAGACCTCGTGCTGTTCGACGGCACGCTATGGATCGACGATGAAATGGTCAGAGCGGGTCTGGGCGAAAAAACCGGCAAGCGCATGGGGCATATGTCGGTCAACGACACCGACGGCACGATTGCCGCCTTCCGCGATCTCGGTGTGCACCGCAAGGTCTTCATCCATATCAACAACTCGAATCCCATTCTGCTGGCCGACTCTCCCGAGCGGGCCGAGACGGAAGCCGCCGGATGGGAAGTCTCTTACGACGGCATGAGGATCACCCTATGAGCGTAGCCCCTCTCTCCCCCGGTGAACTGGAAGCGGCGCTGCGCGCCATCGGTGCCGAGCGCTATCATAATCGGCACCCGTTCCATCGGGCGTTGCACGACGGCAAGCTCACCAAAGGACAGGTTCAGGCATGGGCTCTGAACCGCTATTACTATCAGGCCCGCATTCCAGCCAAGGACGCCACCCTGCTGGCCCGTCTGCCGACGGCGGAGCTTCGTCGTGAATGGCGACGCCGCATCGAGGACCATGACGGCGACACTCCCGACACAGGCGGCATCGCCCGCTGGCTGCGCCTGACGGACGGGCTGGGCCTGAACCGTGAGTATGTGGAATCCCTTCAGGGCCTGCTGCCTGGAACGCTCTTCGCCGTCGACGCGTATGTGCATTTCGTCGGCGAGAAGACCATTCTGGAAGCCATCGCCTCCTCTCTCACCGAGCTGTTCTCGCCGACCATCATCTCGGAACGCGTCTCGGGCATGCTGCGAAACTACGACTTCATCACGGAAGAAACGCTGGCCTATTTCACGCCCCGCCTGACACAGGCTCCCCGTGATTCCGACTTCGCGCTTGCTTACGTGAAAGAGCATGCAAGGACCGTGGAACAGCAGACCGCCGTGCTCAACGCCCTGAAATTCAAATGTGGCGTCCTGTGGTCGATGCTGGACGCGCTGGACTATGCGTATGTGACGCCGGGCAACATTCCGCCGGGCGCGTTCCGGCCTGCATGATGACGCCTCCCTCTCCTGCCCTGCCAGAAACTCTCGTCCCGGCTTTCGCTCGCGGCACGCGGCTCCAGCATGACAAGGTGCGTGACCAGTGGATCGTTCAGGCGCCGGAGCGGGCCTTTCTGGCTGACCCCATCGCCGCGGAAATCCTGAAGCGGGTTGATGGCCAGACGTCTCTCCAGACGATCATAGACACTCTAGCCGCAGATTTTGCGGCTCCGCGCGAGGTGATCTCGGGCGATGTGCTGGCCATGGTCGCCTCGCTGGCCGAGCGTCAGGTGCTGATATGGAAGGCATGATCACCCCACCACCGATGAGCCTGCTGGCGGAGTTGACCCATCGCTGCCCGCTGCAATGCCCCTACTGCTCCAATCCGCTGGCGCTGGAGCCGAAGAACAACGAACTCTCCACCGAGGAATGGCTTCGTGTTCTCGACGAAGCCGCAGCACTCGGCATCCTTCAGGTGCATTTTTCCGGTGGTGAGCCTATGGCCCGCAAGGACCTGCCGGAGCTTGTGTGCCACGCCGCCAAGGCTGGTCTTTACAGCAATCTGATCACCTCCGGCGTGCTGATGGACCGCGACAGTCTGGCGAGGCTGGCTGACGCCGGTCTGGATCATGTCCAGTTATCCTTTCAGGATGTGGACCCGAAGCAGGCCGAGATCATCGGCGGCATGAAAGGCGCGCAACCCCGCAAGATTGAAGCGGCCCGACTGGTCGTGGAAGACGGGATGCCGCTGACCCTGAATTTCGTCATCCATCGCCTGAATGCCGAGCGGGTCCCGGCCATGCTGGATCTGGCCGAAGAGCTTGGCGCACGTCGTGTCGAGATCGCCCACACGCAGTATTACGGCTGGGGTCTGAAAAACCGCGCCGCTCTGCTGCCAACACGCCCTCAGCTTGAAACGACGGAAAAAGCCGTTGCCGAAGCACGGGAACGGTTTGGTTCACGGCTCGCCATCGATTTTGTGACACCGGATTATTACGCCGATGAGCCCAAGCCCTGCATGGGCGGATGGGGGCAGCGTTTTCTCAACATCACCCCGTCCGGGCGCGTGCTACCGTGTCACGCGGCGGAGACCATACCGGGTGTCATGTTCCCGACAGTGCGGGAAGCTTCTCTCAAGGATATCTGGGAACATTCGAAGCTGTTTCAGATGTTCCGTGGCGTGGACTGGATGCCGGAGCCCTGCCGCGCCTGCGATCGCAGGGAGATCGACTGGGGCGGCTGCCGCTGTCAGGCGCTGGCCCTCACAGGACGCGCCGACGCCGCCGATCCTGTCTGCCGTCGGTCTTCTGATCGCGGCGTGGTGGACGCCGCCCTATCCGAAATCAACAGCTCTTCCGACAGTTTTGTCTATCGACGCTATGGTTCGGGAGAATAGCCGCTCCTGATTGAGGCAGAGAAAGCAACGCTCTCTGCCCCGGCACCACCGGTCACCCGGCGTCCTTCACCCATTCCGGGTGATGCTTGACCGTGATGTCGCGGCCTGTCAGCATCAGATCCCAATACACGTGCGGGAAGACCTTTGCCTTGAGCATCCAGGCAAAGGTGCTGGGTTTGCGCTGGTCATACGGAAAGCTCGGCGCAGGTTTTCCACCGTAGAGGAACTCCGCCAGCACCACCTTGCCGTAACCCACGGTCAGCGGGCAGGCGCCGTAGCCGTCGTAGCTGCCGGTGACCGGCTTGCCTTCCAGTGACGCCAGAACATTCGCGACCACCACAGGCGTCTGGGCGCGCGCCGCCGCCATGGTTTTCGCATTGCTTGTGCCGATCACGTCGCCCGCGCCGAAAACCGTGTCATATTTCGTATGGCAAAGTGTCGAGGGATCAACATCCACCCAGCCACCCGCTCCGGCAAACGGGCTGTTCTTGATGAAATCGGGGGCGCTCTGCGGCGGCGTTACATGCAGCATATCGAAGCTGCGCGTTTCACGCGACTTGCTGCCATCTTCTGCGGTGACTTCAAAAACCGCGATCTTGGCCTCACCGTCCACGGCGACAAGGTTATGTTTGTAGCGCAGGTTGATGCCGTAATAATCGACGGCATACTGGAGCGACGGGCGGTAATAGGCCACACCGAACAGCGCGTCCCCCGCCAGCAGGAAATCGACTTCCGTACGGTTGAGAACACCTTCCTTGCGCCAGAAATCCGAGGCCAGATAGGCGATCTTCTGCGGAGCGCCCGCGCATTTGATCGGCATCGGCGGCTGTGTGAAAAGCGCCTTGCCGCCATTCAGGGTCTGGATGCAAGTCCAGGTATATTCGACATGCTCCATCGAATAATTGCTGCACACGCCGTTCCTGCCAAGCGTCTCGCTGAGACCCTCGACCTTGTTCCAGTCGAGTTGCAGGCCGGGGCACAGGATCAGACGGCGATAGCCGATGCGCTGACCGTCATCCAGCGTGACAATGTGATCATCCGGCTGAAACGACTCAGCCGAGGCCCGCAGCCAGGTCACATCATCAGGGATGAGTCCGCCTTCCTGCCGCAGGGTCTGCTTCAGGGTCATGACCCCTGCCCCGACCAGCGTCCAGCCGGGCTGGTAGGCATGGGTCGTGGCCGGATCAATGATTCCAATGGAGAGGGACGGCCGTTCACGGCGAAGACGGGCAGCGATTGCGATGCCTGCCGTACCGCCTCCCACAATGAGAATGGTGAACTGTTTGTCAGGCTGAACCGGTGTGACGATTTCAGTCATGATCTTCGTCTCCTTCAGGGGAATGCAGTGTCACATCACAAAGATGTGCGAGCCTGCGCTCAGAGGAGAGATGCATCAAGGCCCCTCTCCCATGAGAGCGCGCATATCCGCATTGGGTTTTCAACACGGCCTTTCCGGCCTGCTGAACTGTAGCGACGAACCTGCCGCGCTCACGGTACGACAGGTTTTCAGGTCTCAGGCTTCTTCGTTGCCCTTGATCCAGACTTCGACCGGCCCCTGAAGCTTCATCGTCATCGGCTTGCCGCGACGGTCCAGCGACTTGCCTACGGCGACACGCACCCAGTTCTCACTGAGGCAGTATTCCTCAACATTGGTCTTTTCGACGCCCTTGAAGCGGATACCGATTCCACGGGCAAGAAGCTCTTCGTTGTAGAATGGGCTTTCCGGATCAACGGACAGACGGTCTGGAAGAGTATCGCTCATGAAACAAACACCTGTATCGGGTCAGATATGAAACAGGCCATCCGAAGATGGCCTGCTGAATGATAACCGTTCGGAACGCGTCCGGGGTCAGACGCCGCGAACGATCACGCTGGCGTTGGTGCCACCAAAGCCAAAACTGTTTGAGAGCGCAATGTTGATCTTGCGCTGCTGCGCCTCATGCGCCACGCGGTCGATAATGCTCTCCCGCGACGGGTTATCGAGGTTAAGCGTCGGCGGAGCGACACCATCACGAATGGCCAGCATGGAGAACATCGCCTCCACAGCACCGGCGGCCCCCAGCAGGTGACCGATCGCGGACTTGGTGGAGGACATCGCAACCTTTCGCCCGGCATCGCCGAAGAGACGCTCGACGGCTTCCAGTTCGAGATCATCCGCCATGGTGGACGTGCCGTGCGCGTTCACATAGCCGATTTCACCGGGCGTGATACCTGCGCTGCGGACAGCTGCGAACATGGCGCGATACGCGCCTTCATGGCCCTCTGCGGGCGCAGTGATGTGATGGGCGTCACCGGACATGCCGTAACCCACGATCTCGCCGTAAATCTTCGCGCCGCGCTTTTTCGCGTGTTCGTATTCTTCGAGCACGACGATACCGGCACCCTCGCCCATGACGAAGCCGTCACGGTCACGGTCCCACGGGCGGGAAGCCTGCTGCGGACGATCATTGAAGCCGGTGGATAGGGCGCGAGCCGAGCAGAACCCGGCGATCCCGAGTTTGCAGACCGTCGCCTCGGCGCCGCCCGCGATCATCACATCGGCATCGCCGAACATGATGAGACGTGCGGCGTCACCAATCGCATGAACGCCTGTGGCACAGGCAGTAACCGCCGAGTGATTCGGCCCTTTGAAACCGTACCGGATCGATACGTTTCCGGACACCAGATTACCCAGCGCCGACGGGATGAAGAACGGGGACAGACGCTTCGCCCGCCCTTCATGGACCGTGATGGAAGCTTCGTAGATCGTCTGGAGGCCACCGATGCCGGAGCCGATCTGCACGCCGGTAGCGCAGCGATCTTCTTCCGACTCGGGCTTCCATCCGGAATCCTCGACAGCCTCGGCGGCTGCGATCATTCCGAGATGGATGAAACGATCCATCTTCTTCTGGTCCTTGACAGGAATCCAGTCGGAGACAGTGAGCTTGCCCTCGGCGGTGGGGCCTTCCGGCACCTCGCCACCGATATGCGCCGCAAGTTCGCTCGGATCAAACGCGTGAATGCGGTCAATTCCGCTTTCACCCGCGATGAGACGCTTCCAGACGTTCTCGGTGCCAAGCCCGAGAGGCGTTACCATCCCCATACCGGTGACGACCACGCGTCTCCGTCCCAAATCTGATCCGCCCGACTGCAGCAAGCTCGCTCGCCCCCTGATTTTCAGAACAAAATGGGTCCGCGCACCAACTGCATGGACCCGTCAGATACAGAGAACCTCAAGCGGCTTTCTGTGCCTCGATGTAATCAATCGCATCCTTGACGGTCGCGATCTTCTCAGCCGCGTCTTCGGGGATCTCTACGTTGAAAGCCTCTTCAAACGCCATCACCAGTTCGACCGTGTCGAGGCTGTCTGCACCCAGATCATCGATGAACGACGCATCCGGTGTCACCTTGCTCTCTTCGACGCCGAGATGCTCGACAACGATCTTCTTAACCTTATCAGCGATTTCGCTCATCTGTTTCTGCTTCCTGTATGCCCAAGCATTTCGGGCTGATGGTTGGCGCTCACCCCGTTCCGGCAACAGACCGGAGCAGGGCATTCGAACGGGGCAACCGAGGTATGCCCAACGAGGCTGCGGGGCGATTAGCACGGAAATATTCCCGCCGCCAAGCGGATGCATGAAAAGCGTGACGTTTCATGATCGCACCGTGTTCAAAACCGGTCACCCTCCTTAGCTCACGTTTTTGAGAAAAGGTAGTCTCAGCAACGAATTCCAAACAATTCGTCTTATGTCATCGCCATTCCGCCATTGACATGCAATGTCGCGCCCGTAACCCATGCCGCCTCTTCCGACGCCAGATACACCACGGCGGACGCCACATCGTCCGGCGACCCCATACGGCCCAGCGGGATCGCTCCGACCAGCTTTTCCTTCTGGGCGTCCGGCAGCACATCCGTCATGGCCGTGGCGATAAAGCCCGGCGCAACCACATTCAGCGTCACCCCACGGGAGCCCGCCTCCTGCGCCAGAGACTTGGTCATGCCCACCAGACCGGCCTTGGCGGCGGCATAGTTGGCCTGTCCGGCATTGCCGGTCGTTCCCACCACGGAAGCGATGCTGATGATGCGTCCCGCGCGCCGACGCAGCATGCCCTTGAGCACCGCGCGGCAGAGTCGGAATGGCGAGGCAAGATCAACCTCGATCACTTTGGACCAGTCCTCGTCCTTCATGCGGATGGCCAGCGTGTCCCGCGTAAGCCCTGCATTATTCACGAGAATATCGAGCGGCGCTCCGGCGGCGGCTTCTGCGCGCGCCACAAGCTGCTCCGCCGCAGCCGGGTCGGACAGGTCCGCGGCGACCACATGCACACGCTCACCACCCAGAGCCGCCGCCCGCTCCGCCAGAACGGATTCGCGTGTGCCGGACAGCACGACCGTCGCACCCTGCTGATGAAGCTGACGGGCGATCGCTTCGCCAATGCCACCTGTTGCGCCCGTTACGAGCGCGACCTTGCCGGTAAGACTGAACATAAACTCTATCCTGTTTGCATGATGTCAGACTGAAAGGAAAAGAGCCTCAGAGACTCTTGAGGAAGCTGTCGATGGTGTCCAGCGTGCCGACAGACTCGGCTTTCGCATCCGGTGCAATCCGACGAATCAGGCCCGAAAGCACTTTACCGGCCCCGAGTTCCACAAAATGATCAACCCCCATGCCGACCATCGCCTCGACACTCTCACGCCAGCGGACCGTGCCGGTGACCTGTTTGACCAGAAGCTCACGAATCATGTCGGGAGATGTCACTTTCGCCGCCGTCACATTGGCGACAACCGGCACGATGGGGGCCTTTACGTCGGCTGCATCCAGAGCTTCGGCCATCTCATCCGCCGCCGGACGCATCAGGGAACTGTGGAATGGCGCGGAAACCGGCAGTTTGACAGCCCGTTTGATGCCTTTTTCCTTGGCGATCACAATCGCCCGGTCGATCGCCGCCATCTGGCCGGAAATCACGATCTGACCACCACCATTGTCATTGGCGACCTCAAGGACCTCACGTCGATCCGGCTGTCCCTCAACCCTGAGAATCGCCGCTTCCTCGCACACGTCCTGAGCCTGCTCCGGCGTCACACCGATCAGGGCCGCCATGCCGCCTTCGCCAGCAGGCACAGCGCGCTGCATCGCACGGCCACGCAGACGCAGCAGACGGGCCGTTTCCGCAACTCCGAACGAACGCGCCGCAGCAAGTGCGGAATATTCGCCAAGGGAGTGACCTGCCATCAGCGTCGCCTTTGAGCTGAAATCCACGCCACCTTCCCGCTCCAGAACCCGGACCACAGCCATCGACACCGCCATCAGGGCAGGTTGGGTATTCTCCGTGCTGGTCAGTTCTTCCGCCGGGCCTTCAAAAATAATCTTCGAAAGCTTCTCGTTCAGCGCATCGTCAACTTCCTGAAAGACCTCCCGCGCTGCCGGAAACGCATCCGCCAGATCCTGCCCCATGCCGGGAGACTGACTTCCCTGACCCGGAAAAACAAAGGCGTAGACAGACATTCAGTAGCTCCTGGACTGATGAGGAAATGCAATCGGCCCGTCGTCCGGCAGGCCTGTTCGTGCGGAAAATCCGGCAATACGCGGAGTGATGAAAGGAAATCGTCATCGAATGTCAATGCAGGAGCCGTCGCCAGCTTTATTAACACATCGTCATTCCGCCTGGGACAGACTGCACAAAAGCCGGTTTTTCTTCCTGTTTCTGAAATCGTGAGGGCGGATATGGTTCTGGCAACGGATATTGATGTCAAAGGCACTGACGGACTCTGGCGACCGATGACTGTCCTGACCGCACTTTCCATGAAGCCTGAAGACCGCAAGACACGCAGTTTCCGCTGCCGTGACTGCAAGGGCCATGTCCGCCTGCACAGCCCGTCGAAAGCTGGCAGGATGCAGGCTCATGCGGAACATGCGAGCCGATGGGCGGGCTGTCCCCGCAGCGACTGCTACGACGACCACGGATTGCGCCCGCATCCCACCCCCGCCCTGTAGAACCAACACGTGCCGTTTACTGGTGAAAGCGCCAGATCAGCACAAGCAGGACATCCCACACTGTCGCCGGATATTCCCGCAGATGCACCCAGAGCCGACGCCCCCGGGACAGCCTTCGGGACAGCCTTCGGGACAGCCTTCGGGACAGCCTTCGGGACAGATCGACACATGAAGGCGCGGGCACAGGCACGGTGATCCAGCCCAGCGCCCGCAGCATGGCGACACAGCGCATCATATGAAAATCGCTGGTGACGACAGCAACAGGCCCGTCATACCCACGCTTCCGCAGAAGCTCTGTGCAGGCAATGGCAGAATCGCATGTATCGGTCGAGCGACCTTCCCGCAGGATGGCGGCCTCCGGCACCCCCGCTGACAGCAGCAGGGCGGCCATCACATCCGCCTCGGTCCGTCCCTCCTGCGGGACGCCACCTGTCACAACATACAGACTGTCGGTTTGCCCCGCACCATAGTCGAGAGCGGCCCGCACACGCGCCAGAAGAGCCGGACGCGGCGAGCCGTCAGGATACAATGCGGCTCCAAAAACGATGACAGGCAGCATTCCGGTTTCTTCAGGGAGCCGGTGGGGCAACCGAAAGCAGCCCGAAGGGAGCCAGCGCCGCCACGGTAGCCCGCCACACGCTCTCGAACTGGGACGCATTCACTCCGCGCGTCTCAAGCCGGGTGGCGAGATCAGCCACCGTGTTGCGTCCGTCGATCAGCGGGAAAATTCCCCTCGCCTGCGGCGGAAGCTGGACGGTCACCGCCTCATCTCCCTCACCCACACTCAACTGATGTGTATCAGTCATGGCCATGGCGAGACGGATGCCATCCACGCCATGAAGGTGCGGAACAGCCTTCGGGTCCATGTAATCCGGGCTGTCCGGCGTCACAGACGACACCTCTCAGCGTGGCAGAAGCTTGCCGCGCTGCCACTCCTCGGCAGCCTCGTCAGCGCTCATGCCCAGATGCCGGACCGCATTGTCGAGCGCACTGACAACCTTGTTGCCGAGCGTCAGTTCATCCAGCTCGTCAATCAGATCGCTGTCCGCCTTTGCGCGGGCAGCCCTGCTGACAAGCAGACGCGCTTCCAGTTCCGCGCCTGCCGCGCCTTTCGGATCGGCAAGCGGACGAAGCGGAATGGCGTGAATGAGGTAGCAGGGTGTGAAAAGTGGCAGGACAACAGGCTCTCCAGCCTCCACCGCCGCCGCCGCCGCCTCATAGGCCTGCTCGTCCGGCTGGGATTCGATGGTGAACCCGGCTTCCGTCAGGCGATATCCCGCCACCACCTGCCTCACGCGGGGAACAAGGCTCTCCGGCGTGATAAGATTGCGTGCAACGGACGACGCCGCCAGTTCCTCGATCGAGGACAGGTTGGACAGGGAGTGCTCCGTACCTTCCGAAACGAAGAACCCGAAGGCCGGACGATACAGGTTGCCCAGCGTTTCCACGGCGGGAGAAAGAAGCCCCTCATCCATCGTCGGCAGCCATGCCGTCGCGAAAAGATCAATCTCCCCGTCGGCCATCATTTTCGCAAGAGACGCATCATCTCCAGCGATGTAATCCGGCTCGATCTCATAAGCCTCCAGAACACGCGCAACAGCGGCCGCCACCACAGCGTGCAGGGGAGTGTTCCGATAGGCGAGTGTAAATACGGTCATCAGGAAATGTTCTTTTCTGTATCCAAAGAGAGAGAGAAGCCCGGACTGACGGTCCACCGACGGATAGCGGACCTTTTGAAACCAGTTACGTCTACCAGATTTTCACCCGCTGGTCCGGCGCGAGATAGAGCTTCTGATCAGGCTGCACGTTCCACGCCCTGTACCAGGCGTCGATATTGTGCGCCGGCAGATTGACGCGCGCGGCGGGCGCCGAATGCGGGTCGATCACGGCCAACTGTCTGGCGCGATCTTCACGGACCTTCATCCGCCAGACCTGCGCCCAGCCCAGAAAGACTCTCTGATCTCCGCTCATGCCTTCCAGAACCGGCATGTCCTTGCCGGTCAGGGAGGCGTGATAGGCATCCAGAGCCAGTGTCAGACCACCGAGATCGGCGATGTTCTCACCCATCGTCAGCTTGCCGTTGAGATGCACGCCCGGCAGCACTTCAAACGCGTCATACTGTGCGCCAAGCCGGTCGCCGAGCTTCTCGAAACGCGCGGCATCTTCCTTGGTCCACCAGTCGCTCAGACGACCGTTCTCATCGAACTTGCGGCCTTCGTCATCAAAGCTGTGCGTCATTTCATGACCGATAACGCCACCGATCGCACCGTAATTGACGGCGTCATCCGCATGCGGATCAAAGAAAGGCGGCTGAAGGATGGAGGCCGGAAACACCACCTCATTGAAGACCGGATTGTTGTAGGCGTTCACCGTCTGTGGCGTCATGTCCCACTCATCGCGGTCAACCGGCCTGCCGAGATGAGCCAGCCAGTAGCGCCACTCAAAAGCGACCGCGCGGGCCGCATTGCCGTACACATCGCCGGGTGTGACCGTCAGATCACTGTAATCACGGGATTTCTTGGGATATCCGACCTGAATGTCGAAATGGTCGAGCTTGACCAGCGCATGCTGCTTTGTCACCTCGGACATCCAGCTATTGTTCTGGAGCCTCACACGGAACGCCGCTTTCAGGCGTGCCGTCAGAGCTTCCATCTTGATCTTGCTCTCGGGCGGGAAATACCGATCGACATAGATTCTGCCAATCGCCCAGCCCATTGCGTCGTCCGTGGCGTCGGTCGCCCGTTTCCAGCGGGTCGCCAGTTTCGGCTGCCCCGCCAGAGTCTTGCGATTGAACTCATAGGACGCGTTTACGAAGGCGGAAGACAACGTCGAGGCCGC
This sequence comes from Acetobacter sp., assembly GCF_022483985.1. Classification (NCBI taxonomy): domain Bacteria; kingdom Pseudomonadati; phylum Pseudomonadota; class Alphaproteobacteria; order Acetobacterales; family Acetobacteraceae; genus Acetobacter; species Acetobacter sp. The sequence goes on along the minus strand of NZ_JAKVME010000001.1, from coordinate 592,811 downwards.
ATTGTTGGCGAGATGAAACGCCAGCCACGCCTGCAACACAGGCAGCGGCGTCGCGCCAAGCAGTTTCGCCTGCCCCGTAATCGCGGAAGGCTCACCGACAATGATCCGCGCCGCGTCAGCCTGCGATACGGTGATACCAGCGCCATCCAGCCAGGCTGTCCAGTCAAAACCGGGTGCTTTCTCCTTCAGACCGGCGACAGTGGAAGGGTTATAGGTCTTGTCCGGGTCACGCAGTTCGACGCGCGGCCAATGGACATCAGCCAGACTGCTTTCCAGCGCCATCACGTCTTTTGCTCGGGCATCGGCATCCTGCCAGCCGACGAGGTGAAGCATTTTCGCGATATAGGCTTCATAAGCCTGCTTTTTCGCGGCGAATTCCGGCTTCAGGTAATAGTCCCTGTCCGGCATGCCGAGGCCGCTCTGATCCAGTTCCAGAGCAAACCGCTTAGGGTCCTTGGCGTCAGGCTGAATGGACAGGGAGAAGGCGGAAAACTGGAATGATGTCTGCCCGGTACCGATCAGGCGAGCAAATTCTTCCGGCGTTTTCAGCCCGCGAATGGCCGCAAGATCACCCTGAAGCGGCTTCGCGCCCAGCGCCTCGACGGCTTTCTCGTTCATGAAGCTGGTATAGTACGCCGCCAGCTTCTGCTCTGTCGTCTGCGGAGCGACAATGCGCTGTCTGGCCAGACCGGAGAGGATGTCGCGCACACGTTTCTGCGACAGATCACGCAGCGCATCGAACTCTCCGAAAGACGTACGGTCCGCAGGAATAACAATCGCTTTTACGGCGTGTCCGTTCGCATAATCGAAGAAATCATTGCCGGGCAGAAGCGTCGTATCGCGGCCGGACAGATCAAATCCCCACGGCCGGATTGCCGCCCCCTGCCCGGCTCCGGCAGCCACTGCGGGCGCGGTAAGACAGGAAGCCAGCATCAGGCCGGACAGTGAGGACAGAATGACGGACTGACGGAGTTTGTTCTTCAAACGCGACATGCAGAGACAACACCTTGTGACACAGAAGCCATTACGGCTCCCTGTTTCAACGATCTGTTCCGGGCATGGTAGGACGGCGACCGACACGGGTCAAAGTCGTGCGGCCACACGCAGGCGCTGGAGCGCCATCCATTCAGGCTGGATCACGGATGCCACTCTAACCCCTTGTTTATCGAGCAGCTTTATCCAACCAGACGATTCCGTCTCATCGGATGTTACTCTAGACGCCGATTGCCGCTGCTTCCCGTTCGAAACTCCGCTGACGGTGGCGGATCAGTGCGAACACCAGCCGCGCCGCAAGCGTATGTAACCGACTGTGTGGCTTGAAGCCGATAGTCTTGAAAACCATACCGGTCACCCGGTCGATATGCTTCTGACGATAGGGTTTCATCGCCCGCGACATGTAGCCTGCGATGCAGCGTCTGCGTTCGTAACGCACCGATGGCGGCTCGTTTGTCGTGTAATAGGCTGACGCGAGTTCGTCGTCTTCGCTTTCGGTGATACGGCCCAGAGCGATCCGTGTACGGGCCCAGGCGCCAAGCCTTTCCCGTTTCAGATACCGTCGCATGTGATCGTAGAACAGCTTGAAATGCCTGTATTCATCAGCGGCGATCTGCTTGCATATGGCTTTCAGAAGAGGCTCATCCGTCGCATCCGCCAGAGATGAATAGAAAGAGGATGTGCCGGTTTCCACCATACATCGGGCGATCAGTTCGCCAGTCCGCGAGCCACGGACGGACGAGGTCGTGTTCAGATCAATATGGAACGTGTTGCGATAGCGTTCGAACGCCGCGGGATAGTCCCATGACGGATCAGCCAGCATGGCCCAGCGGCCAAGTGCGTCTCCGTGCTGGACTTCCTCAAGAGCCCAGTTATCGGCTGCCTCCTGAAAATCCGCATCGTCTGAAAAGACGTGATTCAGGTAAACAGCGTAATCCACGCTGTTACGCTCAACGACAGAAGCAGCCTTCACAACGGCTACGATATCCGGATCAACTCTGGATGGCTCGAAACTGTCCCAGTCCATCTGGTCGATATGCCAGTGCTTCATTGCCTCCCCCGTCCTGAACCTGCGGCGTCAAACGCCCTCGCCTGCGCCTAAACGCCAGACAGGTCAAGAGAAGAGTCAGAAAGGATTGCCCGCGTCGGCCTGCGCGAAAATACGGAACAGCGTCAGAGATTATCTCTCGCCGTCATTTTTTTTTGAGGTGGCCGCGCCTTCAGAACCGGCGACGACCCATTATCGCCATCCCCGCGCTGAGGTGACAGGGAGACGGTGCGAGACAACGGAAAGCCCGTCGAACCGGCGCGTCCCTGTGGTCTGGTCACACGCTCCACCGACGCAAGCAGTTGCTCGGCCGTGACGGGCTGTCCAAACAGCCACCCCTGCCCGCACTCCACGCCCAGTTCTTTGGCCAGGGCCGCATCCACTTCGGTCTCGATCATTTCCGCAACCGTCCTGCACCCGAGTTCGAAGGAGCAGCGGGCTATCGCCCTGATCAGAATTCTGTCCCGTCCACTGGTCATGGCGTTCCGAAAGAAGTGACCATCGATTTTCACGAAATCGACCGGAAAACGGCGAAGATATTCGAAACTCATCGCGCCCGCGCCAAAGTCATCCAGACAGATCCTGTGACCACGTTTCACCAGCCACTGAAGGAGCGAGGTCGCCTGTTGAAAATTGGTGATGCCGCGCGTTTCGGTAATTTCGATGAGCAGACGGGAAGGACTGATCTTCATCTCCGCCGAATCCAGCAGATTCATCATCTGACTGGCGAACTCGGGCGATTGCACGGAGCGCCCGGAAACATTCAGGGCCAGCTTGATCTCGTTGGGGAGAAGCTGAAGCAGCTTGATGGTTTTGACACAGTTCAGAAGATCAAAGGTGTTGATCATGCCAATCTGTTCGGCGATCTGAATGAAGTCGCCAGTATTGGCGATTCCCCGCGCAACACCTTCGGCAAACCGCGTCAGAACTTCATAATGCTGAATGATCCCGTTCTTCAGCGTCAGAATGGGTTGCAGGACCTGAAAGAACGTCTCGTCCCGGATGATGTCGCGGCAGGATGTCACCATCCCCCTGTCGCGATTGTTCGCCGCTGCCAGACAGTCTGGCAGATTCTCGAAGGCTATGATCTGCCTTGTCTTTTCATCCGCAAACGTTTCAAGCGCGTGATTCAGCGCCTTCTCGATTTCCTTGTGCTCCATGAGCATCGCATCGAGCAGCAGCTTCTGGACACAGGGACGGGTCAGCGGGACTTCCGCCACCTCAGCGATCTTCTCCGCCACGAGACCGGGATCATCCTCAACCTTCTGGAAGTAGGCAAAGGCACCGTCGCCCAGACGGGTGACAACACCGTTTTCGCTGCTGAAGCGCAGAACAGCTTCTATTTCCGCATAGAACGCCCTGCCGAGCGCCGTATCCTGCATGGCGGTGCCGCTGACCGCCTGCGGTAAAGCCAGCATCACAAGATTGAACTGCGCCTTTTCGCCCCCCGTCGAGACCAGTTGTTTTGCAACGCCCAGAAAGGCGGAACGATCGAGGAAACCATCTTCGGACGGGGCCGGGGCAAAGCCGCGGTCGAGAATGGTCGCGGTTACAAGGCGCTCTCCGACACTGCCCGGCATGACCGTCATGCCCAGCATCGCGACCGTGTTTTCACTTTCGCCGCGCAGAAACCGGACAGCCGTACGACTGACGGGCTTGCCCTGATCGAACGCCTCCACAACCCGCTTCAGAAAGATGCGATCCGAGGGAATAAGCATGTCAAACAGCGACATGTTTCTGACTGATCGGGCGCTATGCCCCGTCAGCTTCTGAATGGCTCCTCCGACATGACGGATTCTGAAGGCTCGATCCACCTCAAACAGCACGTCTGCCGCAGCGAATGCCAGAGCCGCCAGCTGTTCCAGCCTGCGCTCGACGGAAGCGCTGGCTCTATCATTCTCGTGGAGCCCCATCTGATCCGACACACTCATCGCAGTTCAATGCGTAACGATGCCCGACAGAAGATAAAAAGTGTTTAAACATTGCCCTCTCAGCAGCCTCGGTCCGCAACGAATATTCCTCATTATTCCGCTCCACACGGACCGGACCTTTCTGCGCGTTGAAAACCGAGGGCATTCCGTGCCAGAACGGACACCCCGCAGATAACAGGAACATCTTCCAGCCATGGCAGACGGCAGCTCCCTCAGCGCCCTTTCCCCGTCACAGACGAACGCAGGAACGCCGTTAAGGCACGACTGGACACGTGAGGAAGTCGTAACGCTTCTGAATCTTCCCTTCCCCGAACTGCTTTACCGGGCGCAGACCCTGCACCGGCAGTTTTTCGATCCGACGGAAATCCAGATTTCGACTCTTCTGTCGATCAAGACAGGCGGCTGCCCGGAAGACTGCGCCTACTGCCCGCAGAGTTCACGCCATGACGAACGGATCAAGGCGGAAAAACTCATGGCGGTTGACGGCGTGATCGCGGAAGCAAAACGCGCCAAGGAAGCCGGAGCCGCCCGGTTCTGCATGGGAGCAGCATGGCGCTCCCCCAAGGATCACGATCTGGAAACGGTCTGTTCCATGATCGAAGGCGTGAAGGCGCTGGGTCTCGAAACCTGCGTCACCCTCGGGATGCTGGACGACCGGCAGGCGCATCGCCTCAAGGATGCAGGTCTGGATTACTACAACCACAACATCGACACCTCGCCGGAATTTTATGGCGAGATCATCTCCACGCGCACCTATCAGGATCGTCTCGACACACTGTCCAACGTGCGCGATGCAGGCATCAATGTATGCTGCGGCGGGATTGTCGGCATGGGCGAAGGGGAGTCAGACCGCGCCGGGATGATCGCGTCGCTCGCCTCGATGCCGAAGCATCCCGAGAGCGTGCCGATCAACCTGCTGGTCAAGGTGGCCGGAACACCGCTGCAAACGGCCGAGGACGTCGATCCGATTGATTTCGTCCGCGTGATCGCCGTCGCACGCATCACGATGCCTTCCAGCCATGTGCGCCTCGCCGCCGGACGCGAGAACATGACGGATGAGGCGCAGACGCTGTGCTTTCTGGCCGGAGCAAACTCGATCTTCTACGGCGAACGCCTGCTGACGACCCCGAACCCGGCGGCGACACGGGACCGCCAGTTGCTCGACAGGCTGGGCATGAGCACCACGGTTTCCGCCAAATAACGGGGAAAGCTCTACTTCCCTGTTTCAGCTTCCTGCCAGTCAGGCATCATGTCACCCGGTCCGTCTTTTCTTTCCTGATTTTTATCACGGAAAGAAAAGACGTATCCAAAAATGCCAGCTTGCTGATCTTACCCTCAATACATAGAAACGACTGAGATTCTCTCGGCGACACTGGGGTAGAAAATGCATGTGGCGGTCATAGGAGGCTCCGGCTTCATCGGTTCGGAAATAGTCGCCAACCTCCTTGCCCATGGACACAACGTCACCCTCTTCTGTCGGGACGCGGCACGTACGGCGCGCCGTTTTCCAGCCGCCAGAACCGTATCATTCGATATCGTAAAAGGACGCGCCACCGATCTTGCCGCCGACCTCACTGGCTGTGAGGCCGTTGTAAACTGTGTCGGCGTTCTCAAAGGCGGAGCAGGTTTTTCGGAACGCGATGTCCATGTGACCGGCACCGAAAAGCTGCTTGCCGCCTGCGAGAAAGCCGGCGTTGCCCGTATCATCCATATTTCAGCGATAGGGATCGATCACGCGACAACGCCCTACGCCGCGTCCAAGCTCGAAAGCGAGCAACTGCTCCAGAAAGCCTCTCTCACGCATCCTGCCCTGACAGTTGTGATCCTGCGTCCTTCATTCCTTTATGGCAAAGGCAGTTATGGCGGGAGCAGTGCGATACGCGGTCTGTGCGCTCTACCAGGCTTTCTGCCGCTCATGGACGGGGGCCGTCAGAAATTCCAGCCGGTCTGCCTTCCCGACATGGCGGAAGTCGTCCGCTCCGCGCTGACCGCGTCCGTCACGGAACAGACGGCGGTCGTGAATGTCTGTGGTCCGGAGGTGCTGACCACGCGCGATATCGCCCTGAAAATCCGGGCATGGCTGGGCTTTTCCACCCCACGGGACATTGCTGTGCCTGACGGCTTGACCCGTGCGCTGGCCAGACTGGGCGATGTCTTTCCCATCGGCGGGCTTTGCAGCGCCATCCACGAGCAGCTTGCCACGGATTATATCTCGCCCACGCCACCCCTACCCGGCCAGACGACGTTCGGCGTCACGCCGCGCTCCATGAGTGATTTTCTTCAGGAAAACCCTTCGTCCGTTCAGGATCGCTGGCACGCCAAGCTTCATGCCCTGCGACCGGCGCTTTCAGCCTCCATCGGTCTGCTCTGGCTGGGATCGGGACTGGCCGGACTGGCGGCGGGAAAGGAAGCCGAAACCGTTCTGTCCGCAAAAGGTGTGCCACCCCGCGCAGCCCGTGCGGCGGGATATGGTTTTTCCCTCGTCGATCTGTTTTTCGTCTGGGAGATCTTTACTGGGCGCGTGCATAAACGCGGGTGGCGTCGTCAGGCCGGACTTGTCGCGGGATATAGCGTCGGACTGACTATCCTGAAGCCGGGTTTGTGGAAAAATCCGTACGGTGCACTGCTGAAAAATCTGCCGATCCTGGGGTTGCTCGCCGTGCTCGCGCTGACCGATGACGACCGGTAAGATTTCATGAGCACGTTCTGGCTTCCGTTGCATGTTTTCTCGGCGATCATGGTCGCCGGGCTGAGCTTTGGCGGCTTTTTCCAGCTTGCTCTCGCTCTGGCCGATCAATCAGAAAACCGTCAGGAAGGCGGTGTTTTTCAGGCGATTCTGTTCGCCGGACTGGTGCTGACCGTGCCGTTCTTCGGCATACTCATCTTCTCCGGTATCCATCTGGTCGGCCTGTTTCACATTCCCCCCGATGTCCCCTGGATTTCCTCCGCGCTCCGTTCGGGACTACTGGCTCTCATCAGCCTCTGTCTGGGCATGACGTGTCTCCTGTTCCGTCCCTCCGGGTCTCCACCCTTCCGTAGTCTCATGATCGCCGCAGGTTTTTACGCGATGGCGACACTGGGATTTGGAGCAGCCATCTGGCGTATGCTTGGGAAAGGAGGCTGAACATGCTGCACCAGCTTCTGCTCGTCACACATGTCTTCAGCAGTTGCGTCCTGTTTGCCTCAGGCATCATGACGGCGCTGGTTCTGGTCATATCCCGCCTGACAGGCAGTGTGCGGGAAATCGCTCTGGCCGCTCGCCGGGTTGTCCGTTCCGACTGGTGCCTGACATGCCCTTCCGGCGTCATCCAGCCCGTTACGGGAGTCTGGCTCGCCATCATGGACGGATACAGCCTTCTGTCTCCGTGGCTGGTTCTGACATACGCGGCTTATGTCGTCGCGGCCCTATGCTGGTTTCCAGTCGTGGGACTTCAGATACGCATGGCGCGAGAGGCCGAACACGCCGCAGTTCGGGATGAACCTCTTCCGTCTTCTTTTCAGCGGGCGTTCCTGTGGTGGTTCGTGCTCGGCTGGCCAGCCTTCGTGGGGCTGGTCGTCGTTTTCTGGCTTATGGTCAGCAAGCCTGTTTTTGCGGGATAAACTGACCGGAACGGCGACTGCCAGCCCGGGCAGGAAAAGACTTGCCTTTCCTACCCGGATGCCACTCGCGTCGAGACCGTGACGCCGCGTTCAGCGCCGATTCAGGCTGAAAGAGTAGCGTCGAGAGTAATCTCCGTCTTGAACAGCTTGGAAACCGGGCAGTTCTCTTTCGCCTTCTGCGCCAGAGTCTGAAACTCCTCCTGACTGACACCCGGCACTGTGCCGGAAAGCGTCAGATTGATCGCGGTGATGGCGAAACCGCCCTCCTGCTTGTCCAGAGACACGACAGCCTTTGTATCAAGAGACGTCGCCGTGTATCCGGCGTCTCCAAGGATAAGGGAAAGCGCCATCGTGAAGCAGGAGGCATGGGCGGCGCCGATCAATTCTTCCGGATTGGAGCCGGGCTTGCCTTCAAAACGGGTGTTGAAGCCGTAAGGCTGATCCTTCAGGGCGCCGCTCTCGGTGGAAATCAGGCCCTTGCCTTCTTTGATGTTCCCTTCCCAGTGGGCTGTGCCGAATTTTCTGATCGTCATTGCTGTCGCTCCTTCAAACTGTCTGCGTCCCGGCCTGAGCCGCCGAACACGACATCATGTGGGAGCAGAACGCCTGATAACCAGTGCCGTTTCCCGATGCTCGCAAAGAGATGATGCCGTAAACCGGACAAATCATGTGCATACCGGTGACGATGTTCTGGGATTACACAGGCCTTGGAAGTGTTGAGCAGCCAGCAATGACGGAATGCCGGGAAGATTTATGGTCCGCGGCAGACTTTTCTTATTGCCCCGACCGGGTCATTCTCCCGGCCCACGGCCCGACTCAGGCCTCTATTCAGGCTCCTGCTCAGGCCCCTACTCAGGCAATGTATCCCTGTGACGTGTCACATCTTATCGACCGGAGAGAGTTATGAGTGCTGCAACGACTGAAGTCCGTGCTTCGACGGACGTTCTCCTGATTGGCGGAGGTGTCATGAGCGCCACGCTCGGCACCTTTCTCAACACGTTGCAGCCTGACTGGACGATCGACATTTTCGAACGCCTTGACGACGTCGCGCAGGAAAGCTCGAACGCCTGGAACAATGCCGGGACCGGCCACTCCGCCCTCTGCGAACTGAACTACACCTCCGAAAACGCTGACGGCAGCATCGACATCAGCAAGGCGCTGAACGTCAACGAGCAGTTTCAGGTGTCACGCCAGTTCTGGTCCTATCTTGTCAAAACCGGCCAGATCGCCAATCCGCGCGACTTCATCACCCCCGTCGCGCATATGAGTTTCGTGTGGGGCGACAAGAACGTCGATTTTCTCCGTCGTCGCTATGAGGCGCTGAAAGATCATCCTCTCTTTTCCGGCATGCGGTATTCGGAAGACTTCGAGCAGCTACGCCAGTGGATGCCGCTGGTCATGAAAAACCGCTCGGCAGACGAAAAACTGGCGGCAACGTGGATTGCCTCCGGCACGGACGTCAATTTCGGCGCACTGTCTCATCTGCTGATCAAGGCTCTCCTGCAGAAACCGGGGGTCGCTCTTCATACCGGCCACGAGGTCGAAGACATCAAACGGGGCGCTGACGGACGCTGGAACGTGCGCGTCAAGGCGCGGCATACAGGCCAGTCACGCACGATCAGCGCCCGCTTCATCTTCATCGGCGCTGGTGGCGCGGCGCTCCCGCTGCTCCAGAAGACAGGCATCCCGGAAGCGCGTGGTTATGGCGGTTTTCCGGTCAGCGGACAGTTCCTGCGTTGCAAGAATCCGGATGTCATCGCGGCTCACCGCGCCAAGGTCTATGGCAAAGCCTCTGTCGGCGCGCCTCCGATGTCCGTTCCTCACCTCGACACCCGCATGATCGACGGCGAACCGGCCCTGCTGTTCGGCCCCTACGCAGGCTTCTCGACACGCTTCCTGAAAACAGGCTCCCTGCTCGATCTGCCGCGCTCGATCAAGGCTGGCAATATCGGCGCTATTCTGGCTGTGGCCCGGGATAACTGGGCTCTGACCAAGTATCTGATCCAGCAGGTACTCCAGAGCAATACGGACCGGATGAAAGCACTCCGGGACTTCGTGCCCGATGCGCGTGACGAGGACTGGGAACTGGTTGTGGCGGGCCAGCGCGTGCAGGTCATCAAGGCGGATGCGAAAAAAGGCGGCGTGCTTCAGTTTGGCACGGAAGTCATCAGTTCAGCCGACGGATCGGTCGCCGCACTGCTTGGCGCCTCCCCGGGCGCCTCCACGGCGGCCCCGATCATGCTCAACGTCATCCGCAAGTGCTTCCCCGCCCAGCTTTCGGCGTGGGATGCAAAGCTCAAGGAGATCGTCCCTTCTTTCGGTCAGAAACTGGCCGATAACCAGCCTCTTTGCGAGACACTACGCGCTGAGACAACGCAGGCGCTTCAGCTCGAAGAATAGGTGGTCTGAATGGTCCGGCGAGCGAGGCAATCTCTCTCGCCGGACCATCGCTTCGTCGTGAAGCGACCCTTGTGAGTATGTTTTCAGGATGGTCCTGACTGTCACCAGCTACAGTCTTGCACCCCGGAAAACGAAGTTCGAAAACTCCCCAATACTTTCTTAAACAATACAGATTTTATAATTAATAATCAGAATCTATTTTTATATACTTAAATGTCTGTTCCGTATCAAAACATTAACAGCACGTTAATTATACTGTCACCTACGCTCTCCCCATCAAGGCTATCAGCGCAATCGTGAGTCCACACAAGTCACGAGAGCAAAGTGATGACCGAGACCGATCGCCGTAATTTTCTCAAGCTTTTGACATCCAGCGCCATGGCGGCAACGCTGCAACAGAGCATCGGCAAGGCCGTTGCAATGCCAGCCAACACGCGCACCCGTTCCATTGACGATATCGAACATGTCATTTTCCTCATGCAGGAAAACCGTTCGTTCGATCATTATTTCGGTATGCTTCAGGGCGTCCGGGGCTACAACGACCCGCGCGCCGTACGCCTTCCATCCGGCAACACGGTCTGGAGCCAGCCGAACGGCACGGACAAGGTGATGCCGTTCCATCCTGACGCACCCGATATGGGCATGCAGTTCCTCGCCGATCTGCCCCATGACTGGGCCACCACCCACGAAGCCTGGAACAACGGCAACTGGGACGACTGGATCGCCGCCAAGACCACAACCTGCATGTCGCATCTCGTGCGGGCAGACGTGCCGTTCCATTACGCTCTGGCGGACGCCTTTACGATCTGTGATTCCTATCACTGCTCGATCATGGGCGCGACAGACCCCAACCGCTATTATATGTGGACAGGTTATGTCGGAAACGACGGCACAGGCGGCGGTCCCGTGGTCAGCAATGCCGAGGCCGGTTACGGCTGGTCAACCTACCCCGAGCGTCTCGAAGCCGCTGGCGTTTCATGGAAAGTCTATCAGGACATCGGCACGGGCCTGACCGCTGCCGGGTCATGGGGCTGGACGAGCAACCCCTATATCGGAAATTACGGCGACACATCGCTCCTGTATTTCCACCAGTATCAGAACGCCGCCGATTCCTCGCCACTGGCGCAGAAAGCCCGCACCGGCACCAATACCGCCGTGTCCGGCACGCTGTTCGATATTTTCAAGGCCGACGTCAAAGCCGGAACGCTGCCGCAGGTTTCATGGATCGTCGCACCTGAAGCCTATTCGGAACATCCGAACTGGCCTTCAAATTACGGCGCATGGTACATCTCGCAGGTTCTCGACATTCTCACGGACAACCCGGATGTCTGGAGCAAGACCGCCCTGTTCATCATGTTCGATGAAAATGACGGCTTTTTCGACCATATCGTTCCTCCCTCACCGCCGCCGTCCACGACACAGGGCAGTTCGACGGTTTCCATTGAAAACGAGATCTACCCGGGCTCTTCCAGCTATGTCGCCGGTCCCTATGGTTTCGGACCGCGCGTGCCGATGCTGGTCGTCTCCCCATGGAGCCGCGGCGGCTGGGTCAACTCGGAAATGTTTGACCACACCTCGCTCATCCGCTTCCTCGAAGCCCGTTTCGCGCCGCACTATCCGGGCCTGATCGAAACCAATATCTCGCCCTGGCGTCGTGTGGTCTCCGGTGACCTGACATCGGCTTTCGACTTCGAAAATCCGAACACACATGTTGCTCCCCTCCCTTCGACGACCAGCTTCGCGCCGGCCGACGCCAAGAGACATGACAGCTACGTACCGACCGTGCCCACAAACCAGAGCGTTCCCGTTCAGGAAAAGGGAATACGTCGGGCAAGAGCGCTGCCCTATGATCTGCACATCCACTCCACCCCGCACGCAAGCGCCGGGAAAATGGTGCTCGGTTTCCACAATACTGGTGACGCTGGCGTTGCTTTCCATATTCGCGACGCCAAAGCGACCAACATGGCCCGCTTCTACACAGTCGAAGACCACAAGCGCCTGAGCGACACATGGTCCGCGTCTGACACCGACAGAACCTATGATCTGTCAGTGCATGGCCCCAATGGTTTCTATCGTCTCTTTCAGGGCACCTTGCGTGGAGGATCGTTCGCGCAGGTCGGCGTCAACAGCCGCTCTGAGCGCTTTGAAAACGTCCTGCTGGTTGATCTGGTCAATCATGCTCACACAAGCGCCCGTCTCCGCATCACGGATGGCTACTCAGGCGAAGTCCTGCGTGGGCGTCATGTGCTTGAGCCCATGGACTCCCATGTGCTGACGGTCATGACCAGAGAGACCGGCGGCTGGTACGACCTGACGATTGAAGTTGAAGGTGACTCCAGCTTCAAGGTTCAGCTTGCAGGGCATCTGGAAAACGGTTGTGACAGCATCACCGACCCGCTGATGGGTGGCGTGCCGGATTTCCGCATGAACGAGAATGACTATCGCCCCCACCGTCCGCGGCGTCCATTCCGTCCCTTCGGCGGCTGAATGAAGCAGGCGGCAGGCTAGAGCAACATCCGATCAGGCGGAATCGTCTGGTCGGATGTTGCGCGACAAACACTGAATTAGAGCGGCATCCGCGATCCAACTGAACGGATACCGCTCTGATTTCGGCCTGCCGCCAGTCCGCTCCCCCGATAAAACCCCGTCTGCCAGTGAGCGAGCAAGAACTCCACCTTTCCGGTCAGACCGAACGCCATGTCAGACAGGCATTCCTTGTCACTTCAATTCAAAACGAAAAATGGCGCTCCGGGTGAACTGGAGCGCCATTTTCAAATTCAGTCGGAAAAGACCGGATTCATACAGGATGTGCGTCGTCTTTCTTTTCCTTACCGTTCTGCTCGATGCCTGGAACCTCGATGTCGATTTCCAGCATGGAACAGCCTGAACCACGATCCAGCTTGACCTGAACCTTGTCCTGATCAACGGCGACATGCCGACTGATCACTTCCATGATTTCTTTCTGCAACTGAACCAGAAGATCGGATTTGCCTTCACCAAGACTGGCGCGTTCATGCGCCAGCAGAATCTGCAAACGATCCCGCGCAACAGGCGCAGACGATTTGCGATTGAACAGGTTTGTGAGAAAGCTCATGCAGCACCCCGCTTGAAGAGCCAGTCAAACAGGCCCTTCTTCTCGGTTGGGACGGTGACGTCGACTTTCTCACCGGCCAGACGGCGAACAGCCTCAAAATAAGCCCGTGCCGGCGCGCTCTCGGGAGCCGCCAGAGTGACAGGCGCGCCGAGGTTGGACGAGCGCAGGACATCCTGACTTTCCGGAATGATGCCGATCAGCGGGATTGAGAGAATGTCGAGGACATCATCGACGCTCAGCATCTCGCCACGGGCGGCGCGGGCCGGATCGTAACGGGTCAGCAGGAGATGCTTGGGCATCTTCTCGCCCGCCTTCGCCTTCTCCGTCGTGCTGTCCAGCATGCCGATGATACGGTCACTATCACGCACGGAAGATACTTCAGGGTTCGTGACGATCACAGCCTGATCGGCGTGCGCCATGGCCAACTGGGCGCCGCGCTCGATACCGGCCGGACTGTCACAGACGATCCAGTCAAATTTCTCTTTCAGTTCGGCCATGACCTTCGCCACGCCTTCTTCCGTCAGGGCATCCTTGTCACGGGTCTGGGACGCCGGAAGCAGCGAGAGCGTATCAAGACGCTTGTCCTTGATCAGAGCCTGATTCAGCTTCGCATCGCCCTGAATGACATTGACCAGATCGAAAACGACCCGACGCTCGGCGCCCATCACCAGATCGAGGTTCCGCAGGCCAACGTCGAAATCGACCACGACAACGGACTTGCCTGTCTTGGCAAGCGCCGCGCCCAGAGCTGCGGTGGTGGTGGTCTTACCGACGCCGCCCTTGCCGGATGTGACGACGAGAACCTGCGCCATAAATTGTTCGTCCTTGTTTCTATATCGACCCGTTAATCATTGCATCAAATGGGTCGAATGTGTGTCCAAATCAGGGCCAGGCCCGGAAATTAATATTATGACGAAATACGCCTTACGTTAGAGGCTTAAGAGTAAGCACTTCGTCAACGAGTACGGCCTGCGATGGTTTTCCGATCAGATCCTGCGACATTTCTTCGGCAATCGCATAGAAGCCGTCAATGGCCAGCAGTTCAGGCTCCATCACCCGGGCGAATATCCGGGCTTCCGGACGACCCACCATCCCTGCAATGGCGCGTCCCCTGAGCGCTCCATAGACATGGATCGAGCCGCCGGCGGAGACTTCAGCGCCCGATGCGACCGAGCCGAGAATGATCACATCACCTTCCGCCCAGACAATATGCTGCCCGGAACGCACGGGATCTTCCACAATCAGTGCGCCGGGCGCGGGCTCAGGTTCATCGACGGAATCGGCAGGAATGTCTTCTTCGGCTGTCGAACGCCCGCCACTCAGCCCCTCAGGCCAGTTCCAGCCCGAGAAAACCTCTTCATCCCGATCCGCGCCCTCAATCCCGATAACGCGGATGCTGCGCTCCTCAAGCGAGGGCAACAGGTCGGCAAGACCCGGCGTGTCCAGCGGAACAAGCGTGAGATCGAGGATAATCGGCTTACCAGCGAAAAAACCGGCGGAGCGACCGATCTGATGGTCCAGAGCGACAAGCCAGATATCGAGCGGAGCTTCGGGCGTCAGCACCAGCGCAAGGAAGGAACGTCCACCGGCCCTGATGCGCGGCAGGCTTGCTGGATCGGCGGAAGCTGTAGATGACGTCACGATCTGGGGCTCGTTCCTGCTCTGAAAAATTGTCCGGCACGCCATCGTGCGGCCAGTTGATAACCGTAAGTCCGGTGGTAACACCTCGCCAATCAGCCGTCGAGACCGGACCTCCTCTGTCCACAGTCCTTCCCATCGGTTACGGATACGCGCACGCAAGCCACCCGCACGCGCCTACTGGCGCGTTGCGTGAGGATCGCCTAAAGCGGGCACATGCGAATCCTTCATCATTTTCCCCTGTCACCCTATTGCCGCAAAGTCCGGCTGACACTGGGTGAAAAACGTCTTCCGTTCGAGCCGCTGACAGAGCGCGTCTGGGAGAACCGTCCTGAATTCGCCCGCCTGAATCCAGCGCAGGAAGTGCCGGTTCTGGTGGAGGACAACGGGCTCGTGGTTCCGGATTCATCGGTGATCTGCGAATATCTGGAAGAAGCCTACCCAGACCCGTGCCTTCTTGGACGGACCCTCGCCGAACGCGTTGAGGTGCGTCGTCTGGTCGCGTGGTTCGACACGGTTTTCGCCCGTGACGTGACCCGCAAGCTGCTTGGCGAGAAAGTATTCAAACGCCTGAGCGGACGGGGCAACCCGGACGGCACCGCCCTGCGGGAAGGATATGCCAATATTCGTCCGCATCTGGACTATATCGGCCAACTCGCCGAGGCGCGGACCTGGCTCGCGGGTGGAACGCTGTCTCTGGCTGACTTCGCTGCCGCCGCGCATGTCTCCTGCCTCGACTTCATCGGTGATATCGACTGGAGCAAGCAGCCTGCAGCCCGTGAGTGGTATGCGCGCGTCAAGTCCCGCCCGTGCTTCCGTCCACTGCTGAACGACCGGGTGCCCGGCATGAACCCGCCGGACTACTACGCCAATCTGGATTTCTGAGAAAACGTCAGCTTTTTTCGGATTGTCCGGAAGATGGTCCGTATCGAAGGATGGAGCGGTGTTCACTCCATCCTCCGTGTCAGATGCGCGCCAGATCGACCGTCCGGTCCTCGGATAGCTTCAACTGGCTGAGACGCGGTGCTGTCCGTGAAATGATCCGGCCGTTTCTCAGCACATAGAGACGACAGGGGCGCAGCCGCAGCGCATCGAACACCGAGCAGGCCTGTAGAACAACGAGATCAGCCGGATTGCCGACCTTCAACCCGTAAGAGTCCAGTCCGAGAATACCCGCCGCCATATCGGTGACGCTGCTGAAACAGGCCGCCATCTCGCTCTCGCTGGTCATCTGCGCGGCGTGCAGTCCCATGGACGCCACGTCCAGCATGTCGTGACTGCCGAGGCGGTACCACGGGTCCATCACACAGTCATGACCGAACCCGACCGGCACGCCTGCACGCAGCAGTTCGGGAACGCGTGTCAGTCCCCTGCGTTTGGGGTAGGTATCGTAGCGCCCGGACAGCGTCATGTTGATCAGGGGGTTCGAAACCGCCGCAAGACCTGATTCCGCCATCAGCGCGATCAGTTTATCGACATACGCGTTATCCATGGAGTGCATCGAGGTCAGGTGGGAGCCTGTCACCCTGCCCTGCAATCCGTATGTTATCGCGCAGGCCGCCATCGTCTCGACATGACGCGAATTCGGATCGTCCGTTTCGTCACAATGCATGTCTATCGGCAGGCCACGGTCAGCCGCCAGCCGGAACAGCGCGTCGATCGACTCACCACCCTGAAGCGTCGTGCGTTCGTAATGGGGGATGCCGCCGACCAGATCGAGCCCCATGTCGAGCGCCCTGACCAGCAGGTCCGCTGCCCCCGCCATCCGGAAAAAGCCATCCTGTGGAAAGGCGACAAGCTGGATCGTCATCCACGGTTTCAGATCGTCCCGCAGGCGCACCAGCGCACGCACCGCTTTCAGGTCAGGGTCGCTGATATCAACGTGTGACCGAATGGCGAGCGTACCCTGCGAGATGGTCATCTCGCACAGCTTGCGGGCACGGGCGTAAATATCCTCTTCCGTCAGGTGGGGTTTTGTTTCCTTCCATATCTGAATGCCTTCCAGAAGGGTGCCGCTGGCATTGTGACGGATCAGGCCCGCTGTCAGTGTCGTATCAAGATGAAAATGGCTGTCCACGAAAGGCGGAGAGACAAGATAACCCTCCAGATCCAGCGTCTCGATAGCCTCGCCTGTAAACTGCGCTTCAATAGCAGCGATTTTTCCACCAGCGATGGCGATGTCCGCCCGGCTGCCATCGGGCAGAACGCCGTTTTTGAGAAGCAGGTCCATCATGTCAGAGTTTACCCGTTGCAGTCGTCATGAATGTTCTCATCGTATCAGGCATCCTGAAAACGGGCGACTGACACGCGCCGCTCACGCACACTCAACAGCGCGATCTGTCCCAGAGCAGCCATGAAGAATCCGAGGAGATAACCCACGTCCGCCCCCCCAAGCATCGCCGCGACAGGCCCGGTGTAGATTGGCGTCGAAGAGAACAGGCCGATTGTCAAAATCGTCACAACGACAAACAGTGTTGCGGAAGATGTCCAGCCGTGCAGTGTCTGCATCCGCAAGGGTTTCAGCGCAGCCGGACGGCAATACCAGTCCGCCAGCACGATCCCGCACCACGGCGCGATCCAATAAAGGGCGAGAAGCAGGTAATTTTCGTAGAGAGACACGAATGCTCCTTCACCCAGCACGGCAAGAAGATAACCCATGCCCGCCGTCACCACAGCGCTCAGCATGCGGTTGACATGCACGCCTCCGGAAATCAGCGCGTAGGCGGCGGTATTGTCGTTCGCGGCATTGATCGCGATGGAGGAAAACGCCACGGCAGCCAGAGCAACGGGTGCGAAAACACCAGACCAGTTCTGCAAGGCTGCAATGAGCGATCCCGGAGACGGGTCACTGATCGCAGCCCCGGTCAGCAAGCCGAACAGTTCCATGACGAAGGAGGAAAGGAATGTGCCACCGAAGGTCAGCCAAAATACCCGCGAAGAAGGTGTACCGGGCGGCACGTAGCGCGTGTAATCCGACGCATAGGCCGCCCATGCCATATTGAAACTGCTGACCGCGCCAATGCCGATCATGATATCGGCAAAACGCGGCGCAGCGACCGGCGTGACGGCGCCGTGCCCCGACGACTGGAAAACGGCGATCACACCGACAATCGCAAACGAAACCAGCAGGACCCAGCCGAGATATTTCTCAATTGCCTGCACAATGTCGTGGCCACCCATGCTCGCCAGCAACTGGGCGAATGCCAGAATCCCCAGAGCGAGCCAGAACGGCACGGCCAGACCGACCATTTTCAGCAGCAGAATGAAAGCCAACGCGGATGGCACGTTGTTGACCGCGTCCCAGCCGACGCAGTTCGCCCAGTTGATCAGGGACGGCAGGCGTTTCCCAATCCGGCCGAATGAGAAACGTGACGCTTCCATCTGGGGAAGTCCGGTTTCAGGCCCCATCACGGCGCAGAGCGCCACCGGCAGCGAGCCGAGGAGATTGCCGATCAGCAGAACTGCGAAACCGGTCCATCCCGGCAAACCAAGCACCACCACCAGAACACCGATAACCCATGCGGAAGGCGCAAGGTTGGGTGAGAAATGGCTCCAGAAAACCCGATCCACGCGGGTTGTCCGCAGATGGGTAGGCACGCGTTCCAGAACAGCCGCGCTACCGGTTTCCTCAACTTGCATGAGTATATGATCCTGCTTGAGAGAATTCAGACTTTTTCTGGCTGGGACTGACGATAGTCATACGTCTCGTCGAAACGGGAGAGAACGTAGTCTCCCGCCTTGATGGGCGGATAGAGCGGCGGATGGTCCGCATCCTGACAGGATGGCAGCGGGCTGATCACCGTGTCATAATCAGGCCCGAAGAAAAGCGGGATGGAGTAACGTTCTCTTCCTGACCTGTTGATGACACGATGCAGGGTCGAACAGAACAGATCATTGGTCCAGCGCGCCATCATGTCCCCGACATTGATGACGAACGTATCCGGAATGGGTGGCGCTTCCACCCACACGCCAGCCGCGTTCAGCACCTGAAGCGCTGAGTCACCGTTCTGGTTCAGGATTGTGAAACACTCATAATCCGAGTGCGCGCCGATGCCGATCTGCTTTTCGCTGACCACGACTTCCTGCGGCGGATAGCGAAGGATACGCATATGCGCGCAGGGTTTGCGGATCAGCGGCAGGAAGTAATCTTCCTCCAGTTCAAGGGCCAGAGCAAAAGCCCGAAACAGCACATGGCCCAGTTTCACAAGGCTTTTATAGCAGTCGAGCACGGCGGGTTTGAAACCGGACGGCTGCGTGGGCCAGAGATTGGGACCATACAGCGCCTTGCCCGCCAGCACGTCAGGATCATCGGCGGGAATATCACCGGCAAGGTCAAAAGCCTCATGCAGATCACCCTGCGAGTCAGGGTTGGTATTTTCTTCCAGCAGCGGCCCATAACCGCGATGGTTCGGTGAGTTCCTGAGATGGATAAGGCATTTTTCAGCCTCCGGCAGCGCGAAGAAAGCTTTGCTTTCTTCATAGCACCGGGCCAGCACATCCGGATTCACCCCGTGATTACGCACGTAGAAAAAGCCAACCTCAGTGCAGGCCTTGCGGACTGCGGCGCCAGTTTCCTGCCGTTCCGTCTCGTCCGGCGACATCATGCCCGCGAGATCAATGACCGGTATTTCCGTGAAGGCCGTACGCTGAACGTCCAGTCCTTCATCGCCAGTAATCCGGACACCATTTCCGGTCTGAACGACAGCCATCGGATGGGCCTCCCCGTTGAACGCAAACAAAAGGGCATCCTTCCTTTCAGGCGCCCCAGTCTGAAGCCATACCGGGATTCATTTCTTTTGTGCAATTATTTTTTAATCAGAAGAGCTTGCGTGACAGGGAACGTATCAGAAGCTTGCCGTCGCCCGCATTCGCGCAAACTCCTGCAACGCGTTCGGTGTATCGAAATCCGTCAATATGGACGGATCGGCGGCGACAGCCGCTTTTACCAATGTCGGGTCGGAGAGCAGGATCTTTCCGCCCCGGTCTCCCGTCAAAGTCAGCAGGGATGGAAAGCATCGGGCGCTCCACAGAACCGGATGCCCTCTCTGTCCCTGATATTCCGGCAGAACGACATCGACATCACCCTGATGAAAGCGATCGATCAGCGCATCAATAACCGGGCTGCCCACCAGAGGCATGTCACCAAGACAGACGAGACATCCGCCCGCCCGTTTCTCCATTGCCCATGCGATACCGACTTTCAGGGAGGCGGACAGTCCTTTATCGGCTGCGGCGGATATCCGGATATCCGCATGTTTACCGGAGCATGTTTCCCTTACAACCGCCTGAAGCGCACTCGTTATGTCAGACGCTGAAGGTGGGAGAACAACACAGAGCCCGGACACCTGACTGGCGCAGACTCCAGCAAGCGTGCGGGCAAGCATGGTCCGGCCATCCGCGTCTCTGGCGAGCAGCTTGTGCTGTGTCCCGGACCGGGACGACTGACCCGCCGCCAGAACGACAGCAACGACCTGGCCCGCTTGCGTCACGCCTCTACCTTTCGGGGCGACCACCAGCGGACATCTCTGGAAAGCGGAGCGTTCCGACGCACGGCGACGATATCCGCCATGATGGCAATCGCAATTTCCTCGACATCGACAGCGCCGATCGGCAGGCCGACCGGCCCCCTGATCCGGTCGCGTGACACCTCATCCACGCCTGCTTTACGCAACCGTTCCAGACGCGAGACATGCGTCGTGCGCGAGCCCAGAGCGCCGATATAGAAAGCCGGACCTTTCAGGGCCTCCACCAGAGCAGGGTCGTCCAGCTTGCTGTCATGGGTCAGCGTGACAATCGCCGTCATCCTGTCCGGTCTGGCCGCCGAAAGGGCGTCATCGGGCCAGTCGTCAATCAGCCTGATACCGGGGAAACGCTCCGGTGTCGCGAGACTGGTACGAGGATCAATGATGGTGACGTCATAGCCGGCGCTGGAGGCCATAGCGGCCAGAACCTGCGCGATGTGGACTGCCCCCACGATCAGCAGCCGGGGCGCGGGCATGAGCAGTTGCACAAACCAGTCCGGCGTCTCTGCGGGACTGACAGTTCCTCCCTCTTCTGCCGCGACCCGCCCCGTCATGACATCGACAATTGCAGGCGGCACCTTCCCTTCGGGACAGAAGAGCGGACCATCTCCGGCCAGTAGCGCGTGGCGTGAACCGTCCAGTAGCGCGTGGCGTGAACCGTCCAGCGCCGTGCCTATGGCGAGAGCCTCTCCCCTGACACGCCGATCAGCGATCCATGAGAGGAGTTCGGCAGGAAACGTGCCTTCCGGCGAAAACGGCGACCGCACCGCTTCAACCAACACGTCCAGACGTCCTCCGCAGGCCAACCCTACCGACCAGAGTCCCATCTCCTCCCCACCGTAGCTGCGGACGCAGGGCGGCGCACCGGCCATCACCTCTCTCGCGGTGGACATGACGTCGGCCTCGACACATCCGCCACTGACGGAGCCCTCGACACGCCCGCTGTCATCCATGACCATGACGCTGCCGAGCGGACGCGGCGAACGTCCACCGGTTCCTACGACCGTGGCGAAAGCGACCGCCCTGCCCTGCGCGAGCCACTCCCGAGCCAGAGCAAACGGGCAGGACAGTTTTATGGGGTGAGTAGAGCTGGGCATCTCCCTACCCTACAATGAATTCGGCGTTTCTTCACCTCGTCTCTGTGACAGGGCGGCGCTGACAGAAAGGGGGGTTGCCCCAAACCCCGAACAGGTCTCTATCTTGGCCCGAGATCCGAATCCCGGCGCGCTTCACCCGCGCGCCTCGCACTTTCGGACAACAACGTGCCAATCATGGAGCACACACGATGCCGAACAGTTTCGACGGACAAGTCATCTATATCGTTGCCGATGGCGGCAAGGCCCGCGTCCTTCAGCACAAGGACGGCCACATGCATGAAGTCTCCCACTTCGGAGCCGCTGAAATCGCAGGCTCTTCAGACAATGGTCGCGGTGATTTTTCCGTCTCCGACCATCACAAGGAAGAGTTCGGCAAACGCGTCGCCATATGGATGAACGACCAGCTTCATGGCGGCGGCAAGCCGGACGGTTTCGTTCTGGCGGCCCCGGCGAAGGTTCTCCACGTCATCCGTGACCATCTCGCCAAGCCGACACAGGCCAAGCTGATCAAGTCGATCGACAAGGATCTGACCAACATTCCGGTCATCGATCTGGCCTCCCACTTCGACATCCCGGAAACGGGCTGGAAGACCGTCTGAAGCCCTGCGTAACCTTATTCCAGACCAGAAGGACCATATGATGAGCGGCACAGGACGTCTGATTACGGAACGGCTTCCTGTAACGCCTTTCCATCAGAACTGTTCTCTGGTCTGGAACCCGGCGACGCACAGGGCCCTCGTGGTTGATCCGGGTGGGGACGCCGAGCGCATCCATGCCCGGATCAAAGAAGCCGGACTGACGGTGGACGCCATCCTTCTGACGCATGGTCATCTGGATCATGTCGGCGGCACCGTCGCCCTCAGAGCGCTTCTGGCCGACACGCAGACCGGCACGCCCGAGGTGATTGGCCCCACGATCCATGACGAATTCCTGCTGACCTCGGTCGAGGAGCAGGCCCGTCATTTCGGTCTGGCGAATCTCCGCAGCGTCAGCCCCGACCGATATACTGCCGATGGCGACACGCTCGATCTTCTCGGCCATCACTATCAGGTGCTGCATGTTCCCGGCCACACACCGGGCCACGTCGTGTTTTTCGACGCCGCCGAGCAGATTCTCTTCGCGGGCGACACACTGTTTCGCGGCACCATCGGACGCACCGACTTTTCCTATGGCGACAGCCGCCAACTGGTCGCAGCGATCCGCGAGAAGCTTCTTCCTCTCGGGGATGAAGTCGTCGTCGTGCCGGGACATGGCGCACCCACGAAAATCGGCGTGGAGCGGGTGAACAACCAGTTCCTTCAGTAAGACTTTATTTTCCCTCGTTCCCTATTCCCCTTTCCAGCCGTTCTCCAAAACGATCAGCAGAGGCGCATCATCAGTGAACCGTCAGACGTTTGGCACTCTTTTCCTGTCCCTTGCGCTTGCTTCAGGCGGACTTTCGCTGATCCTTCCGGCCTATGCCGATGACGCCGCATCCGGCGCTCCCACAGCGGCCCAGCCGCCGCTTCCGAAAGAAACGCTGACAATCACCTCGGATTCCGGGAAGCACGAGTTCACAGTGGAAAAGGCCACGACCCTGCGCGAGCAGCAGGTCGGCGAGATGTTCCGCACGACCCTGCCCGCTGATCAGGGCATGATCTTCCTCTGGAGCGCGCCACAGCAGAGCGACATGTGGATGGAGAACACCCTCGTCCCACTCGACATCGTTTTCATCGATGCGGACGGGCGCATCCAGTCCATCACCGAGAATGCCGTGCCGCAGAGTCTGGCGCGTATCAGCAGCCATGGTCCGGCCATGGCCACCCTCGAACTTCAGGGGGGCACGACAGCGAAGCTGGGGATTGTTGTCGGGGACAGGGTGACATCCGCATCGCTGGCCGCAAAGATGACGCCGCCAACTTCCGTGAAAAAACCTCACTGACCTTCATGACCACCCCGGCAGCACGTATCTCGTTCAGCAGGAGCATGCGGTGACAGTTCTGGTCACCGGGGCCGCCGGGTTTATTGGCTTCAGCACCTGCCTGCGTCTGCTGACGTCCGGAAAGCAGGTTATCGGGCTTGACAGTCTCAACAGCTATTACGATCCCGCGCTCAAGGGCGCACGCCTTGCCCAGCTCGCGGCTTTTCCGAATTTCACGTTCCGGAAAATCGACATTGCCGTCGATGACCTGCTGACAGTTTTCACCCCCTTCGAGCGACGCTCTCTGACCGAAATCCTGCATTTTGCGGCGCAGGCTGGCGTGCGTCATTCGGTCGCGATGCCGTTCGATTTTGCAGACGCCAATGTCCGGGGACAGGTCGCCGTTCTGGAGCTTGCCCGGCAGCTTCCCGCCTTGAGGCATATCGTATACGCCTCATCCTCCTCCGTTTACGGTCGCAACGCGGCGCTACCCTTCCGGGAAACAGACCGTGTGGACCAGCCCGGCTCCTTTTACGCGGTCTCCAAACGCGCCGCCGAGCTGACAGCGGAATGTTATCATCACCTCCATCAGCTTCCCCTGACTGGCCTGCGTTTTTTCACGGTCTATGGACCCTGGGGACGGCCTGACATGGCTTACTACCTATTCGCCAGAGCCATAAGGGAAGGACGCCCGGTCACGCTGTATGAAGGGGCCTCTCTCGGACGCGATTTCACCTTTATTGATGACGCGGTGGACGCCATCTGCGCGATCATGGAACTGCCGCCTTCCGACAAGGCGCGCATCCTGAATATCGGCAGCAATGTTCCTGAACCCGTGTCGCGGCTGATCGGCCTGCTCGAAAATTTTCTGGACCGGAAAGCGGACATCCGGCTCACTCCCCGTCCATCGGCGGATGTCGAATACACATGGGCTTCTCTTGAGCAGATTCAGAAACTGATCGACTGGCGTCCCGCTACATCGCTCGAAACCGGCCTGAAGCAGTTTTCACGCTGGTTTCTCAATTATCAGTACAACTGAAGCTCTTCACCCATATGCGGGTCTTGCACAAAAGGCTTGTCCGCTGTTTGCAGGATCTCTCCAGACAGCCATATCTGATGAAAAGACTGGACCAACGAGTTTCACAAAGCGCTGAAGACGCGGCTTTACTGTCCTTGATCCTGCCGACCATCAACAGGTTCCAGCGAATCAAATCCCAAAAGCCCTGTGTGTCTGTGCAAATATTAATGTCCATTAAATACATTATTAACCCGGAATAAGGCAAAAATTGATTTTTATTCACATATTGTAGGATTTAAATCCTATATTTCGCTATCCGCCTTATAAGATTGATAGGATCTGACTTTTATAGCCAGTAAGTGCGGCTCCGCCCCTTGTCAGATGCAAAGCAGCCTTGCTACGCACGATAGAGAGAAATTTGAGGGCTGCGCATTATGGATCTGCTGAGGACTTCTGGCTTCCGTCGTCTCGCTATGGCGACCCTCACAGTAGCGGCGACCAATGCACTGCTTCCCTCGGCGGGTCATGCCCGGACACGCCATGCCGCCACGAAAAACATCAGCCATCGCGTGCACAGCATCTCCTTCAATGTCGTGCAGCATGGCTACCACACCCATTATGCGCCCGCCTATTATGGTCGCTGGGTCCGGCACAACCACTACAGCAGCCATGTGATCCAGTGCGTGGCCTTCGCCAAGGCGGAATCCGCTGTTGAGATTCAGGGAAACGCACGTGACTGGTGGTACAACGCCGCCGGTCGTTATGCACGTGGCTCAGCCCCTGAAGTCGGAAGCGTCCTCAACTTCCGTCCGATCCGCCGCATGCCACTCGGTCATGTCGCTGTCGTGACCAGCGCTCTGAACAGCCGCGTCATCACCATCGACCAGTCTCACTGGGGCCAGAGCGGTATCAGCCGCAACGTCCGTGTCGTCGATGTTTCACCCGACAATGACTGGTCCGCTGTCCGCGTCGAACTGAACGGCCAGAAAGGATCATTCGGGTCGATTTATCCGACTTTCGGCTTCATCTATCCGCACAACGCAGGCGCATCTCCTGTCATGACCGCGTCTGCGGAGCGCATGACCCTCGCGGCCGACACCGGTTCGGAAGTTGCAGAAGCCCCCGAGGATGTCGGCACAATCGAGCAGAATTATCGTGCTCCCCGCCGTTTCCATCCGATGTTCCGCCATCACAAGGCTCCAAGGCACAAGGTCCACAAATAAGGGCCACAGACTGCTTGTTTAAAAAGAGAGGCCTACAGGGCCTCTTTTTTTATGGTGTTCATGCGGGCTGAAAAATACACGTCAGACCTTAAAACGCTCTCCCTGCTCGCACTCAGGGAAGAGGGGCCGCTCTCTCACAAGCGGATGTCGGGCTTCCTCCCACCTGCAAAGCATGACTGTTTTCCGGATCACAGGCTGTTCCTCAGTGTTGAAACTGACCAGCAGCCATTCGCAGAAAACAAAGTGACATTCTCTTAATAAGCTTTTGCACGCATATCCATTGCGAACAATTCTCAGTTGCAATACCCTGCCTGAAATCCTGTATGCGAATAAGGCTTCCCGTCTCATGAACACCGCAATGGAATTCACTGCTGAATGGCACCTCGAACGCTCCCGTCCGGAACAGCTTCTCTCCTACCTTGACCTTGCGCAGCCATTTGTCGGACAGATCAACAAGCTGATCGCCCGGTTTCGCGATGTCCATTTTCTCTGCGAACATGGCAGCAAGCCGGAAGCCCTGCTTCCTCTCCGCGATGCCCTCGCTTTCAATCTGGTCAAGATGTCCCGCTGGTGGAGCTTCGATTTCTGCCCACGCAGCATTCTGGAAATGCAGGCTCCCCGCTTTCTTGGATATGTAAAGGAACATCTACAGCGTTCCTGCAACGACGAAGCTCTCTACGACGTTTTTACCACACAGCGTTATCTTCACCCCGGCAGTCCTTCTGACGTGCTGATCGTTGGGCGTGACCCTGAACCTGATCTTTCACGCGTGCTCTACGGTGTCGATGGACAACGCCGGTTTCGGATCGGCTCCGAAACGCCTGACGGTTCTTCGCTCTGGCATAACAGCGCCTACTCCGATTTCGCTGGCGCATGGCTCGCCGCCCGTGCAGTGAAAGCGCGCGAAAGTGGTGATCGGGAAGCAGCACGCGATGCTTCACTGGCTCAGGCGGAACACGAACAGACCCGCTTGTGGCACCAGCGTTATTTCCATGCCTGCTGTGAACGGCATGTCATCACTCTCTATGCCGACGCCAAAAACCGTCTGCTCCTCCACAAAAGCGCCTTTGGACGAATGGAATCCGAAACCGTCATCAACAGTCTTGCTTTTCGTGTAGCGCGTTTTGCCGTTCACTCAGGCATGACGGTGACGGATCTGATCCGGGAAACAGCACCCGCCACCTCTCAACAAGAAGACAGTCTTGAGATTGAGCGACGGGCACGCACCCATGTCTTTACGTCCGTTGATGAAACGCGGCAGACCGTGCAACTCGCCGTCGTGGATCGCCTCGGCAGCTACCGTCCGCGTCATTGCTGCTGAAACGCAGGCGACAGGAACACGCAAGGAAGCCCTCCCACGCGATCACGCTGCTCATGCCCCACGAGTTCCGGACATAAGCCATATGCTGATCAGGTGATCACCTTCCGGTATCGGGTTCAAATACGGTGATCCCATAGGCGGAGGCTGTTTTTACCCAGCTTCGGCCATCATGCTGCAACGGAGGAACCTCTCCTTCCGGCGACGTGTAATATCCTGTCGCCCTCTGTCCGGAACGTCCTTCATATTTCCGGAACACGGCTTCCGCATAACGGCTTCCAGCCTGTGACGCCGCATGATAACGGGCGACCGCTTCGTGCCAGCTTCCCGTCCTTGCGTGAATATTTCTTAGGAAAAGACCAGCAGCCAGTCCATTGGTCACTGGATCAAAGCCGGCTTCAATCGATGGAAACGCATCGGAATGCCAGCCGAGATTGATCTGGAAACATCCGATATCAACATGCGGGCGGGAACCGAAAGCACCTGATTTCAGCATTGTCTTGACTGCATCAACCGCCAGATCCTGCCGGGAAAAGGAAACAGACAGTCCGTTTACATTGACGGCGAGAGGCTGGTTGTTGCTTTCAACCCGGGCAATCGCAACCAGCAGTCCCTGCGGGATATCCAGACTGTTTTCGACAAGGGCAGCCGCCCTGTCGCACGACATATCCGGCGACGCCTGCGCCTGACTCAGGCAGCCGGTCGTGACAAGCCATGTCATGGCAATCCAGAATGCAAAAGATTGGTTCATGAAATGAATATCGGACGGGTTATTTAGGATTTTATTAAAATGAACAAACCGGCCGTATTGTGCAGGCTTCATGTGTTATTCAGCCATCATCTGCATTCGGTTCCCTGTTCCGACACATCAGAACAGTCGGGAATGCACTCGAACTGAGCCCGTTCCCATTCACTCCACTCTGCTATCTATCCGAATTTGGCGGAACATCTTTCCATCCATTTGCATGACATCACCAGAAAGCACCCACCTGATCGCCTGTGACATTAAAAGCAATCAGGGCTGGAGTGTTGTTCGGGACGTGTCGGGCACGAGGCCCGTTTCGTCTCTGCCATGCGGCGAGCCAATATGAATATCATTGGCATGGCTGTCAGGCAGAGCGGCCATAAATCTGAGAGGATTTTCTCCTCGGATTCAGAAGAAAGCGGCCTTCAGGAAACGTGTCAGGCTTTCTGGAGATTTGTCGCAGCCATCTTGCCGCGATCTTCCGTCAGATCAAAATTGAGACGCTCGCCATCCGCAAGTCCCTGCCATCCGGCGGCCTGAACGGCAGTAATGTGGACGAAGACGTCCTTGTCGGAATCATCAGGTTTGATGAAGCCATATCCTTTGGTCACGTTGAACCATTTCACAGTGCCGGTCGACATAAACTGATCCTCTCGGGAAATCGGGGCTCTCAGCCCCTTTCCCGCACCATACCAAACCGACAATCAGAGACTGGCAAGAGAATTCTGCTTCGGTCTACACAAACACCTCTGGCCGGTTGACCGTAGCAGTCGGCAGACAGACATCTTTCCTTCTCACCATAAGCGGAAACGGACAATGCAAGCCACACTCTACCACAACCCGCGCTGCGGTACGTCCCGCAAGGTCCTGGATATTCTCAGCAGCCAGATTCCTGATCTGATCGTCGTCGATTATCTGAAAACACCGCCAGATCGCAGCACACTGCTTGATCTCGCCAAACGTCTGCCGACAGGCGCTGGCAGCCTGCTCAGGACCAAGGAACCACTGGCGACAGAACTCGGGCTCTTGGAAACAGGGGTGACAGAGGATCAGATTCTCGACGCGATCTTAGCCCATCCGATCCTGCTCAACCGACCGGTCGTTGTGACCTCGCTCGGTGCGCGCATCTGCCGTCCTGCGGAAATCGTGCAGGAAATACTGCCACCGACAGCCTGATCCTCAACTGTGGTCCCGGCAGCACACAGCGAAATCAGTTGGGCAGGGACCAGTCCAGCCACGCCATCAGCCCAATGAACACGACCAGACAGACGTGAGCAATCACAAGAACGCGGACGGTGATAACAGGCACTTCAGTTTTCGGACGACACGATGCCATGACTCGATCTTTCCTTGAAAATCCGGACTTCTGGGGTGGCTGGATCAGTTATGCGGCAGATGATGATAGGCACGGTTAAAGTAGACAAGCGCCGGAACAGGACTTCCCATTCTGACAGCCTGCACCTGCCCGAACAGCACGCTGTGGGTGCCGACCTCGACAATACGCTCGATACGACAGTCGAGTGAGGAAACAGCTTCCTCAAGAGCAGGCGCGCCGGTTTCCAGCGTCGTCCAGTGTCCTACGGCGAACCGCTCAATGGCGCTCAACGGACCAGCGAATCGGTCCGACAGATGCTCCTGAGCTGACGCCAGAACATTGACGCACATGGCCCCACCCTCATGGAACGCGTCCCGCGCACGACTCGCCCGCTTGAGACAGACAAGCAGGGTCGGCGGATCATCCGTCACCGAACAGACGGCAGAAGCCGTGAAACCGACCGGCTCAGCCAGTGTCCCCGTGGTAACAACAGTTACAGCGGCCCCGAGACGCGCCATGGCTTCCCGGAAGAGTGTTCCGTCAACGCTCAAAATTCTTCCCTTCTCTCACGCAGTCGTGCAGTCATGTCCCCCTTCATACAGTCTACCTCTTGGCGATTAAATGGCCCTTAGCGACTAAATGAATTGTCGCAGTCAGAGATAAACTCTCAATGAATGTGCACGCTCCAGAAACGTTGAGACAGAGACACCGTATGCAGGACACCATCAGCGCCATCCAGTGCACCCGCCACGGGCCTGTCGGGCGGATTACACTGGACAGACCCGGAAACCTCAATGCCGTTGACCGCGCCATGGCCGAGGCGATCATGGAGGTCCTCACCCAATGGCGCGACGATCCCGCCGTTGAAAGGGTTCTGCTGGACTCCTCGTCCAGCAAGGCTTTCTGCGCGGGAGGGGATATCAAGGCCCTCTATAGAAGTATTCAGGAAGACGGTCCCGAGGCCGCTCACGGGAACATGGTCGTCCCCTATCAGGCCATGCAGATGATCGCCGACTATCCCAAGCCGATCATCACCATCATGGACGGCATCACGATGGGCGGTGGCGTCGGGCTGGGGGCCCATGCCCGTCACCGGGTCGTCACGGAACGCTCGGTCCTCGCCATGCCTGAAAATCTGATCGGGTTGACGCCGGACGCAGGAGGCTCCTGGCTTCTGGCGGAAGCCCCGCGTTCCTACGGTCTGCGGTTTGCCCTGACCGGGGATCGAATGCTCGGTGCTCAGGCTGTCGCCATGGGCTTTGCCGACCATCTTGTTCCCTCCGAAAGCCTTGAGGCTCTGAAAGCGGCGCTGCTCGGCGACATCGCATCATCGGAGGAGACCATTCTCAGGCACTATGCAGAGATCAACCAGACAGCATCACTGGACGTTTCCTCAGAAGCGATCGGCAAGTGTTACGACGTGGAAGATCTGGGGCCACAGAAAGGACTGGCCCTACTGCTCTCGCGACTGGAAAGCTCGGATGAAGTCTGGGCTAAAACAGATTTGAGCCGTTTACTCAGCGTCTGCCCGTTCTCGCTTCATGTCACATGGCGGATGCAGCAGAGGCTCCACGCCAGACAGTTTTCGCGCGATGATGCCTTTGCCCTCGAAACAGAGCTGGTACTCCACATGATCTCCCGCCCTGATTTCTGTGAAGGCGTGCGGGCCAGAGTGATCGACAAGGACAATACACCAAGCTGGTCTCCGGCCTTATTATCAGACGTGAAGCCGGAGGATGTAGAGCGCTGCTTTAACGGTGGAGAGCTTCAGTAACTGTTCTGACTGGAAGGCGGGACATTTGTATAGGATTTGTTCAGCCGCACGGCATTCTGCTCCGGCGTGAGCCCTGTGGGGCCTTCCGCGACGGAACGGGCGACATTGGGCATGAGGTCCGGCCGGCTCCAGCAATCCACGCCGCTCCACCCCTGCGTGCAGTAAGGCTGCGGCGGAGGCGGCGTTTCCGGCGGGGAGCACCAGCCTGCCCCTTTCATCAGCTCGGACGTACTGCATGTCCGTCCCATGGCGAACGAGCCGATCTGCGGAACGGAACATGCCGTGAGCATCGGGAGAAGACAGAGGACAAGAAGGCGCGTGCTGTGCATGATCCTAGTGTCCTTCAATCGGGTGAATAAAGGCTTACCGTGTCCCTTCCCCATCCCGATTATCCGCCTGCCTGATTTCAGCTTGGGCGGCCTGTTCCGCGCACAGGTTTGCCGCGGGGCTGCCTCCCGGTTATTGTCCGGTCAGTTCTTGAAGTTGTGATGGAAACAGGCCGTGATTCCTCCGGAAAATCACGGTGCATCGCCGCTTTATCGAAAGGAGAGAGTGGGTTCCCGTGTCTGACGATATTTTCAGGGAAGTGGATGACGCCATGCGGATGGAACGCCTCCGTAAGAGTGCGCGTCGATTCGCGGGACTTGGTCTTGCCGGTCTTATCCTCATTGGCGCAGGAATCGGCGGCTGGGAATATTACCTCTCCAGCCTCCACAAGGATGCTCTGGCGAAATCCACAACCTATCTCGGCGCCCTGCGCGATCTGGGCTCGGACAGTTCAGTCGCGGGAACCAGCCTGCCGCTGACGCCAGCCCAGCAGAAAGCGCTGACGGCCCTGACGGAAGTCGGACAGGCCTCTCCTTCCGGTCTGGCGACACTGGCGCAGCTCCGTGAAGCCTCTTCCTACGCCACGCACGGCAAGACACAGGAAGCGCTCAGAATCTGGGACACCATCCAGCAGGATACGAAGCTGGACGCGACGCTGCGCCATGTGGCGACTCTTTTGTGGTGCCAGTGGCAGGTGGATAGCGGTGACATCGCCACCATCCGCTCCCGGCTCTCCCTGCTTTCCAACGAAAGCAAGCCCTTTGCTGCCCTCGCGAATGAACAGCTCGCGGTTCTCGATCTGCGGGCAGGTGACACTAAATCGGCCCGTGACCGTCTGACGCGCCTGCAACAGGATTTCAATGCACCGAACGGCGTGCGGATGCGTGCCGGCGGCCTGCTGCAAACACTCGATCAACAGGGATAAGCTCCCGGGGTCTAAAACGTCATTTCCTTCTTTCTACTCCGTCTGCCGAGAGCCTTTCATGCACCTGCCCCCTTCTGACAGCCGCCGCAGTTTTCTCCGCAAATTGCTGACCGGGGCCGCCCTTGTGCCGCTCGGAGGCTGCCATCTCTTTGAAGACGACAAGAAGCCGCTTGTCGTCGGACATCGCGTGCCGGTGCTCCCCGCCCACGGCGGACTGACCGTGACCAGAAGCAAGGAAGCCCTCACGCCGATCACCCTTCCGTCTCCCGTCGCCATGACCGAATGGCCGATGAGCGGACGGACACCCAGTCACGTAGGGACAAACTATGCGTGGGGCGGCCTGAAACGTCGCTGGACCCGCTCCATCGGTCAGGGGACATCCGCGCCGGATTTCCTGGCTTTCGCAGCCCTCGGCTCCAACGGTCAGAGCGTCCTGCAGGCCAGTCCGGTCATTCAGGGCGGACGTATCTTCACGCTTGATGCGGCGGGTGACGTCAGAGCCTTCACATGGCCGGGCATGAACCATCTCTGGACATTCAATCCAAAGCCGCACCGGATGAAGTCCAGCAATCTGGGCGGCGGACTGGGTGTAAACGGCGATACGCTCTATATTGTCGACGGCATCGCGGAGACCGTCGCGGTCGAAGTCGAAACCGGCAAGGTGAAATGGCGTGCAAACGTCGGCACACCCGGTCGCTCGGCCCCAACCATCGCAAAAAACCGTGTGTTTTTCAGCACGATCGACGCCCGCCTCTTCGCCCTCGACGCCACATCCGGACATCAGCTCTGGACATATGCCGCCAGCATGGCGCCGACCGTCATGTTCGGGGCCCCGGCTCCCGCTGTCGTGGACGGGATCGTGCTGGCCGGTTTCGGGTCCGGCGATATTGTCGCCCTGCGTGAGGAAAGCGGCGAAGTCGTCTGGAGTGACACGCTGGGCGCAGCCACCGGCATGTCGGCCGCGGGCGACTTTTCCTGCATCCGCAGCCTGCCCGTCATCCAGAACGGCACGGCCTATGCCATGAGTGTATCCGCTTCTCTCGTCGCCTTTGACATGAGATCGGGTCGGCGTCTGTGGGAACGGGCGGTCGCCGGCGCCTGCCCTCTTCTCGTGGTGCAGGACTGGCTGTATCTCATCACTCTGGATGGACAGGTTGCCTGTCTTGACCGCATTACCGGTCAGGTGCGCTGGATCACCCAGTTGCGCCAGTACAGCCGCGTTGACGCCCAAAAGGACGGCGTCGCCTGGACCGGGCCTGTTCTGGCGGACGGCAAGCTGCTCTGCGTCAGCACGCTCCCCGAAAACGGCATCGTTTCTCTCGACCCTGTGACAGGAAAAATCCTGTCCATCGACCCTCTCCCCGCGCCGACCTCGGTCGAGCCCATCTTCTCCGACGGACACATGCTGATCATCGATAACCGAGGCGACCTCAACTCCTATGGCTGATCGTCCACGCACAAAGTCCGGAAAGCGCGGACAGAAGCAGCTTCTGAGACCGGAAGCTCCCCTGCCCGCTTCCGGCCTGCCGACAGTGGTGATCGCCGGACGTCCGAATGTCGGCAAATCCACCCTGTATAACCGCCTGACCGGACGACGGAACGCGCTGGTCGCGGACTTCCCCGGCGTCACACGTGACCGCAAGGAAGGCGAGGCGCTGATGCGCGGTCGCACGATCCGTCTGATCGACACGGCGGGACTGGAAGCAGCGGCTCCGGACTCACTGTTCGGACGGATGCAGAACTCCTCAGCGCTGGCCGTGCAGCAGGCCGACCTTATCCTGTTCTGCATTGACGCCCGTGCCGGAATTACCCCTGCCGACCAGCATTTCGCCACATGGCTGCGCCGTCAGAACCGCAAGGTCCTGCTGGTCGCCAACAAGGCCGAAGGGCGCGCAGGCGCGGCTTCCGCGATGGAAGCTTTTTCTCTGGGGCTGGGTACGCCAATCGGCATTTCCGCCGAGCATGGCGAGGGTATTTCCGATCTGATGAGTGAGATCGTTGACGCCCTGCCGCAGAGCATCCTGCCGCCTATCGCTGAAGAAAAGCCTGTCAAAAAGAAACCCAAACCCAAGGCACCGGTCGAAGAGACGGTCAGCTTTGCCGCGCTGACCGGCGAAATTGACGAAGTGCCTGAAGAACTCGGCGAAGAAGCCGTTTTCATCGAGGACGAGACCGAAGAGCCGGGCATTCTGAAAATCGCCTTTGTCGGGCGTCCGAACGCCGGCAAATCGACGCTGATGAACCGCCTTCTCGGCGAGGAACGCATGATCACCGGGCCTGAACCCGGTCTGACCCGTGACTCGATTGCCGTCCTGCTGCGTGATGACCATGGCGAAGTGCAGATTGTCGATACGGCGGGCCTGCGGAAAAAGGCACGCGTTGAAGAACATCTGGAGAAGATGTCCACCTCCGCAACGATCGAGGCGCTCAAACGCGCCGAGGTCGTCGTTCTGGTCATCGACGCCACGCTTGGACTGCACGAGCAGGATCTCCAGATTGCCCGTCTGATCGAGCGTGAAGGCCGGGCCTGTGTTGTGGCGCTGAACAAATGGGACGCGGTGGAAGATCGCACTGCCACGCGTCAGGCGATTTACGACCGTATCCAGACCTCTCTGGCCCAGATGAAGGGAATCGAAGTCGTTTCCTTCTCCGGCAAGACCGGTGCGGGTGTGCAGAAACTGCTCCCCGCAGTCCGCCATACCGCCGAAATCTGGAACAGTCGCGTTCCGACCGGCGAACTGAACCGCTGGTTCGACATGATGCTGGAGCGTCATGCGCCACCGCTGGTTCAGGGCAGACGCCTGAAGCTGCGCTACATCACGCAGGTCAAAAGCCGCCCCCCGACCTTTCTGGTATTCGGCACCCGTGCCGAGCAACTGCCGGATGATTACAAGCGCTATCTGGTAAATGGCCTGCGTGAGACCTTCGGTCTGACCGGCGTGCCCATCCGGCTGCAACTACGAGGCACGAAAAACCCTTACGCGGACGAGCGGGATTGAGGCTGTCTTGCTTCCTCTGCCTGAATGTTGTTGGTGTTCAGGCAGAGGGGGGTGTTTTGTAGGCTTGATTTATTGGAGTGCGTGACTGCTTACGCCCTCATTCTGGACGCTTAAGTAAGTATTCGGCTTTTCGTAAAGCAGACATAAACCCCAAAATAAAAATCTGCGCGGTTCTCTCGCCGCTACATTGCTCCGGAAAAAAATTGCTCTTTTGTTCCGACCAGCGTTTTTATTCCCATGAACTCGAAAATAATTTTTGCCCGTGAAAGAAGCCGCTTGTCTTCTGTAACAAATATATCGCATGCTGATGCGTATTTTGTGTGTTCTATATCATACAAGGCACTTCTCTTTGCGCGCTCGCCCCTATCAACTTTGAAATTCATTACGTCTAGTATGTTGTGAAGAGTATAGAAACAATGATTTATGCTCTCAAAATCTCTGAATTTAGAAAAATCTTCTTTGTGCGGTGATGGAGAGTGACTCTTGCTTTCCTGAATAAGCTTAGAAAATTCTTCATCAGTTAAATCCATTAATACATTAGAAAGTCTATTATTTACCTCCTTTATCTCCTCTGAATCTGGATTCTTATTTGAATCTATGTTTGCTATTTTAATTTGTTCGACGACGCCGGTAGCATCTCTATCGGATTTGCACCTATCAATAACGCAGCCCAGTTCTTCTTTGAAAAATCTCATTGGCTCCTGTCCGCTTTTCGGTTGTATAGATAATCCATTTGTAAGATGAGATATTATGCTTATAATTCGATCTTTTTTGTCGCTTTGTTGCATTCTGAACATTTCTTCCGCATGGGCGGGACTATAAGCAAATTTGGTCTTACGATTTTTTTTACAAAAGGCGATCTCATCATCATTTAAATCAGAAAATACATTTTGGTCGAAGTAAACGACTGTTTTCGGCCTAAATACTCGAGTCCTTTTGAAGTGCTTCGGCCCTTGCCCAGACGATAATAGTGCGCGCACTTGAAATTCAGAAAGTGTCATTTTGTTGTCAACAATCATATTCTCTATCCTATCCGTCACTTCAATTTTGAGGCTATGTGGATAAGATTCATTATTTCCGGGTCTGTAATATCGAGACTATCATCTGGCATGTTTCCACCCGAGCGCAGTCCAACATCATTCCATCTCCCGTTGATGGAACCCATGGCCGGTGTGTCAATAATGCCTATGATGAAATCAGACTCGCACGGAGCGATTCCTGTAATTTTTACAGGCCATCCACCCGAAGATTTCGTAATAATCGGTTCAATGTTCAATATGACCATTCGCTCTTTCCTTATCCTTCGGTTGGTGGTCATTCATGCTTACTTTAGAAGTCTATTGCACAAATGGTAGATGGACGTGCTCTGCTTTTTGAGGTTTTTAGGACAGGACATGTGATTGGACTTACCAGCGCCGTGAAGCAAGTAAATATGGCGACACGGACGTCAATTTCTGTAGTCTAACGCTCGAAGTCCCGTACCTTCAGACGTTGCCTGAGTAGTCGATGCAGGGCATTTTCGTTTCGACCCGGTGAGCTGCATCGAGATTGGCGGAGACGCCCGCTTTATAAGACTTTCTAACCGAAACCAGACATTCCGTTGCCCCCCAAAGCAGCCTCCTACTTTACCGGAATAAGATCCTCCACACCAGACAGCAGCGCCTCCCGCGTGAAGGGTTTGGCCAGCACACGTGCATCCGGAGGCAGGATGGCGCGGTCAGCAAATCCCGTCACGAAAATCACGGCCAGATCGGGTCGCAGAACCGCGATCCGACGGGCGCATTCGTCCCCATTCATCTCCGGCATCAGCAAATCCATGACCACGAGGCCAATGTCCGGGCGGGAGCGAACCAGATCGAGGGCCTTCATTCCACTGTGGCATTCCAGAACCCTGAACCCCGCCTTGGCAAGAAAGCCCACAGTCACGGCGGCCACGGCAGGATCATCATCCACAACAAGGATACTGCGCTGATTGCCGTGGCTGTGATGCGTTTCCGTTGGTGCCGGCTGTATGGCTCCCGGGTTTCCGTCCCTGCTGATGGCGGGAAGCCAGAGCTCGATCGAGGTGCCGACGCCGGGATTGCTGGAAACCCTGACATCGCCGCCATTGCGCTGGACGAAACCGTACACCATCGGCAGTCCGAGTCCGATGCCGGAACCGACTGATTTTGTCGTGAAGAACGGCTCAAAAATACGGGCCTGTGTTTCCGGCGTCATGCCAACCCCACGATCGGCCACGGAAACGACAACATAATGGCCCGGGAGAAGGGGACGACCAGATCGCCCGACCACCGTGTTTTTCCGTTGATCTTCCGCACTCAGCGTCACGGCTTCAGCGGAAATGATGATTTCGCCGCCTTTCGGCTGGGCATCACGGGCGTTGAGGCACAGATTGACCAGAGCGACTTCCAGCAACGATGGATCGGTGGAGGCCTGCGGCAGTTCCTCATCGGGAAGTCTGAGCCGGACCGGAACAGCACGCGCGCCACCACCACCAACACTCTGCGCCAGAAGACCCTGCATCTGCCCCAGCAGTTTCGGCACATCCACCGGCCGACGGGCGAGATCACGCGGGCGACTGAAATCGAGCAGTTTCTGTGTCAGCACAGCCCCTCGACGGGCTGCATCCATCGCGTTGGTGAAGAGACGGCTGATATTGGGGTCGGTCGGCGGCTGCATATCCTGAACAAGCTCAAGGGAGCCCAGAATAGCCGTCAGAAGATTGTTGAAATCATGCGCGATGCCGCCAGCCAGTGTGCCGATGGCCTGCATCTTGTCAGCCTGACGCGCCCGTTTTTCCATTTCAATCAGGTCGGTGACATTCTGGTCGATCAGAACCGAAACCGGATGGACAGGCGATGAATCCGATGGGGGCGCGAGTTCAACCCTGGAAATCCTGTGCCAGCTTTCCCGGCCATCGGGACCAGTCCGCCTTACGCCCGGGAACTCATCAGTCGTCCGCAGGTCGCCAACGTTTCTTGTCTCTACAGGCACATCGCCAAGCAGGGCCGTTTCCGCCTGTCCGATGCACTCCTTCAATGGTCGCCCGAACGCTTCCGCCGCCAGCGCGTTCAGCCGCGTGATACGCCCTTCCGTATCGGTAATCGCAAGTCCTAATGGAAGATTATCGAAAAGACTCCTCAGCAGGGCCCGTTCCGTCGTCAGTTCACGACGCGTCCGGCAACCGGCAGCAGCTTCCCGCACCATGGCCAGCAGGCTGCCTGCCTCCCACGGTTTTGCGGCGTAAAAAGAGATTGCTCCGCGATTGAGCGCCGATACCACGGTATCCAGATCGGCATAGCCGGTCAGGAGAATTGTTCCTGCATCCGAGCTTTTGCGGGCTTCGGTGAGGAACATGTCACCCGTCATGTCGCGCATGCGCTGGTCAGAAATGATCACCGAAATATCGGGGTGATTCCGGAGAACCGTCAGGGCTTCCTGCGCGGAGGAAGCCTGAACGGTCACAAATTCGTCATCAAGCAGATCGGTGAGAGCAATCAGGATTTCCGGTTCGTCATCAACGATCAGAATCCTGTCCTGATGAATGCCGCCGGGTATCGTGCTCATGGCAACTCTCCCACAAGAAAAGCCGTTCCTTCCGCTGTATCCGGGTGCAGACAGGGGATCGCCACCGTGAAACAGGCCCCACCCATGGAGGATTTGGAGACCTCGATCGTCCCACCATGAGCCTGCACGATGCCGTATGCAGTAGCAAGGCCAAGGCCGGTGCCTTCACCAACGGGCTTTGTGGTGAAGAAGGGCTCGAACACCCGCTCGCGCATGAAAGGCGAAATACCCGGCCCGTTATCGCAGATGGAAATGACGTAGTGGGTCGCCGCTCCCTCCTCCGCATCGCTCAGGTCGGTGCTGATATTGATCAGGGGAATCCTCTGGTCGCCTTCCGGCAGGGAAAGCAGGGCATCGGCTGCATTGCTGATGATGTTCATGACAACCTGATGCACGAGCGCCACCTGACACCGGAGAACGGGCGGCGCATTGAATGAAAGATCGACCTTGATATTTTCAGAGAGTTTCGGAGACAGCAGCGCAAGGACAGTGTTGATCGCATCGGGGAGATTGACATCTTCAAATGCTCCCTGATCCAGTCTGGAAAAACGCCTCAGGCTGGAGACCAGATCCCGCATGCGTCCAAGACCGATTGAAGTGGCCCCAAGACGGTCCTGCCCTTTTTCAAGAAGCATCCTGACGTTTTCGACATCTCCCTTTTCCAGCGCCGACAATGCGCCTTCCAGCGTCCGGGAAACCGTGGCCTCATGCGCGATGACAAAAGCGAGGGGGTTATTGAATTCATGGGCTATACCGGCAACCAGTTCGCCGAGAGACGCCATCTTCGCTGACTGCACAAGGCGGGTCTGCGCCTCGATGAGCTTGCGGTTGGCTGCGCCGAGTTCGTCATTGGCCTGTTCCAGCGCATCCGCCAGAACCGTCTTGGCCCGTGCGCCCTCCATGGCGGCATCGCGTGCGGCGCGCTCAGCCTCGCTGCGCAGACTCTCATCGAGAATGGCCTTGCGATACAGCAGGCTGCGAACATGAAGAAGTAGAATCTCAGGACTGACTGACGATCCGACACAATCATCAACACCGGCTTCGTAGGCCGCGACTGCGCCGGTTTCCCCATCGCCTCCAAAGCCAAGCAGACGCGGTGGCGTGAGCGTGGTGGCGAACGAGGCATGACGCTGCCTGTCGAGCAGACGGCAGAAAGCCAGCCCATCGAATGTGCGAGAGGACAGGTCCACCACCACGCAGTCAACGGCGGGCAGCCAGAAATCCGGCGCTCCGGAAAGGGCGGAAGGATCAAGCAGGACCGTGTCCACGCCTTCTCCTTTCAGCAGGTCCACCACAGGTGGCGAGGTCTCTTCCTGAACAGCGTGTGCTGGCCAGTGTCGCAGGCAGCCATCGCTCATCATGGCGATTGCCACGGTAGGACGTCTGAACCGCTCCTGCATCATGGCCTGCGCGGTAATTTTCAGGCCACGCAACAGTGTTTCGATACGCAAGGCAAGAAAGGCCGGTGTCGCGGCGCGGGAGACACAGACATCAATCCCCGCTCTGAAAGCCTCGCCCATCATGGCTTCGTCATCGGTCAGCATGATGATGGGCAGGGAGCGTGTCAGCCTGTTGAGACGGAGATGGCGCGCCATCTTGCATCCCGTCATACCGGGCAAGGAAAATTCCGTAACAAGAATGGCGGGGGGCCACTGATCGAGACTATCAAGCGCCGCTTCCGCGTCTGCGACAACATTGACCTCATAGCCATGTCCGGTCAGTCCTGCCGAGAACCGATCCGTTGTCTCAGACTGTCCAACCAGAAGAACGAGGGGCTTGCGATTGCTCATGCCTACGCACCGGACTCTGCCTGTGACGCGCCGAGGCCGTCGAGCAACGCCACGAGACTGCTGACATTTGCGTACACATCCGCAGCCCCGATCCGGACGGCGGTAAAGGAGCTTTGAGCGAAAGGGCACAGCGCCGGTAACTCCACAAAAGTACGCCCCCTAGCACGTTTCAGAAGGGAAAGACCGGCCGCCCCCGAAGAATGGAGCCCCCCCAGCAAAACCGCCGCAGTCTCTTTTACAGTCTCTTCTGGCGCCACCTCGGCAAGCGAGGCGAGCAGCACGTCAAAGCCGTTTTCTCCCGATGAGACGTGGGAAGCGGACCACGGCCCTTCTGGCAGTCCGGCGAGGATGAGCCCCCTGTCGCCGGAAGCCACCACCCGCGGCAGGGCAGAGGCCGCCACAACATTCAGCGGCCCGACCTTAAGAGGCTGCCCAGTGTTCAAATCCGCCAGTAGCGCGCCCTCTTCAAGCGTGTCATCGAGCCAGCGGACGAACCCGGGCAGCAGGGAAGGCGCAAGCGCTGTCACCAGAACAACCGGCACAGAAAAAGAAGGGGCACAACCCTGCCAGACACGTAGGGCCGCTCCAAGAGCCCCCGTCCCCGCCAGCAGGAAAAGAGCCTGAACCGGAAGGGCGGACACATCCGGTCGCGCTTCCGGCACATCCTGACGCTTCTGTAGCGCCCTGACCTGACGTGCAAGGCTGACGACACGGGTAACGGTTTCCGGCAAGGAAAGCCCGGCCTCTGTCCGTGTGACAATATCCAGTGCACCCGACCGGAGACATTCAAACGCCCGGTCCATGTCCTCTTCCGCCTGGTCAGCCATGATGACGACCGGAACCGGATGCCGGACCATGATGGATCGCGTGACCTGCAACCCGTTCATCCCGGCAAGTGCTGATCTGAGAAGGATGACATCCGGAGGAGAAGCCTCCAGCGCTGCGAAAACATCCTCGGCGTCTTCCGCCTCCACGCAGCCGGAGCAGCACGGGCTGACGGTGAAGACGCCACGAACAAGCGAGCGGATTGCGGGATCATCGTCAGCTACCAGCACGCGGACAGGCGGCCCTTCGGGCACAGCCTGACGGACCACGGCTGTCGGCTGCGAAAAGACCTGCTCTGCTGTCGTCACCATTCGACTCCCGTTAAGGCACGCTCTGCTTCACACCTGCGCCCCACCTCACCGCACCACGGAAAAACGGGTCCTGAAACAGTTTCTTCCGGGTCGAGACCGCGCCGCACCTACAGGCGATATAAACGGAATCTGGAGCATATCGCTATTTATCACACCTGACTGATCGCAAGTGCGTGTACTCTCTGGCTTTTTCCGGGCGACACCCTGCCCCGGCCATGATCCCGCAATACGCGGAACAGGGTCATTCATGCAGGCTGTCAGCCCCTGACAGGGATTTTTTCAGACTGACGGCACTTCATCAACACGGGATTCGAGCCCCATGATCTGCGCCAGCCGGGTCAGACGCCGACGTACGGAGTCTCCCCGCACGGCTACACGCGCCGAAGTGAGATACAGGCAGAGACCGCCTTCTTCCCGCTCCAGTCTTGTGCCGTTGAGCAGCGTTTCCGTTCCGCCGCACAGGGAATAGGCCAGCCTGAGCGAAAAACCGAGAGTGAGCCCCCAGGTGAAGGTCTCCGCATCCAGCAGGGCCCGCGCCGGAGCCAGCCACACCGCATCGACCTCTCCTTCATACCGGATGGCCAGAGCGAGAGCGAGGGCAGCGCGGGCCTCGTGATCAATCCCTCCACTCTGCATCCACAGGATACGCAGGAACGTTTGTTCAGCCCGATATTCCGGATGATCGTGGCTGCCTACGTCAGACAGCCAGCACGCCACTTTTCTCAGCCGCTTCTGATGCTCGGTCTCTTCGGGGAAGATCACGGAAATCCAGTCGAACAGCGCCTCAGGCAGCGTCGTGCTGCGACCAAGGCGCTCACACATCTGCCGGGCCATGGATTCCAGCGGGTCTTCCTGCTGGAGGTCCGGCGCAACGTTCAGCGCATACCAGCCTTCCCGCAGGCCATCGACGCAGAACACGACGCGATCCGGTGAAACCCGCTTGAGCAGACGGCGCAGAACCGTCGCGGCGAATGGAACGTCATCCAGCCGTTTCCTCGGCACGCCGGGCAGGCGTTCCAGGACGCGCCGGTTGCTCTGGATGAGCCAGCCCGTCATCTCCCGCGCCATCTGCGGAGTCAGGGTATAATAATGCAGGATATTCAACGGATAGCTGGTACGGGCGATCTGCAGACGCGCAAGGGCGCGAAAAGCGCCACCGACAAGATAGAGCGTCTGGCCTTTCATCGTCTCCAGCCACTCGACTCCGGCAAGCTCGTCATCAGCTATGGCTTTGGCGGCCATAAGGTCGCCATTGGCCCGGTCACCCAGACGGATCACGCCCAGCGGAAGCGTGTTGGCGTCATGCCGTCCTTCAGAATCAATGCGGATCAGTTCAAGCGATCCTCCGCCGATATCCGCCACAAGACCGTCCGCCTCCGGAATGCCGCACAGCACACCAAGCGCCGCATGGTCCGCCTCCTCGATCCCGGACAGAATGCGGATCGGCACATCCGGCATGATTTTCCGGAGAGAAGCGACGAACTCAGGACCATTTTCGGCATCGCGCACGGCGGCAGTAGCCAGAATCTCGAACGGATCGGCATTCATGCCGCGGGCAATGGCATGAAAACGGCGCAGTACATCGACGGCCAGCGCGACGCCCTCTTCATTCAGCCGTCCCGTATGGGTCAGCCCCCGACCAAGACGAAGAACGGCCTTTTCATTGAAGATGGAGACCGGATTCCGTGAAACCCCATCGAAGACGACCATGCGGACAGAGTTGGAGCCAAGGTCGACAACAGCGGAACGCGCCGGAATGTCAGCCTGCATGCATGGTTCTCCCCTGAAGCGGCAAACGGATCATTTTCACGACACTCCCCGGGACGCACCGCATCCCGCAGTGTCTGTCAAAAGATACCCAACGCCCTATAACCGATGAACGCCGTGAAACCCAACAGGGAACCTCTTCCACCTGAAACTTTGAGGCTTTTCAGGAAATTAACATACTGACAAAAATGGATATTTTTTTCGATTCAGGCTTTTTTGCCGAAAAGACGACACTCCCGGATTTTCAAAAAAGCTTCGCTTGATTTTTCCAGGCAAGCCCAGACAGCGGATGCGGAAGCGC
The DNA here is from genome assembly GCF_022483985.1 of Acetobacter sp. NCBI lineage: Bacteria > Pseudomonadati > Pseudomonadota > Alphaproteobacteria > Acetobacterales > Acetobacteraceae > Acetobacter > Acetobacter sp. The sequence continues at coordinate 549,383 of NZ_JAKVME010000001.1, read as the reverse complement.
CTTCCGAACCCTGAGCGACAGAAACGCTCATTGCATCTGACCTCATTCTCCCGATCGCGCCTGCCTGATGTGGCGGAGCCGGGACGCCCCTTTGTCTTCATGAAAAACAAAGGGGGATATTTTCAAATGAGATACAAAACACAGTTTCCGGTTATCGAGCGGCGATTTTCCCTGCGATCAGGCTGAAAATCTCAAAGAGTATCTGGGCGCCCGCCTGCGCCGTATTGGTGGTCGCGTCATATTGCGGCGCGACCTCGACAACATCACCACCCACGATATCGAGACCATCAAGTCCACGCAGCAGTTCCAGCGCTTCCCGGGTTGTCAGCCCTCCCACCTCCGGCGTGCCGGTGCCGGGTGCAAAAGCCGGATCAAGGCAGTCCACATCAAAGCTGACATAGACAGGACCGGCGCCGATAACGTCACGGACTGTTTTCAGAATGGCCTCGGTCCCGAGTTTCGGTACGTCCTCGCCATGAATGACGGTCATGCCGGAGTCCTTCGAGAACTCCCAGAGATATTCGGAAGAGCCGCGAATGCCGATCTGCACGCAGCGCTCAGGGTCCAGAACACCGTCCAGAACCGCGAGACGGAACGGACCGCCGTGATGGAACTTTGCGCCCTCATATTCGCCGCTGGTGTCGCAATGCGCGTCGAAATGCACCATACCGACAGGCTGCTTCGCTCCGACCGCCTTGAGGATCGAATAGCTGATGGAATGATCTCCGCCGACAGACAGGGGAATGACGCCGGCGTTTACCAGACGGCCATAGAATTCCTGAATATCCTCATGCGACTTTTCGAGGCTGAAGCGGCTGCGAAACCCGACATCGCCGATATCCGCCGCTTTGCACATGCTGGACGGCACACGCTTCAGGACATGCTCGTAGGGACCGATCCGCTCGATGTCACGCACGGCGCGCGGCCCAAAGCGGGAGCCGGACCGGTTGGTGACACCAAGGTCCATCGGCACGCCGACAACGGCTACATCGAGACCGCCAAAGTCATCGGATGAGGCGGCATCAGGACAATATGGCAGGGACAGGAAGGTCTGCACACCGGAATAGGACTTGCTGCGTCGGTCACCACCGGAAAACTGCGTCGCGGCAACAGCCTTGAACTCCGGATCGAACATGTCGCCGCCCGATGCGGAACCGTATTTCCGGCGCAGGGCGTCCAGTTTTGCAATGTCCATCGGTCTCTTCTCTCCCTGCATCATAAGCCTGCTTCAGCTTGGAACACATCCGCGACCGGAAAACCATTGGATCGAAACGAAGTTCAGTTTGATCAACGATGAAGCAAACACTCTCAATCCACACATTCATTGAAGAGCCATGCAGATTTCAGAGACCTTGCTTCATTCACTACGTATTTTCTTCCATTGCGGAACTGGAAAGAACCCGCTTTATGTGCTGCATGGAAGTGATGGACCATCCCGTTGCCGCGTGACCAGATGTCTTTGATCCGTATGGCTGATCAGTCAGAAGCGACCGATCCGGCGCTGCTTCAGCGCGCCGTCGGTGCTTACGGTCTGGAGGTCCGCCTGTCCGAAAATGCCACACGGATTTCCGGACTGCGGCAGCAGGGCTGTTGCCGCATCCTGATGCCGCGTCGTCCACAGGGCACACCGGAAGCCGTACTGGTCAATGTCTCCGGTGGCATTGCGGCAGGCGACCGGATCAGCGGTGACATTGTCTGCCGGACAGGAAGCTGCCTGACCGTGACGACACAGGCAGCGGAACGGATTTACAAGGCGCGCGAGCAGGATGCGCCAGCCCGTATTGAAGCCCGCTGCACGGTCGAATCAGGTGCGCGGCTGGACTGGCTTCCTCTGGAGACGATCTTTTTCGACCGGAGCGCGACATCCCGGCTTCTGGAAATCGACATGGCCGGAGACGCGATAGTCCTCGGCTGTGAGACACGGGTTTTCGGACGCTCCGGCTCAGACGAGACGGTCGAGCATATCCGCCTGCGGGACCGCCTGCGGATCAAAAGGGATGATGAACTGCTCTGGGTAGAATCGCTGATCGCGGAAGGACCGCTCGCCAGACTTCTGGAGCAGAAGGCCATCGCCGCCGGACGGACGGTGATGCTGACACTGTGGCTGGTCGCGCCGGACGCGGAGGCATGGCTCGCCCTCGTGAGGGAAGCTCTCGGCACGCAGGAGAATGGTGTGGAAGCCGCCGCATCGGCGTGGAACGGGATGCTGGTGGTCCGAGCGCTTGGGGTCAGCAATCTCGCCATCTCACGGCTTTCCCGGCGTCTGCTGTCCATTCTGCGGGAAGGACGAGGTGATCCGGTGACGTGGCGCGCATGATGGGGCAGGATCACATGAAAGAACGGTGGCGCGTGCGCCGTAGGCTGGACAAGGGAGCACTCGGGTCATGAAATTGACGCCTCGGGAAAAAGACAAGCTGCTGGTGGCCATGGCGGCCATCGTCGCCCGAAAGCGGCTGAAACGCGGGGTCAGGCTGAATTACCCGGAAGCGATCGCGCTGATTACGGATTTCGTGGTCGAGGGTGCACGCGATGGCGCGAGCGTGGCCGATCTGATGGAACGCGGCGCTCATGTCATCACCCGCGATCAGGTGATGCAGGGCGTCGCCGAGATGATCCACGATGTTCAGGTCGAAGCGACCTTCCCCGATGGCACAAAACTGGTGACGGTTCATGACCCGATACGCTGATCCCCTCCCCCCCGGCGCGGTTCCCGGCGAGATCTTCCCCAAAACGGGCGATATCGAACTGAACGCAGGCGCAGAACGCCTGACACTTCTGGTCACGAACACGGGTGACCGCCCGATTCAGGTCGGCAGCCACTATCATTTTGCCGAAACCAATCCGGCGCTGAAGTTCGACCGCGATAAAGCCCGCGGCTGGCGTCTGGATGTGCCGTCCGGCGGCGCGCTGCGTTTCGAGCCGGGACAGGAGCGCGAAGTCACGCTCGTGCCGTTCCGGGGCGCACGACGCGCCATCGGCTTTCGGGGTGACGTCATGGGGGAGATTGACTGATGGCAAGACTGAGCCGTTTTGACTACGCCATGACCTATGGGCCGACGACGGGCGACCGTCTGCGACTGGCCGATACCGCGATCCTGGTCGAGATTGAAAAAGACTTCACCATCTATGGTGAGGAAGTAAAATTCGGTGGTGGCAAGACCATCCGTGACGGCATGGGCCAGTCCCAGCGCACCAACGCTGAAGGCGCTGTGGATACCGTCATCACCAACGCGGTGATCCTCGATCACTGGGGCATCGTGAAGGCTGATGTCGGGCTTGTCGGCGGACGTATCCGTGCCATCGGCAAGGCGGGCAATCCGGACGTGCAGCCCGGTGTGAACATCATCGTCGGTCCCGGCACGGAAGTCATTGCCGGTGAAGGCAAAATCCTGACGGCAGGCGGTATCGACAGCCATATTCATTACATCTGCCCACAGCAGATCGAAGAGGCGCTGTCATCCGGCATCACCACCATGCTCGGCGGCGGCACCGGCCCCGCCACCGGCACGGCGGCGACCACCTGCACGCCCGGTCCGTGGCATATGGCGCGGATGTTGCAGGCGGCGGAAGGGCTTCCAGTCAATCTGGCTTTCGCTGGCAAGGGTAATGCCTCCCGTCCCGAAGCGCTGGAAGAGATGGTGCGCGCCGGGGCAAGCTGTCTGAAGCTGCACGAGGACTGGGGCTCCACGCCCGCCGCGATCGACTGCTGCCTGTCGGTCGCCGACCGCATGGATGTGCAGGTGATGATTCACACCGACACGCTCAACGAAAGCGGTTTTGTCGAAGACACCATCGCCGCCTTCAAGGACCGCACGATCCATGCGTTCCACACAGAGGGCGCGGGCGGCGGTCACGCACCGGATATCATCCGCGTGGCGGGGCTGCCGAACGTCCTCCCCTCCTCCACCAATCCCACGCGGCCCTACACCATCAACACGCTGGACGAGCATCTCGATATGCTCATGGTGTGCCATCATCTGAACCCCAGTCTGCCGGAAGACATCGCCTTCGCGGAAAGCCGCATCCGTCGGGAAACCATTGCTGCCGAAGACATCTTTCACGACATGGGCGTGCTGTCGATGATGTCTTCGGACAGTCAGGCGATGGGTCGTGTCGGTGAAGTCTCCATCCGCACATGGCAGACGGCTCACAAGATGAAGCTCCAACGCGGCGCATTGCTGGGAGACGGCGATGCGGACAACAACCGCGCCAAACGCTATATCGCGAAATATACGATCAACCCGGCCATCTCGCATGGTCTGGCGCATGAGGTCGGTTCGGTCGAAGTCGGAAAACTTGCTGATCTCGTCCTGTGGGACCCGGCTTTCTTTGGCGTGAAGCCTGATCTTGTCGTCAAGGGTGGCGCTATCGTCTACGCGATGATGGGTGATCCGAACGCCTCCATTCCCACCCCGCAGCCAGTACATGGAAGGATGATGTTCGGTGGGCTCGGCGGTTCTCTTGCCGCGACCTGTGTGACCTTTGTGTCTCAGGCTGCGCTGGAAGACGATATCGGCCATAAACTCGGCCTCAGACGTCATCTGTCGGCTGTGTCGAACACCCGTGGCGGCATCGGCAAGCGGAGCATGATCCACAACGATGCGACCCCGGTGATCGAGGTTGATCCTGAAACCTATGAAGTCCGCGCCGATGGCGTGCTTCTGACCTGCGAACCAGCGGAGATTCTTCCTATGGCCCAGCGTTATTTCCTGTTCTGATATGAGATGTTCTGAAATCCTGCCAGCGGGAAGCTGGGACCGTTCGCGTGAGTGCGATGTCTTCTCCGCCGATTACGAAGGCCGCCATCGCCGTCGCATGATGCTCGATCTGCGTTCGGGTGAGCGGCTGCTACTCGATCTTGAACATGCCCGCCTGCTCCGCGCCGGAGAAGGGCTGCTGCTGGAAGACGGCCGTGTCGTGCGGGTCGAAGCGCAGCAGGAAGACCTGCTGGAAGTGACCGGTCATGACACGCTGCATCTACTGCGTATGGCGTGGCATCTGGGCAACCGGCACCTGCCAGCCATGATCGAGGAAAAACGTATCCTGATCCGCAATGACCACGTGATTGCAGACATGGTGAAAGGACTGGGCGGCCACATTCATACCGTTCATGCACCGTTCGATCCGGAAACGGGGGCTTACTCTTCCGGACAAGGACACTCCCACAGTCACGGAGAGATGCACGCGCACAGCCATGAGCATGGACATGATCACGGCGGCGGGCATCATCACCATCACTGACTGCCTGCGAGACGCATGATGGACACCCTGCAACTCACCAGACTTCTCTCGTGGCTGTCACCGGCTTTTCCAACTGGCGGGTTTGCTTACAGTCACGGTCTGGAATGGGCCATTGAGTGTGGCGATGTCACCAATGTCCCGACTCTTGTCGAATGGATCGCCAGTTTATTGGCGCATGGCAGTCTGTACACCGACATGATCCTGCTGCGGGCAGCCTGGCGGGCTGAAACACCCGAAACCATGCGTTCGGTGGCTCAGGAAGGATGTGCGCTGGCATCATCACGTGAGCGGTTTGAAGAAACCGTCAAACAGGGTGAAGCTTTTTTACGGGCAGTGAAAGTCTGGGACTGCCTGCCTCCTGCCGTCAGCACGCTGGCTGTTCGCTGGCCTCTGCCGGTAATGTATGGTGTTGCGCTGAAGGCTGCTGGATTTGATGAGGATGTTGGCGCTTTGGGCTGTGCTCACGTTGCGGTTTCCGCTCTTGTTTCAGCAGCCGTGCGCCTGATTCCGCTCGGTCAGACAGACGGTCTGCGCGCTCTCGCAGGACTTGAAGAGCGGATGGCAACTGCTGTTGCCACGACAAGAACCCTGACGCTGGAAGATGCCGGAGGACTCTGTTTCCGTTCCGATCTTGCGGCAATGCATCATGAAACTCAGGAAACGAGGTTGTTCAGAACATGACGGAGAAACATCACGGCCCCCTGCGCGTCGGTATCGGCGGTCCTGTTGGAACGGGCAAAACGGCGCTCATGGACGCGCTCTGCCGACGCTTCCGCGACCAGTTCGATATCGCGGCGCTGACCAACGACATCTACACCCGAGAGGATGCGGAATTCCTCACGCGCGCCGGATCGCTGCCTCCCGAACGTATCATGGGGATCGAGACGGGCGGTTGTCCGCATACGGCCATTCGCGAGGACGCCAGCATCAATCTTTCTGGAATTGATGAACTAAACAGCAAGTTCCCCAATCTTGATATTGTTCTTGTCGAGAGTGGCGGCGACAATCTGGCTGCGACGTTCAGTCCGGAACTGGCTGACCTGACCATCTATGTCATCGACGTTTCCGCCGGTGACAAAATTCCCCGCAAAGGTGGTCCCGGCATCACAAAAAGCGATCTGCTGGTCATCAACAAGATTGATCTGGCTCCTCATGTCGGAGCCGATCTTTCGGTTATGGATCGGGACAGCAAACGGATGCGTGGAGAAAGGCCTTTTGTCTTCACCAACATACGCAAAGGTGAGGGTGTCGAAGATATCGCCCGGTTTATCTGTGACAAGGGAGGCCTGTCCCCCCTGAAATGAAAGCATATCGGGCTGGATCTGCCGAAGCAGAACCAGCCCGATATTTAGAGCGGCATCCGTTCAGACTGGATCACGGATGCCGCTCCAGTTCATTGTTTATCGAGCAACTTTTCCGACCAGACGATTCCGTCTGATCGGATGTTGCTCTAACGTGCTACAGAGAAATTCAGGGAGCGACACGAATCTGATCATCTTTCAGCCGTGTCTGTATCTCCAGCGGAGCCGTCATTGTCGGACAGACTTTTCGGCTCTGCTGCCGTTTCACAACAGTCAGTTCTCTGGTGAGTTCGGTGATTTCAGCATCGGAGACCTCATCACCAAGAGGCTTCCCTTCCGGTGACAGGGTGAGTCCATGCATGATTCCCACACCCGGAACGGAATCAAATTTCACAAAGAAGCCATTGTCGGCTGTATCTGATCCATTCGATATGGCCGTAGCCTGTTTCTGCTTGATGACCGCTATCCGATCAGAAAGACTCACATCTTCAGCAAAAAGATGTCGGCAATCCATCGCCTCGTAGTTTGGCGCGGCAAGAGCATGGCCTTTTCCAGCGCAGAGAAGAATGATGAACGCTCCCATGTGGATTGTTCGTTTCAAAGTCAACATTTTCGATATCCCCCGACAGCTTCGTTCGTCATTACGCCCATTTCATGATGTCATCTGCATTCGGAAGATCAGTACTGGAACTGCATACCCAGCAGGAAAGCATTTGAAACTTGGGTACCGGCTGCGTGGTAGCGGACATAATCGAAGGTGAAACGCAGATTATGACCATCCATGACGTAGTTTGCTCCAGCATCAAACTGGGTCGTTTTCGGATGTCCCGGTCCATACAGGTCTTTTTTAAACCGGAACTCCTGATAACGTACCAGGGGCTGGATGCGTCCCCATCCCAGCTTGTAGGGAATCAGGTAGGCCGTGCTGGCAAGAAACGCCGTGCCGTTGTTGATGCCTCCGACATTGCCATATTCCGGAGCCCGCTGCTTGTAGCCGGCAGGGATATCCTTCACGCCATCAGTGTAATACTGGTAATAGGCGCCTTCCAGAGTATACACGCCATATTGAGCATTTTTCCCGATCTTCTTTTCAAAAAGACCATCGACATTCCACGCTTTGTAGTCACCTTTCTCCTGAGCGCTTCCGACACCGTCCACTTCATACTGTCCGGCCAGACCAATCGCGAGAATGTCCGCCTTACCGTAATAGGTGCTTGCCGTGTAATAGGCAGGAGACGGCTCGGGATCGAGGAAATTGTACTCCAGACGCCCTGCGAACAGCGGGTGCTCGCCATAGTTCGATCCACCATCGACCCAGTTATGTCCACGGTACATGCCAAGAGTATAGCGGAACCGGTCTTTCAGCGTCTTTCCCCAGACGGTGACGCCGTCATCACGCCCTGACCACGCTCCCGGATACTGGGAAACAAGCGGATAGGCATAAGTACTGAGGAAATACGGACCGTCGAGGTTGGAACGATCGCTTCCCGGCAGCATCCGCCCGAACCAGACATTGAACTCTTTCCAGGGTTCAACCTGAAGAATGCCATCGAGAAGGTTCCAGTTTCCGTCCCTCAATCTTTCAAGATTGACTGTCGTCTTCACATATTTGTGGAACTGGGCACCCATGTAGATACGCAGATTCGAGGCGCTGGCGGCACTTGAATTGCTTGGTGTCGCACCCGGATCACGGGTCAGATACTGCCCTCTTACACCGACACCGAATGTAAAGAACTGGTTTTTTCCAAAATTGACAGTCATTGCTGCTTTTGCGTGCTGTGGAGACATCACTCCCAACAGAGCAAACGCTGACAGAGCACTTCCACAACGCAATAATTTCTTTTTCTGGTCCGACGAAAACCGTGACACTCGCGCAATCATGAACACCCCCTCTTGTGACCACAGCCATCACCCGGCGTTCTGATTACGTTACGGCAACGTATCGTATGGGAGGTATGCGTAAAATTACCTATATGTAAGACCTTCGCAAATCAGAGAAACAGCCGGGAAACATTCAAGGGCAAACTAAATCGTGAGGAATATTTTATAAAAATATCGAAATCAGAAATGACTGTTTTTCACCCACGTCAGTCCTGAAAATACGCAATAGACAGACCGCACTACAGAATAGAATAAAAAGAAATATACTTCATAATTATCCAAAAATAAAAATACAGACCCTACCCATCAGAGACAATAAAAACACTTTTTTCCTGACATATTCTTTCGCGCAACCAGAGGGCGGCTGGTCCATGCACCTTTTTCTTATGCCATACGATCGAAAGAGGAACCTGATGATGACCGGCATCAAACAGCAGTTCCGGCACGACAATATGGGACACCGCCGGTGAGGATGCGAGCACATGATCTGAAATAAAAGCCCAGCCGACACCATGCTTGACCATTTCCAGAATGACCCAGTTGCTCTCAACCCACCAGACTTCAGCCGCAATGCGCAAACTCTCCCTCTCCTGTTTCTTGCCGCGGGATGCAACCAGAATCTGGCGATAACGCTTGAGTTCTTCCCAAGCCACAGGCTGCGCAGCCAAAGGGTGGTCACGGCCACAAACCAGCCTCAGCGGCACTCGTCCTATTGTCCGAAAGGCAAGATCGACCGGAGGAGTGGTCTGTTGCCACATCACGCCGAGATCTGCCGTCCCGGCCTGCACCATATGGCCGACATCTTCCATAAGAGGGAGCAGCAGTTCCAGTTCAACATGCGGAAACCGGGCTGCAAAATCCTGAAAGACGGGCCCAAGCGCGTTTTCTGGATAAAGTTCGTCAATAGCGACGACAAGCCGGTTTTCGACGCCCTCTTCCAGCGATCGCGCTACCCCGACAAGATGCTCACGTCGATCCAGGACAACCCGCACTTCCTCAAGCAACCTCTGACCGGCCGGTGTCAGAACGGGCACACGTCCCTCCCGGCTGAACAGCAGGACACCGAGGTCATCCTCCAGATTGCTGACATGCGTGCTGATCGCTGACTGCGCCTTGCCTGTTCTCCGGGCGGCGGCAGAAAATGACCCGGCAGCCACGGTGTCTGCAAAGGCCTGTAGCTGATCAAAAGATACGCTCATTGATCCATCTTAAAAACAGATAGGTTCCAACTTTTCCCATCTAAAAATCTAGGTAGGTTGCGCTCATGTCAACCGAATCCACTCACCCCTCTCCGGCCCTTCGTTCAGGCGCCGACCGTCTAAGGCATGCCTTGCTGTTCGAATGTGTCGCACTGGCCATTGTCATACCATGCGGCAGCCTGCTGTTTGGCGTGCAGGCGTCAGACATGGGAGCCATTGGTGTCGGCAGCGCCATGACAGCGACGGTGTGGAACTACCTGTATAATCTGTTTTTCGATCGCATCATGCTTCGTCTGACCGGCTCGGCCAGCAAGAGCATCAGCATAAGGTTGTGGCATACGCTGCTGTTTGAAGCGGGGCTACAGGTCGTCCTGCTGCCGGCAATTGCGCTTTATCTCGGTATTTCGCTCATGCAGGCTTTTTCGCTCAGCATGTCGATCGCGCTGTTTTATCTGGTCTATGCCTTTGTCTTCAACATCGCCTACGATTCAATCTTTCCGGTCGGCGCTGTTACGACGACCTCCTCCCGGACCATACCAGCGGAGTAGGAGTAGAATTACCGGTAACAGTCACTACAGGCAGTAAATCCGACCTGTAGTGGCCGTACGTCACATATGGCTCGACGTGCTTTTCGTCTCGCCTTCAACGCTGTCGGTATCCACCGCCGGAACCAGATCAGAATGATGGACGATCTGTGGCACAGCGGGCGTCGCATCAGGCGTGGAAGAAGCCGCTCCTCCCTGCATACATCCTGCCTTGCCCGCCATGTCTGAAACATGCACCACCGGAGCGGCCTGCCCGTTCTGGCTCACCGTCACTGTCTGCGAACAGGTCGCACCATCCCTGCCCCAGCTCATGCTGGTGATGGACTGGTAGGAAGCCCCGCGCTCGACCGGCGCTGTGGCGAGAGTATGCCCGGCAATCTCCTGCATGTTCTGCTGAGCCTGCCGCATCATCGCCATCTGCTGCGCCATCATACGGTCCATCGTTTCAAAAACGGACTGCATGGGAACGAGACCGGCGGGTCGCGAAGCAGCCGGAGCCCGGATGAGCAGGCCAACCTGATGCCCCTGAGCATCCACCACGCGGATCAGTTCCTGCGCCCGCGCATGAGGAGAGAGGGAGACCGCTGCCATGCCCGCGACAAGAACACCCGCTGCAAGCCTGCCCGGAAAAGACTGTCTGAAGAAACGCATCACCAAACCCTCCGTCAGGAAAATCTGTCTCTCGTTTCGTGGCCCGAAAACAGTTACCAATCTGTTTATGCGGCCCTCAGAAAGCAAGGTTTTTCGTGCTCGAAAACAAAAAACCTGCCATCAGTCTCAGATCGCCACCAACCCGCGAATATCCTCTGCCTCCAGCGTCTCCACCGCGCCACTGGCGACAACCTTGCCTCGGTCCAGAACAACCACGTCCTGCGCCAGTTCATAGGCAAAATCGAAATACTGTTCGACCAGCAGAATCGCCATATCGCCGCGATCCCGCAGCATGTCGATGACTGAGCCGATATCCTTGATGATGCTCGGCTGTATCCCCTCCGTCGGCTCATCCAGCACCAGCAGACGCGGGCGAATGACCAGCGCCCGACCGATGGCAAGCTGCTGCTGCTGACCACCTGACAGGTCGCCCCCCCGACGATCACGCATTTTCGACAGAATGGGAAAGAGATCATAAATCTCGTCAGATATCTTTCTCTGACCGCGCGGCAGAAGACCAAAACCGGTCTCCAGATTTTCCTTCACCGTCAGCAGCGGAAAAATGTCGCGCCCCTGCGGCACCGTAGCAATCCCGCGCCGCGCCCGCTCGTAGGCAGGCAGACGCGTGATGTCCTCGCCTTCCCACATGATCTTGCCGGACGAGACGGCGTGCATTCCCGTGACGGCGCGCAGAACGCTGGTTTTGCCAACACCGTTGCGCCCCAGCAGACAGGTCACGGCTCCGGCGCGGGCTGAAAGAGAAACACCGCGCAGAGCCAGCGCCGCGCCGTAATGAAGCTGAATGTCCTGAACGTCGAGCATCTGTCTGTTTCCTCAGCGTCCGAGATACACTTCAATCACACGTGGATCATTACTCACCTGATCCAGCGCGCCTTCTGCCAGCACAGACCCTTCGTGCAGCACCGTGACTTTAACATCCAGCGCCCGCACGAACTCCATGTCATGCTCCACGACAACCACGCTGCGGGTCCGGTTGATCTCGCGCAGGAGGTCAGCCGTCTCCATTGTCTCCGCATCCGTCATGCCCGCCACAGGTTCATCGACCAGCAGAAGATCTGGCTCCTGCCCAAGCAGCATCCCGATTTCCAGCCACTGCTTCTGGCCGTGACTGAGCCCGCCCGCCTGCCGCAACGCCTCGCGCCCGAGACGGATCGTGCCCAGAAGACCGTCTATCCGGGCCGTCTCTTCCGCCGTTTCTCGGGCAAAAAGCAGACTGAACGGCGAACGCAACCCTTTCAGGGACAGCAACAGGTTATCGCGGACAGTCAGCTCCTCGAACACCGTCGGTTTCTGGAACTTCCGGCCAATCCCCATGCGGGCGATGGCGGGTTCATCCAGCTTGGTCAGGTCATGCTCACGGAACCGGACAACACCTGTATCAGGGCGCGTCTTGCCGGTGATGATATCCATCATCGTGGTCTTGCCCGCGCCGTTCGGTCCAACAATAGCCCGCATTTCACCGGGGGCCAGCGACAGGGACAGATCGTTGATCGCCCGGAAACCATCAAACGTGACGGAAACATGACTCAGCTCAAGCAGGGTTCCGGCGCTCATGCCTCTCCTCCTTCCGGGTTTGTCACTTCAGGCGTTACTTCGGAAGGACGTTTCTTCGGTATGTGACGCATGAGACCCATCAACCCCTGCGGAAGAAACAGGGTCGTCGCCATGAACAGCGCGCCAAGACCGTAGAGCCACATTTCCGGTAGCCACGCCGTAAACAGCGTCTTGCCCAGATTGACGAGGATCGCTCCCACGACAGCACCAGACAGCGTGCCACGTCCACCGACCGCGACCCAGATCACGGCTTCGATGGAGTTGGCGGGCGCGAATTCGCCGGGATTGATGATGCCAACCTGAATGACATAGAGCGCCCCCCCAATCGCCGCGATGACAGCGGAGAACACCCAGACCAGCAGCTTGACCTGTTCCGGACGATAGCCAAGAAACCGGGTGCGACTTTCAGCATCACGCACGGCAATCAGCAGACTTCCGAAACGGCCGCCAACCACATATCGTGCCGCCAGCAACGCCGCTGCAAGGATAAGACCGCTGATGAACAGCATCCCGGCGCGGGTGTGAGGGCTGTGCAGATCGAAACCGAGAATATCCTTGAAATCGGTCAGACCATTATTGCCGCCAAAGCCGAAACCGTTCTGGAAGAAGGCCAGCATCAGCGCATAAGTCAGCGCCTGTGTGATGATCGAGAGATAAACGCCCGACACGCGGGAGCGGAACGCCAGCCAGCCGAACAGTCCGGCCAGAGCCGCAGGCACAACCAGCATGAGAGCCAGCGCCACCGGAAAGTGGTCGGAACCCCACCAGTACCAGGGCAGGCTTTTCCATGACAGGAAGACCATGAAATCCGGCAGATCCGCATTGCCATAGACGCCCCGTGCGCCGATTTCGCGCACAAGATACATGCCCATCGCATACCCGCCGAGCGCGAAGAAGGCTGCATGCCCGAGCGTGAGGATTCCGGCAAAACCCCAGACCAGATCAACAGCAAGCGCCAGCATGGCGTAGGCCAGATACTTGCCCGCAAGGGTCATGACGAATGGCGACACCTGCACCGGGCTGGACGCTGGCAGCAGACTGCCCACCGCCAGCAGACCGGTCAGCAACACGACAATGACCGCCGTGACGGATGCGCCACGAAATGAGAGGGATGCGTTCACGATTCCACTCCCCGGCCCCGCAGCGGAAACATGCCGCGCGGATGACGCTGAATGTAGAGAATGACAAGGACGAGCAGCAGTATCTTGCCCGACACGGCTCCCACGAGCGGCTCAAGCGCTTTGCCGCCGACACCGAGCGTGGCCGCCGCCGCCAGCGTGCCCCACAGGTTGCCCACACCGCCGAAAACGACGACGAGGAAGCTGTCGATGATGTAGCTCTGTCCGAGATTGGGGCTGACATTATCGATCTGACTGACCGCGACCCCCGCCAGTCCGGCGATGCCGGACCCGAGGCCGAAGGTCAGCGCATCGACGCGCGCCGTGCGGATGCCCATGAGTGCGGCCATGCGCCGGTTCTGGGTGACAGCCCGCATTTCCAGACCGAGAGGCGTTCGACGCAGCACGAACGTCAGACCAACCATGACCACGACTGCAAAGATCATGATAGCGAGACGATCAATCGTGACTTCGATCCCACCCAGATGAAAGGAGCCGGACAGCCACGGTGGCGTTGTGACAGCCACATTGGTCGGTCCGAACAGGGAGCGGATAACCTGCTGGAGAATGAGGGAAAGTCCCCATGTCGCCAGCAATGTTTCAAGCGGACGACCGTACAGGAAACGAATCAGCCCGCGCTCGATCACGATCCCCAGTGCGCCACAGACCAGAAACGCTGCCGGAATCGCAAGAATCAGACTGAAAGAACCCAAGGCAGGCGCAACAGAGAGCACCGCTTTCTGGGTCAGCCAGGTGGTATAGGCCCCAATCATCATCAGCTCGCCGTGAGCCATGTTGATCACGCCCATCACGCCGAAGGTGATGGCCAGCCCCATGGCGGCCAGCAGCAACACGGAACCGAGGCTCAGGCCATAAAACGCATCCTGCCCGAAACCCCAGAGGCGCAGCTTGAAATCGATGGAAGAGACCGCTGCCTCGGCCGCCTTGCGTGTCGCGGGGGCCAGCGCCTCCGACGTCGCAGCCTGAGCCAGAACACCGCGCGCATCGAGCCCGCCTGCGGCCCTGAGTGTGTCTACCGCCTGTTGCTGGACCTGCGCATCAGACGATGGCGCACCGGGACTGAGCAACGTCGCCGCACGGGCGTTGAGCAGCATGTTTTTCAAGGCCGGGTCATCGGTTTTTGACAGCGCCTTGTCGATGGCGGGCAACATCGCCGGGTCATGACGCTGGTAGAACAGCGTCGCCGAAGCCTGCCGTTCCGCCGGAGTGCCAGAGACCAGCTCAAGCTCGGCTTCCGCCGCAGCTACCGCAAGCCGCACATGGTTATTGACCCGGACAACGCGCAGGGTTTCCTCATCCGGGGTCACGGAGCCGCCGGAACGGGCATCTTCCCAGCCGCTATCGGTGCGGATGAACAGACCGTCGCCTTCACGGGCGGCGAACAGCTTCCTGTCAGCCAGAGCACGCAGAACAGGGAGAGCCCGTGGCCCTCCCTGTTCTGCGATCTGATCAACCGAAGACGCGATGGTGTTGAACTGCGTTGTCGCAAGTCCGGCGAACGCATCTTCATCCGCCCGCGCATTATGGGGCTGGATGAAAAACAGGCTCAGCAGGAGAGCGGCGAGGATACCGCCTCGCATTTTCCGACCTGACAGGGTCGCCGGACCCGACATCGCACTATCAGCCATGCTTTGCTCCGAGACAGGCCTTTTTGACCGTATCGTAATTTCCGCAATTGACGGACTTGGTCCAGTCACCGATCAGATTCTTCGTCTCGGCCACATAAGGCGACCACGCCATACCCGGCACTTCCTTCGGCGTCTGCCAGACGACGTTGAACTGGCCGTCATCCTGAATCTCGCCGATATAGACCGGTTTGGTGATGTGATGGTTCGGCAGAACCTGCGCCGTGCCACCCGTCAGGTTGGCCTGCTTCAGACCGATCATCGCGTCGATGACCTTGTCATGGTCGGTGGAACCGACTTTCTCGACCGCCTGCACCCAGAGATTGAAGCCGATATAGGAGGCTTCCATCGGGTCGTTGGTCGTGCGCTTCGGGTTCTTCGTGTAGCCGTGCCATTCCTTGATGAAAGACTTGTTGGCAGGGCTGTCGATGCTCTCGAAGTAATTCCATGCCGCGAGCTGACCGACGAGCGGCTTGGTGTCCATACCGGCCAGTTCTTCCTCACCAACGCTGAACGCCATAACGGGAATATCCGTGGCAGTGATGCCCTGCGCGCCCAGTTCCTTGTAGAACGGCACGTTGGCGTCACCGTTGATGGTCGATACGACAGCCGTTTTCTTGCCTGCCGAGCCGAATGCCTTGAGCTGCGACACGATGGTCTGCCAGTCGGACTGACCGAACGGCGTGTAGTTCACCATGATGTCGGCGTCGGCAATGCCTTTGGATTTCAGATAATTCTGGAGAATCTGGTTTGTCGTGCGCGGATAGACGTAATCCGTGCCGATCAGTGCGAAACGCTTCGCCCCACCACCGTCGGCGCTGAGCAGATAATCAACCGCTGGAATGGCCTGCTGGTTGGGGGCCGCGCCCGTGTAGAAAACGTTGCGGCTGCACTCCTGCCCCTCATACTGCACTGGATAGAACAGGATGCCGTTGAGTTCCTCGAACACCGGCAGCACCGACTTGCGGGAGACGCTGGTCCAGCAGCCGAACACGGAGGACACCTTGTCCACGGCGAGAAGCTGGCGGGCTTTCTCGGCGAAGAGCGGCCAGTTCGAGGCAGGATCGACCACGACGGCTTCCAGAGGGCGTCCCAGCACGCCACCTTTACGATTCTGCAACTCGACCAGCATCAGAATGACATCTTTCAGCGTGGTCTCGCTGATGGCCATGGTGCCGGACAGGGAGTGCAGCACGCCGATACGGATCGGCTCGCCCTTGGGTGCGGCGGCGGCACCTCTGACACCGGCAAGCATCGCCGCAGATGCGGCAAGGCTGAATTTCGTAAAATCACGGCGGGAGAAACGCGGCGACATCGTCATGGCCTCTGTCCTTCTGATACTGACATGAGCATCCTCAGTGGGGCAGATTTTCCCATACGCAAACTTGCGTAGTTCATTACGATGTCGCATCTGGCATGAGGGATGCAAAGGAAAACAGGAATGCAGGAGCAGTTGTCCGGGTTCCCAGGCGTTCAGCCATGAGGCCGTTGCGCATCGTGCGCATGCGCCGCGACTATAACCGCTGGGCGGCGGATCAGTCGCTTGAGGATTACGCCCTGCGCTTCACGGCCCGGTCAGCCCGCGCAGCCACACCCTTGCGGGCCGCACTGACGGCGCTCGGCTCGATTTCCTTCCTTGCGCTCGAAGCCATCGGCGGCACGCTGACAATGGCGTTCGGCTTTTCCAACACGGCTCTTGCCATCCTCTTTGTCAGCGCTGTCATCTTTCTGGTCAGCCTCCCCATCTGCGCCACGGCGGCCCGCAGCGGCCTCGACATCGACCTGCTCACGCGCGGCACAGGATTCGGCTATATCGGCTCGACCCTGACCTCGCTAATCTATGCCAGTTTCACCTTCATCTTTTTCGGGATCGAAGCCGCCATTCTCGCAGCATTGCTGGAGCAGATTCCCGGTATCTCCCACACCATTGCGTGCTGCCTCGCAGCGTTGCTCGTCATTCCACTGGTCACCGGCGGTTTCCGGTTCATCGCCCGCTTTCAGATTTTCTCCCTGCCCATCTGGTTCGCCCTCAATCTGATTCCGCTGATGGCCATTCTCTCCATTCATCCTGACTGGATCGGCGAATGGGTTCAGTTCAAAGGACTGGCTTCCACACAGCCTCTGAACATTTTTGCCATCGGCAGCGCGGCGTCCATCATGTTCGTGCTGATCTGCCAGAGCGCGGAGCAGGTGGATTTTCTGCGCTTCATGCCCCCTCTATCCCGCGATAACCGGTTTGGATGGTGGTGCGCGCTGATCGCAGGCGGGCCGGGCTGGATCGTGTTCGACGCAGCAAAGCTTTTCGCCGGATCGTTTCTCGCATGGGCCGTCCTTCATGCCGGTTTTTCGCCGGCACGCTCCGTGCAACCGCAACAGATGTACAGGCTGGCCTACGGAACCTTTCTGTCGCCACCATTCGCGACACTAGCGACCGCAGCGCTCGTCATCGTCGCACAGTTCAAGATCAACATCACGAACGCCTATGCAGGCTCCCTCGCCTGGTCGAATTTCTTTTCCCGTCTGACACATTCCCATCCGGGACGCGTCTTTTATGTTCTGTTCACCGTAGCGCTCGCCCTCCTTCTCATGCTTGCCGGACTGGTAAGCACCATTGAGACGGGCATCGTGCTGTATGCGGACCTTGCCGCCGCGTGGATCGGGCCAATCCTCGCTGATATCGTGCTGTGCAAACCTCTCAGGCTCAGCCCGCCTTTTGTCGAATTCAAACGGGCCCTCCTGCCGGACATCAATCCTGTAGGGCTGGGAGCGGCACTCACAGGCGCTGTGACCGGCATTCTCTGCACTGATGGCTATTTCGGACCCTACGCTGGGGCTTTTTCGCCGTTCATCGCGTTGGGACTGTCGTTTCTGATGACACCTCTTCTCGCCGCGCTGACCGGTGGCCGCACCTATCTCGCACGGAGAGCGCCAGCAGACTGGAACAGACGGGGTTCCATGAAATGCGTGATCTGTGAACACACTTTTGAAGCGACCGACATGGCCAGATGTCCGGCCTATGGCGGGACCATCTGTTCGCTCTGCTGTTCGCTTGACGCCCGCTGCAATGATCGCTGCAAGCCGCCCGTCACGCATCTGAGGCAGCAGTTCAGCCTGCCGTTTGATCTGTTTCCTGAAAGGCTGAAGAATTTTCTTTTATCAACAAAAGGACGTTTTCTCCTCTTTGCCGGTCTTGGCACGGCGGCGATCCTGCTGATCGGAGACACCTCCTTTGCCCACAACCATACCTATCTCGTTCTCTTTCTTCTTGTCATTCTAACATCCTGGCTTGTCGTGCTCGGGCAGGATGGACGACAGGCGGCAGGAGAAGAAACCCGCAGGCAGACGCATCTCCTGATGAATGAAATCCGCGCCCATCAACGCACAGATGACGCCCTGAAACGGGCACGGGAAAAGGCGGAAGCGGCCAGTCTTGCAAAAACCCGTTATCTGAGCGGAATCAGTCACGAAATCAGGGCTCCGCTGAACACCATCATGGGCTATACGCAGATACTCCAGAACGATAACCGCATTCCCGAAGACCGTCAGGATGTGCTGCGCACCATCCGGGAAAGTGGCGAACACATGACGGGACTCCTGACCGGACTCCTCGATATTTCCAAAATTGAAGCCGGTCGGATCGAACTTTACAGCGACAGGATCGCCCTTGGCCAGTTCCTCAATACCGTCGTGCAGATGGTCCGCCCACAGGCGCGGGCCAAAAGGCTCGATTTCCACTACCACCCTGGATACCTTCCCCCGGTAGTGATGGGCGATGAGCATCGACTACGTCAGATTCTCCTCAACCTGCTGTCCAATGCCGTAAAGTTCACCTCATCCGGTTCCGTGACATTCACGGCAAACTGGCGTGGTCAGATTGCGGAATTCATCATCGAAGATACAGGTCCGGGCATTGCGGCTGTCGATCAGGAACGGATTTTCGAGCCTTTCGAGCGAGCAGCCGGTGACGCCGTGCCGGGGACCGGCCTTGGCCTGACGATCACGCGCCTTCTGACCCATATTCTGGGGGGTGAACTCACCCTGACGAGTGACGTCGGACACGGAACCCGCTTCCGGGTGCGCCTGCTTCTGTCAGATCGCGCCGAAGATGCAGCTCCCGCTCTTCAGGGACTTCCCTCCGGCTACGCAGAGCCACGCAAGACCATACTGGTGGTCGATGACAATGCCGCCCATCGCCGTATGATGCATGAATTCCTTGGGTCCAGACAGTTCAATGTCCGGGATGTCTCCGGGGGCGCAGAATGTCTCGAACTTCTGAAAACTGATCTGCCTGAGCTGATCATTCTTGATCTTTCCATGCCCGGCATGGATGGGAGGGAACTGGCTCTGCGCATTCGGGAAACAAGTGCCGGCCATCTTCCTCTGCTTTTTCTCACCGGCAATGTGACTGAACTGGCCTCCCGCCGTGTTCCCTCACTGGATGACTGCACGGTCCTGCCCAAGCCGGTCGATTTTCAGGCTCTTCTTGATGAAATCGGGCGGCTTCTGGATATCAGATGGACGTTTCCGTCTGAAGATGACGCCCCACCAGACAAAACGCCCCTGACGCTGCCTGCGGAAGAAGGCTCCGCACGATCTCCGGACACGATCCAGTCAGACGTGTCGGCAGAGACCTCTCTGACAGAAAATGAAAAAACAGAACTTATCGAACTGATCAATTCAGGAAACGTTCGTCTCCTGAAGCAAAAACTCGATCTTCTTTGCAGTAACCATCCACATCTTGTCATGATTCTTGCTCCCATTCAGGAAGCCGCCCGTACCTATCAACTCGAAACAGTCAGACGCTTACTGGAGGAACTTCCGGCATGACAGGCGATACATCCTCCCGTTCGACATTGCTTGTGATTGATGATGATCCGGGCGCTCTCGGCATGATGGACGAGGCTCTGACAAACGCCGGTTACGCGGTCCTGCTGGCGCAATCCGGTGACAGCGCCTTTGAAGTCATGCACCGGACGCAGCCCGACCTCGTGCTGGTCGATGCGATCATGCCGGGACTGAGCGGCTGGGATATCTGTCGCAGCATGAAAGCCGATGCCACGCTCAACGCCCTGCCCGTCATCTTCATGACCGGCCTGACGGAAATCGAGCATGTCCTGCGAGCCTTTGAAGCAGGCGCCACGGACTATGTGACCAAACCATTCCATTTCGCCGAGGTTCTGGCCCGCATTGAAATCCACCTGATTGCCGCACGCCGTATACGAACAGCCCATACGGCGCTGGACAGCGTCGGTCGGCGCTTCTTTGCTCTGGATGACAGTGGTGAACTGCTCTGGTCGACCCCGAAAGCGGCCGAGTTTCTGGCGCAACTCCCTTCTCCCGAGCAGTTCACCGAGTTCGTGAAGAAAAAATCTGAACCGGGACAGGTCATTTTCACCACCCCTTACCAGAACGGTGTTCTGCGGGTCACTTTCATCGGACGGGATGGACCGCAGGAATGGCTGTTCTCCATCTCGTTTCAACTGGACCGACCCGAGCAAGTTCTACAGGAAAAACTCGGGCTAAGCGCACGAGAGGCGGAAGTGCTTCTGTGGATCAGCCGTGGGAAGAGCAGCCGCGATATTGCTGAAATTCTCAGTATCAGCCCCCGTACGATCGATAAGCATACGGAGCAGCTTTATAACAAGGCCGGTTTCAGTGGACGTACCGCCGCTGCGGCGGCTGCGTCGCGGTTGTTGGGAGACGTGGAATAACTGTTAATCAAACAACACAAAAAATATAGATACAGTCATTGACATCGTTATCGGAAATATCTTTCAATTCTTGTAGTATCAGATCAACATATAAACGGATACATTAGCTATGGATTTGCATCTAACCTGCGACGAGGCTGTGTCATTAAGGCAGTTTCTTATCGCCATCATTTTTAAAAATATCTCCGTCGGAGAAGTAGAAATGCTGATTTGCTATTCTATAGAAGAAATATTTGAGACATCCTGTGCCATTTATGTATCTCCTATAGTAAAAAAAGATGAAAAAATCATTTTTAAATTGAAAGACAAGGATCTGGATATAATTAATCAGTGTATTTTTAATTGCGTCGGGGGTCTCCCGATCTACAGTTACTTCAAGAAAGACATAGATTATGGCACATGTGATTTTTCAAATCTAGCTAAAGAACTTAGCTCTAAACTTTTTCCCTATCTCGCTTCCATAGGAGTAAATCAGACTATAAATTCGCGAAATCTTTAAAAATAAATATTCATCAAAAACTAAAATTAAAAATATAACAATAATACTTTTTAATTATTTGCATTATTTGCAAATATCAGAATCAACATGTTTTACATAAACGAAATCGGGTCCACATCCACATCCACGCGCACCGCACTCGTCAGCGTGACCTGACCAAGCCAACGGCGCAGAATTGGCTGCACGGCGATATTTCGATGAGTCCGTAGCAACAGCCGTCGTCGATGCCGACCACGTAACACGGCAATCGGCGCGGGAACCGGGCCAAGCACCTCGATCCCGTTACCATGCGGTGCGGAAACACCAAGCTGTCGGGCCGCATTATCCGCTGCATCAGCATTTTCCGAACTGATGATCAGTGCGGCCAGCCGGCCAAAAGGTGGCCAGAAGCCCGGCTTCCGCTGATCAGCTTCCTCCGTCATGAAGGCCGCGAAATCACCCGAAACCAGCGCCTGCATGACCGGATGTTCCGGCGTAAAACTCTGGAGCAGCACCTCGCCCGGCGCTTCTGCACGCCCCGCACGTCCGGCGACCTGATGCAGAAGCTGCATCGTCCGCTCTCCTGCCCGCAGGTCCGCGCCTCCAAGTCCAAGGTCGGCATCGACCACACCCACAAGCGTCAGGTGTGGAAAATGCCAGCCCTTGGCGACAATCTGCGTGCCTATGATCAAATCGACTTCACGACGCGAAATCTTGCCCACAGCCTCCGCTGTCGCAGCCGGGCCGCTGATCGTGTCGCTGGCCATGACCATGATCCGCGCATCGGGAAATTCGCTGCGGGCTTCTTCCGTTATCCGCTCGATCCCCGGACCGATGGCCGTCAGACTGTCCTCCGCTCCGCATGTCGGACAGGCATGGGGAACAGGCTCGGTATGTTCACAATAATGACAGGCCAGAACGCGCTTTTTCCGATGTTCGACCAACCATGACGTGCAATGCGGACATTCCATCCGATGCCCACAGGTGCGGCACAACGTCAACGGCGCATAGCCACGACGGTTGAGGAACAGCATGGCCTGCTCACCGCGCCCGAGCCGTGTTTTCACCGCGTCCACAAGCACAGGTGAGAGAAACAGCCCGCGTGGTGGCGGATTTTCACGCATGTCGATCAGATGCGCCTCCGGCATGGATGCCCCGCCATGCCGCGCCGTCAACACCAGATGCCGGTAACGTCCGGTCTCGACATTGTTCAACGTCTCAAGGCTTGGCGTCGCGGAAGCCAGCACGATGGGCGCTTTCGCAAGTCGCGCCCGTACAACCGCCATGTCACGGGCGTTGTAGGTGACGCCTTCCTCCTGCTTGAAAACAGCCTCGTGTTCTTCATCAACAATCACGAGACCGAGATCACGAAACGGCATAAACAGGGCCGAACGAGCACCGACAATCACCTTTGCCGACCCATCCTCGCAGGCCGCCCATGTCAGGCGACGGGCCTTCTGGCCGATCTCGGAATGCCAGACAGCCGGGCGCACGCCGAAGCGTCGGGCGAAACGGTCCATCCATTGAGCGGACAAGGCAATTTCGGGCAAGAGAACCAGCGCCTGCCGCCCCTGCGCCAGACATTCAGCCACCGCTTCCAGATAAATCTCGGTCTTGCCGGAACCGGTCACGCCTTCCAGCAAGGTCGCGGAAAACACACGCTCATCGACACGCGCCCGCAACTCGGTAGCGGCAGTCGCCTGATCGCCTTCCAGAATCGGTGGATTATAAAAGGGGTCCGGTTCCGCAAAAGGAGAGACCGGTCCCATCAGCATGCTTTTCAGAACGCCAGCATCCGCCAGACCGCGCACGACCGATACGCCGACACCTGCCTTCTCTGTCAGTTCCGCCATTGTCACCGGCGGCGCACCCTGCGGCAGGGCATCCAGCACAGCACGACGGGCGGGCGTCATTCTTAAGGACTCTGGCGGCTCCCCAATACGCACCCACCCCACGGCAGGCGCTGTCTGTTCTCCACGCAGATGGGAGCGCAGCGCCATCGCCAGCACCATGCCCGGTGGCGCGAGCGTATAGGCCGCGACCCAGTCGATGAATTGCCGTAATTGCATCGACAACGGCGGCAGATCCAGCCGCTCCTTCAGAGGACGCAGGCGCGACTCAGCTATTTCGGGCGGCGGCGGAGGCGCAAGATCGGCAGGAAGCGCCGTCTGCTCCCAGACCACGCCGGTTTCCCGCCGTCCACCCAGCGGCACGACCACCACATCGCCGGGAGCAAGCGAGTCAGCCAGCGACTGTGGGACGGCATAATCCAGCGCACAGGGAAACGGCAGTGGCAGCAGGACAGACACGCGCTTTCGCGAAGGCAAAGGTTCCAGTAGGCTGCTCTGCACCATGATGGCTCTCTCTACCTTCTTCCCGGCGTCCTGTCTTGCCCCCTCACGGAGAAATATCCGGTGAAGGCTCACGACGCCCTGCAACAATTCCTCGCATGGATGACCGCCGAGCGCGGCGCTTCACAGCATACCATCGACGCCTATCAGGGCGATCTCTCCCGTTTTCTCGGGTTTCTGACCACTCATCATGGTGAGGAGCCGACACTCGCAACTCTTGGCACAGCCAGCCTTTCCGACCTCCGTGCGTGGCTGGCGCATGAGCAGACTCAGGCGCTGACACCCCGCCTCGGCCAACGCCCGACGACCCGCGACAAATCGGCCCGCACCCGTTCTCGCCGCGTCTCGGCGTTGCGTTCCTTCTTCCGCTTTCTCGCCCGGCATAAAGGCGTGGAAAATCCCGCACCGAGCCTGCTGGCCACCCCTCGCACCAAAAAGCCGCTGCCACGTCCGCTTCCTGTCACCGAAGCCCTCGAAGCCGGTGAAGCTATTGGACTGATGGAAATAAACAGTATGGCGCAGGAACGCGACAAGGCGCTGTTTCTGCTGCTTTACGGCGGTGGACTGCGCATTTCAGAAGGGCTCGGACTGAATGTCGGAGACTTTGACGAAGCTCTTTCGACGGGCGTGTTCCGTATCCGGGGCAAGGGCAACAAGGAGCGGCTTGTGCCGCTGCTCCCACGCGTGTCCGATGTCCTGAAACGCTGGCGAGGCTTTCACCCCTCGCCATCCCGGAATGAACCGCTCTTTCCCGGTGTCCGCGGCGGACGCCTCAACGCCGCCGTCGCACAGAAAGCCATGCGACAATGGCGGAAGAGCGAGGGTTTGCCCGAGCACGCCACGCCTCACGCCCTTCGCCATTCCTTCGCCACTCACATGATGGAGGGTGGTGCCGATCTGCGCGTGATTCAGGAACTGCTTGGCCATGCCAGCCTGTCCACGACGCAACGCTACACCCTTGCCGATGAAGCCCGTCTGCTGGATGTCTGGCAGAAAGCCCACCCCCGCGCCTCAAAAAACGCTGGAGACTGAATGATGACCGCCACCCGCACTCTTTATCCGCCCATTGAGCCTTACGCGCACGGTCATCTCGATACGGGTGAAGGCCATCTGGTCTACTGGGAGCGCTGTGGAACGCCCGGCGGCCTGCCGGTCGTATTCCTGCATGGCGGTCCCGGTGGCGGCTGCTCGCCGATGCAACGCCGCATGTTCGATCCGGCGCGGTATGACATCCTGCTGTTCGACCAGCGTGGCTGTGGCCGTTCGACACCACACGCTTCCCTTGAGAACAACACGACATGGCATCTGGTCGCCGACATCGAGCGACTGCGTGAGATGATCGGGGTTGAGCAATGGGTTGTCTTCGGCGGTTCATGGGGATCGACACTGGCGCTGGCCTATGCAGAGACACATCCGGAACGGGTAAAAGCACTGGCGCTGCGCGGCATCTTCACGCTGCGGCGGGAAGAACTGCTCTGGTATTATCAGGGCGGCGGCGCATGGCTTTATCCCGACAAATGGGACGCATTTCTCGCCTCTATCCCCGAAGAGGAACGGGGCGACCTCATGGCGGCCTACAACCGTCGTCTGACCGGCGCTGATCCGGTCGAGCGTGAAAAGGCGGCTATCGCATGGTCGGTCTGGGAGGGCTCCACGCTCACCCTGCTGCCCGATCCGAACATGGTGAAGCAGCATGAAGACCCGACCTATGCGCTCGCCTTTTCGCGCATCGAGAACCATTACTTCGTCAACGCGGGCTGGCTGGCGGAAGGTCAGTTGATCCGCGATGTGGAACGTATCCGCCATATCCCGACAGTCATCGTGCAGGGGCGCTACGATATCGCCACCCCTGTACGGACGGCATGGGATCTGCACAAGGCATGGCCGGAGGCGGATTTCAGACTGATCGACGATGCCGGACATGCCCTGTCCGAACCGGGCATTCTGTCCGCGCTTCTGGACGCTACTGATCGCTTCGCTGATCATCTGGGCTGAGCATGAACCGCCTTCACTCTCTCTGGACGGGCCTTGCCCTGCAATGGCTGATGGTCTCAGCCGCCTTTGCCGCCCCCTGTCCGCTGACGCCGGTCATGGAAGCGCCCCTGCGGAATGATCTGGGATTTCTGTCCGCTCCCGTGGCGATTGCCGGACGGACTGTCAATTTCATTGTCGATACCGGATCGGAAGGCAGCCTGATTTCGCCGTGGTTCGCTCGGTTCATGAAGCTGCCCGAAGACCCGAACGCTCTGACCCATGTCAGCGGCACAGGCGGGTCCGGTGGTGTGGTGCCGAATGTGATCGTTCCCAGTTTACAGGTTGGCAACACGGGGTTCGGGCCTGTTTCCATGCCGTTGGGTTTTCTGCCCAGCCGTCCGAACATTACGCCGCCCGTCGAAGGACTATTGGGCGGCGACGTGCTGGCGCAGGACGTGCTGGAGATTGACGCACCGCATGGGCGCGTCGCCATGTGGAACGCACCGGGACGCAGGACAGACCTCTGTTCTGTGGAACCGCCCTCCGTGCCCGGCGTCGAGTGGCAGAACCTTGAAGCCGAGGAACGGGGGCATCGCATCGTTCTTCACGTTCAACTGGACGGCCATGAACTGACGGCGCTGCTGGACAGTGGAGCCCGGTCCCGCATTCTCTCCCGTCGCGCAGCCGAGGCAATGGGGCTGACGGAAGAGCAGCTTGCCACTGACCCGGGTGGCACGACGGCCGGTGTGGATGGAAAAGAGTCGGTCTACCGGTGGCATAAATTCCACAGTCTGACCATCGGAGAAGAAACCGAGCGAAACCCGGTTCTGACCGTCTCTCCCGTGTCGGAACAGTCCGTCGATATGCTGCTCGGCTCCGACTGGTTCGCGGCCCATCATGTCTGGATATTCTACAGGCAGGGACGGATTTTTGTGCACAGGACATCAGCCGGGAAAAGAGCGGAAAATGCCAAATCCATCAGCGCCCCAACAGTGCCGGGCAAAAAGGAAACGAAAAAGTTTCCATAACAACATACTGATTTATTTAGCATAGTTCGAGATTTATCCGAAACAGGTTTTAACGGGCTATTGCAATCGATATCAGGCGTCCCACCTCATGCAGACAGAATTTGAGGAAAGGAGATGTCTATGCCCAGCCTGTTTGAACCGATCGAACTGGGAAGCATTCACGCCGGAAACAGAGTTCTCATGGCCCCGCTGACGCGGGCCAGAGGCACCCGCGAACATGTTCCCACTCCCATCATGGCGGAATATTACGCACAGCGGGCTGACGCCGGCCTGATCATCTCGGAAGCGACCGGGATCAGCCGTGAAGGTCTCGGCTGGCCGTATGCTCCGGGCCTGTGGTCTCAGGAACAGGTGGAAGCATGGAAACCGATCACCGCCGCCGTCCATGCAAAGGGCGGAAAGATCGTGACCCAGCTCTGGCACATGGGCCGTATGGTGCATTCGAGCGTGACAGGGCAGCAGCCCGTATCCTCTTCAGCAACGACAGCGCCCGCCGCCATCCATACCTATGACGGAAAGCAGGCTCCTGAAGAAGCACGCGCCCTCACCAAAGAAGACATCGCCCGCATCCTGAACGACTACGAAAATGCAGCGCGCAACGCTCTGGCCGCCGGTTTCGACGGTGTGCAGATTCACGCGGCCAACGGTTATCTGATCGACGAATTCCTGCGTGACGGCACCAATCATCGCACCGACGAATATGGTGGATCACCGGAAAACCGTATTCGTTTCCTGCGTGAAGTCACGGAACGGGTGATCGCCACGATCGGTGCGGACAGGACCTCAGTGCGTCTCTCACCCAATGGCGATACGCAAGGCTGCATCGACAGTCACCCGGAGCAGGTTTTCGTGCCCGCAGCAAAGCTTCTGAGCGATCTTGATATCGCGTTCCTTGAACTGCGCGAACCCGGCCCCGATGGGACATTCGGCAAGACCGATCAGCCGAAGCTGCATGGCCAGATCCGTGAAGTCTTCAGAAAGCCGCTGGTTCTGAATCAGGATTATACACGGGATGAAGCAATCGAAACGGTTGCGACCGGTGTCGCGGACGCGATTGCTTTCGGTCGGCCTTTCCTCGCCAATCCGGATCTGGTGCGCCGCCTTGAAGACAACCTGCCCCTGAACAAGGACAATGTCGCGACTTGGTATTCGCAGGGTGCAGAGGGCTATACTGATTATCCAGCCGCCCAGTGAACCAAGACACCTGCCGGAATCTCCGCATTGTTTGACAGAGTTTCCGGCTGCTTCAGAGCGGTATCCGTGCAGACTGAATCACGGATGCCGCTCTGGCCACATTGGCTGACCAATCAGCACACGCCATGTCGCCAAGACACCCAATGACTGATGACTGGACTCACCAGTACCGGGCTGACAGGACGTTAACGATCGTCAGCGCGTCCACAAACCAGTAAGCGGCGATTGCCACCACAGCCACCTGATGTAACGGAAGATAAGGGCTGATACGTCCTCCCAGTTTCAACTGAGGAAACAGAAGGCTCAGAAACGGCACGATCGGCAGGAAATACCGCCCCTGCACACCGTCAACAACCGGGTCGCCTACTTTTGTCCAGATGACATAAAGAGACAGAAACACAACACCCGCGGCCGCGAGCGTGGACAGGACCGTCAGCAACGATGTCAGTCTGGTCGGTAGCACAACTTCCCTGCTCCGAAAGGAAGAGAAGGAAACAACCACCGCAAGCAGCACCGTTATGAAGGCAAGGTGATAGAAAGAATGCGGCAGCGGTGTATCAAGCCAGCCCAGAACACCGACCCACTGCGTCACATACCCATAGCCATTCTGCTCCAGCGTGCGAACCGCCAGACCCGGTATGGAAGTGATATGCGTCAGAACCCAGTGGACCTGCCCGCTATCGGACACACCTACGTCGGGAAGAAACTGTATCTTGACTGGTTTGATGCCAATCCTGCTCCAGACCCCGACAAAAATGAACCCCAGCGCGAATGGCAGGAAAGCCAGAAGCTTTTTCCTGTCGAACATGAAAGCGACCGGAATAAGGGCGCACATCAGGAGAGGCGGCTTGCTCACGGCCAGCACAGCGAAGAGAACACTCAGCAAAATCCAGTTTCGTAAACTGATGTCAGTCCAACGATTGAACCGGGTCAGAATGCTCG
Organism: Acetobacter sp.; assembly: GCF_022483985.1. NCBI lineage: Bacteria > Pseudomonadati > Pseudomonadota > Alphaproteobacteria > Acetobacterales > Acetobacteraceae > Acetobacter > Acetobacter sp. The sequence goes on along the minus strand of NZ_JAKVME010000001.1, from coordinate 520,548 downwards.
CCGTGAGGATAGACAGGCCTATCAGAATGCCATCCTGAGAGCAGGATGCGGCGAGCGCCATTGTCATGGGCATGCTCGCGATGACGGCTAGAAACAGGGCGCCACGACGCGCCAGGGCAATACCAGCCGTGCAAAGGAAAACCGTCAGGAAACCGTTTACAAGTCTGACTGCGTAGCTTGTCTGGAGAACAGTCATCCGCGTATGTCGCGCCACCCAGATCGTCACGGCGCTGGGTATGTATGTGAACGGCGCATAAATAACGATATTGGGAAATCCGACGAAAGACAGTTCCTTGTTCCAGTGCACGTCCCTGATGGCGTCTAGTGCAGCAGGCGAAGCTCGCCGGGTTGGCTGGAAAGGAAGGTTGTCAAAACCCGTGTAACCAGGCGAAAAATTAGAAGGGAGCATACCGCCACTGATCATCGGTGACAGACGCTGACCGACAATTTTTCCTTCTGACAACAACAGACCACGAGCAAAATGCGGTTTTTCATCAGGAGTCTGACCGGGCGGCGTGATGAAGGCACAGATCACGACCATGATGGACGCAAAAAAGAAATAGACTTTTGCGAGAGAAAACGTCCAGTTCAGAGCGGCGTATTTCATAAATACTCCCGAAACTTTCATACAAACCAAGAAAATCGTAACAATGCCAGTTTATCACAGCATCAATGCGTCTCTTTACTATGATTAAAGAGCTTTTCTTTTCCGAATAGCACCACAGTTACGAACAAGCTAACGAAGAAGACGACAACACACAAAGAATCTCATGTGTAAGCAAAATTCGACATTTTTTCGCTCTCCCGTACCGGCGGTACAACAGAGCTTGGAGCCTGATCATTACCGATTAGATACACGCATATTTATATTACGAAAATTGCTTTGGCTCAGACAGACCCTGCAAAACACAAGAGCAAAAGCAATCATGCCGAAAAAGAACAATACACAAATTATTTTCAGATGATCCGGTTCATAAAACAAAGAGGCATCGACATCGCCAGCGGGAACATGAATGACCTGCCTGAAGCCATCTTTCTCTTGAAAGACGGTTTCTATTTTTCCATTCAGACTCACCTTCCATTTCTTATAAAACAACTCATTTCTGATAATATCAGATTCTTTATCGCAATGCGCATGGAATTTATTTCTATCCATAAAATCAATATGGCAGTCATTGGAGTAAAAATAAGCTTGGGTATCGGAAATTTTACTCAGAGAGTATTTCTCGTCATTAAATACCTTTGATTTTTCAAGATTTTTTATATCCAGACCAAGAAGAACAAGTGGCAAAATGCCGCTTTTTTCATTCTGCGCTTTCCACAATGCGACAACACCGGGGTTGCCGATTTCGTCACCATAAATCTTATAATGTACTTTCCGGGAAGAATCCGAAACAATAAATGGAGACGACAAATTCAGCCATGTCACCCCGAGGTCTTTTACAGTTTCAAGCTTTCCATCAACAGTAACGCAGTGATTTTCATCGCATAGAACGACATGCCACGGACCACTAGATTGGCCTTTATATGTACCCAGTACAACGCCGACCCTGAAAATTGTGGAGCCTGCAAGTTCGTCATTAACAATATCACCTTCTACGGGCGTCTTATTGAGTGGCTCAAACACGAAACCATTTTGCCCGATGGGAGTTCCAATAATATCTCTCCATACATCATAATCTCTCGGATAGAGCAGATATCCCACATTATGCCCGGACAACCATTTCAACCCTTCCTGAGTTGACGGCGCATGTCGTCCTTCCCACGTATGAAAATCATCTGAATCCAGCTCAGCGCGGCAAAATATTCCAAATCCTCTTGTAAAGAACCCGGTAGGATCATAGCCCGCACAGACATTTTCATCCAAAGCTTTCGCGAAATTTTCGGGCAGAGGAAGGTAATTATAGTTAAATGTCGCAATGCCATAAAAAGCGCCGTAATTGGGCGGGAATGCAGAAATTGCAACTACCCTTTCAGAGCGCGTACTATTTTTCAATACTGATATCAGCGCCTCATCCGGCGCATGGGTTATCTTCACCCCACATAAGGTTGGATAGAAAAAAAGCAGAACAGTATTAAAAACCATAACGGCGGAAATAAAACCCCTCTTCCCTTTAACGAAACCATAAACCAGAAAAAACAATACAGAAAAAGCATAAAAAATAGAAAATGCTGGATACAAAAAATATCCATCAATGAAATACATTTTTTTTATAAGACTAAAAGACGCAACAATAGAAGTAATGCCAAAAAATCCGGTTAACATGGCCCCTATTTTAATAGATTTCAGACGGTCAAAATATGGTATAGTATTCAGATCATCCAAAACAAGAACAAACAGAATAGTAAGAGCACACCACCAGCCAGACGATATGTAAACATAAAACATACACTGTCTGATTCCGGGTATTAAATCCAGAACTCTGCTAACCGGGAGGAATCCAACTGCTTTCAACACACTCAATACTAAATAAGAAACAACAAAAAACCTAAGTTTTCTATATTTTACGTTAAATTTCAATGCAAACAGAAGACTCAATAATCCTGTGAACAAAAGAGCAATATCGGAATATCCACCTGTATGCCACCACAAGCTGACATTATCGACCGATCCATTTGAGACTTTATAAAGTGGCGGTCCGAATAAATAAGGAAATAATGCCTGCCCCCAATTGGAAAACAAGAAATGCGCGTCCCGATAATCCTGATTCTGACCAAGAAACGCAACACGCAGAAGATCCATAAACGGTATCCAGGCCGGAGCGCTCAAAAGCAAGCCGATCGCCCCACCGGAAACAATATGCTTCACTGACTTCCAAGCTTTCCCGGAAAAGCAAAAAACGCCCCAGAAAGCAAACAATAAAGCAAAAAGTCCGTTCATGTATGCCGTTTCAGGAAAACCGGCAAAAATGGATCCCGCTATCCCCAGCGATACCAGCAAAACACCAGAGAGCGCCGTCTTCTTATCATCACGACAGCACTTTATAACACCCAATAACAATAGCGGCAAAAACGGAAGCGGCATGATCGGCCCGTGAGCAAACCACGCATATGTTCCGCACATTTCCATAAGCACAGAGCCGGAAAACACCGCTAAAGACGACAACCGCATTTCACGGAACAAGGCGTAAGACGCCAGACCTGAAAAAATCTGCAAAGCGATTTTTAGGTACAAAAGACCATTTGCAAAATGCAACAATAGTATAAATGGAAAAAACAATGCAGAATTTTGCATTTCCGCCGCAAGCGGGAATCCCATACCTGAATAACTGTCCCACCAAGGAATATGTCCGGAAAGCCATTGTCGGGCAGCAAGCGTTCCTAATGCCTGTGTGGTCGCACCCGCATTAGGATCGACCCACCCAGGACTCCCATCAAGGTAAGACGATACCTTGCTGCCAAAATTAAAATAAATATACAGAGGATCAGATGACCTTATCCCTAAAATATCCAGAAAATGCACAACTACCGGCAATAAAATCAGAACAGATAAACCAAGGTACATTTGATTAAAATGCTTTAGAATCTTTTTCACGACACATTCCATTAATTAGATACTTAGAAAAATCTTGGAAATCGCAATCAACAGACTGTCGATCTCACAAACGAACGTCGTGCAGACTATTCTCTTATTTTCATTCATTTTATTTTGTACACGATAAATAAAATAACCGCCTCACTTCCAGACGTCCAACCGCTACACTATCAAGAATAAGGCCGCAGGCCAGTGATAGAGCCGCGACGATTTCACATCCTGTCGCCAGAACGGCCGTCGGCAGCCTTGGGACCAGACCAGTCCGCATATAATCAGTAATGACTGGAATACCGAACAGCACGCCAGACAAAGCAAAAAACGCCGCAATCAGAGAGAAAAACAGAAGGGGGCGTTCCTGCTTTACAAGCTGGATGATGGTGGTGAGAATGCGGACACCATCTTTCCAGGTATTCAGTTTCGATGCCGAGCCCTCAGGACGTTCAATATACCGGGTTGGGACTTCACCAATCGGCATACTCAGTTGGAGAGCATGAACTGTAAATTCGGTTTCCGTCTCGAACCCCGCTGATGCGGCGGGGAAGGATTTCACGAAACGACGGGAAAACACGCGGTAGCCGGACAGCATGTCATCCGTCGCCCGACCGAAAAAATGGTGAACCAGCGATGTCAGAACCTTGTTGCCCAGAACGTGACCCGGACGATAGGCCGCCTTGCGGTCCGTTATTCTCTGACCGGTCACCATGTCGAAATTATTCTCAACGGCTTCGCTCAGCATCTGCGGGGCGGCATCCGCCTCATAAGTGGCATCGCCGTCGACCAGAATGTAATAATCGGCGTCAATGTCTGCGAACATGCGGCGTATGACATTGCCCTTGCCCTGCATCAGTTCCCGACGGACGACAGCGCCTTCAGCGCGTGCGATTTCCTGCGTCCGGTCAGTCGAATTATTGTCATAGACATAAATCGTTGCAAACGGGAGAGCATTACGAAAGTCACGGACAACAGTGCCGATCGTTACTTCTTCATTATAACAAGGGACCAGAACAGCAATACGCAGTGACTGCTCAACTGACATTCTCTCTTCTTCCATCATTGAACAGTCTCTTGCCGTATTCCAGAAAATGATTAACGCCGCTCCTATAGCAAAACAGCGTTTTTGCAAAGATTATCGCGCCAGAAGACCCCGATCGCACGAAACGGCCTTACGCCCCGAAACCTTCCAGAACGATCTTGCCCTTCGCCTTACCACTCTCCAGCAAGGCATGCGCGTGACGCAGATTGGCAGCGTTGATCGGCCCGGCCACGTCGCTCAGAGTCGTCCTGAGCACGCCCGCATCCACAAGGTTGGACACTTCTTCCAGAATTTCAGCCTGACGGACCATATCCGCCGTCTGGAAAGTCGAACGTGTGAACATCAGCTCCCAGTGGGCCGACACGCTTTTGGCCTTGAACGGCATGATGTCGAGAGACGGCGGATCATCAATCAGACCGAACCGTCCCTGAGGCGCGATCAGTTTCACCACATCCGCAAAATGCCTGTCGGTCTGAGTGATGGAAAAGACATAACCCGGGCCACCAAATCCAAGAGCCTCGATCTGGGGAGCAAGCGGCCTGCTGTGGTCGAGTACATATTCCGCACCCAGCGATTTCGCCCACTCCGCCGTTTCCGGACGCGAGGCCGTGCCGATCACCGTCACGTTACCCGGACGACGGGCCAACTGAACCGCCATGGACCCCACTCCGCCGCCTGCTCCGATAATGAGCAGCGCCTGTGGCACGCCGGGAATGGGACGTGTGATATCAAGACGATCGAACAGCATTTCCCATGCCGTGATGGCCGTCAGCGGCATGGCGGCCGCCTCGGCCCACCCCAGAGAACGCGGCTTCTTGCCGACAATCCGCTCGTCAACAAGATGCAGTTCGCTGTTGCAGCCCTGCCGCGTGACGGCTCCGGCATACCAGACCTCATCACCGGGACGGAAACGCTTCACCTCCGGACCAACCGCCCGGACGATGCCCGCCGCATCCCACCCCAGCACCTTCCATTCACCGGGAGGCGGTTCGGCCCGCATCCGCACCTTGGTATCGACCGGATTGACGGAAACAGCCTTCACTTCGACCAGCAGGTCGTGTCCCGTGGCGACGGGGTCCGGAAGCTCGATATCAACGAGCGCGTTCTCGTCTGTCACCGGTAAGGATTTCTGATAGCCAACGGCACGCATGGGCGGCTCCCTTTTCGCCGGTTATGACTCCGGCTGATTTCCCGTCACAACAGACCAAACCCGGTCATTTCGCAAGCCCGACAGTCCGTTCAGACAAGACTGTCGGATTTTCCACGCAGCAATCCACTGGCATGACGCCCTGCCATCGCCAGCGCCACGGCTTCCGCTATGCGAATGCCGTCCATGGCGGCCGACATGATGCCGCCTGCATAGCCCGCCCCTTCTCCGGCCGGATACAGTCCGGACGTGTTGAGACTTTCCCCGTCATCCTTGCGTGGAATCTGCAAGGGTGAAGATGTCCGCGTCTCCACACCCGTCATCACCGCATCTCCCAGCGCAAAGCTGGACAGCTTGCGGGCAAAGACCGGCAGAGCCTCACGGATGGCCGCACAGACGAAATCGGGCAGACAGCGCTCAAGATTCGTCGGCGTCACGCCGGGACGATAGGACGGCGTGACAGTTCCAAGATCGGTTGAAGGGCGTCCCGCCAGAAAATCCTCCACCCGCTGACCCGGCGCCCTGTAATCACCACCACCCGCGATAAAGGCCTGACTTTCCCAGTGCCGCTGGAACGCCACACCCGCCAGCGGGTCGTCGGGATAATCCACACCGGGCCGCAGTTCGACGACAATACCGGCATTGGCGTTTCGCTCGGCGCGGGAATACTGGCTCATCCCGTTGGTGACGACGCGCCCGGGCTCAGACGTCGCGGCGACGACCGTGCCGCCCGGACACATGCAGAAGGAATAGACCCCTCGCCCGTCTTCCGTGCGATGAACCAGCTTGTAGTCCGCAGCGCCCAGTATCTCGGAGCCGGCCTGCGGTCCGAACTGATCAGCGTCGATCAGTGACTGAGGGTGCTCGATCCGCACGCCGATGGAGAATGGCTTGGCTTCCATCGCCACGCCTTCGGCATGAAGCATCTCGAACGTGTCACGCGCACTGTGCCCGACCGCCAGAACGACATGACGGGTCAGGATATCCTCACCGTCCGACAGGCGGACACCGCGCACCTGTCTCTGTTCGTCCAGAAGCAACTGCTCGACACGTGAATAAAACCGGTAGGTCCCGCCAGCAGCCTCAATCTCCTCACGCATATGCTCGACCATGGAGACGAGGCGGAATGTGCCGATATGCGGCTTCGACAGATAGAGAATCTCTTCCGGCGCTCCGGCGCGGACGAACTCATCCAGCACCTTGCGACCCAGATGGCGGGCGTCGTTTACGCGGGTATAGAGCTTGCCGTCCGAGAAGGTGCCTGCCCCGCCCTCACCAAACTGGACGTTGCTTTCCGGCGTCAGCTCCGATTTGCGCCAGAGGGCGAACGTATCGACCGTCCGCTCACGCACGGGCTTGCCGCGTTCGAGAATGATCGGTTTCAGCCCCATCTGGGCAAGAATAAGCGCCGCCATCAGACCGCAGGGACCAGCCCCCACGACCACGGGACGCTGGAAATCCGGCTGCGCGAGCAGTGCCGGAACATCCACATCCACCGGCTCATACCGCGTTTCAGGCGTGACCTTGACCTGCGGATCATCATGATATCGGCCCAGAACCGCCACCTCATTCGGCACAGTGCAGTCGAGCGTATAAACCAGAAAGATACGCCCCCGCTTGCGAGCGTCATAGCCGCGACGGGCAATGGAAAACGTACCGATATCCGATACGCTTACTCCCAGACGCCGGGCCAACGCTTCGGGCAGGGCTTCCGGCGCATGGTCCAGCGGCAGACGGATTTCGCTGACTCGGATCATGGGAACAGCTCCTGTAGGGCGATAAGGGACACGTCTGTCGCCTTAGGGATTTGCGTCTGGTTTGAAAAGGGAGACTCCGGGTCTGCACAAACCGACCTGCGCTCCCCTGTCCCCAATGACTTGATAATGAACGGCTTCCAAAGGCGCACCTTTGGCGGGGTGTAAGGCAGCACCCCGTAAAGCACTCACAGCAGGAAGCATCAGGCAAAAGAGCCGTTGAAACAAAACGCGTCAGAAGGACCCGATCTGCCCACGATGACGCAGCAGATGATCTGCCAGAACGCAGGCCAGCATCGCCTCTCCGACCGGCACCGCGCGGATGCCGACACAGGGGTCATGCCGCCCCTTGGTAATGACATCCACATCCTCACCGGAACGGTTGACCGAATGCACCGGGATCAGCATGGAACTGGTCGGTTTGACGGCAAAACGCGCAACGATCGGCTGTCCCGTGGAGATGCCGCCGAGAATGCCGCCAGCATGATTGCTCTGGAAAGCGACCTCGCCGTCCCGCATCCGCATGGCGTCCGCGTTATCCGGACCTTCATAGGCGGCCGTCTCGAAACCATCACCGATTTCCACGGCCTTGACGGCGTTGATGCTCATCAGAGCGGCCGCGAGATCCGCGTCCAGTTTGCCGTAAAGCGGCGCTCCAAGCCCGGCGGGAACACCCTCCGCGACCACCTCGACCACCGCTCCGACAGAAGACCCAGCCTTGCGGATACCACCCAGATACTCTTCCCATAGAAGGACGCTTTCCGGGTCCGGTGAGAAGAACGGGTTACGGTCGACCTCGTTCCAGTCCCAGCGGCTGCGGTCGATCCTGTGTTTGCCGATCTGCACCAGAGCGCCACGGATACGCACGGTGTCCCCGAGGATACGGCGCGCAACAGCGCCTGCCGCGACCCGCATCGCCGTTTCACGGGCGGAGGAGCGACCGCCCCCCCGGTAATCGCGAATGCCGTATTTCGTCTGATAGGCCAGATCGGCGTGACCGGGGCGGAAGGTCTGGGCGATGTCGCCATAGTCCTTTGAACGCTGGTCGGTGTTTTCGATCACCAGCGAAATCGGCGTTCCGGTGGTCTTGCCCTCAAATACACCCGAGCAGATTTTCACCTGGTCCGGCTCACGACGCTGGGTCGTAAAAGAAGACTGGCCCGGACGACGCTTGTCGAGAAACGGCTGGATGTCCTCTTCGGTCAGGCTCAGCAATGGCGGACAGCCATCCACCACGCATCCGATCGACGGCCCGTGGCTTTCGCCCCAGGTCGTGACGCGGAACATATGCCCGAAGGTGTTATAGGACATTCCAGACTGCTCCTGTTCTTACTCGCCGACGACCGAAATATCGGGAGCCTTCGGGTTCTTCATGCCGACAATATGATAGCCGCTATCGACATGATGCACTTCGCCCGTCACGCCACGGGACAGGTCGGACAGCATGTAGAGGCCAGCCCCGCCAACCTCTTCCAGCGCCACATTGCGCTCAAGCGGCGCGTTATATTCATTCCATTTGAGGATATAGCGGAAATCACCGATGCCGCTGGCCGCCAGCGTCTTGATCGGACCGGCGGAAATGGCGTTCACGCGGATGCCATCCGTTCCCAGATCGGCGGCCATATAACGCACGGACGCCTCAAGAGCAGCCTTGGCGACGCCCATGACATTATAATGCGGCATGACACGCTCCGCCCCGAGATAGGACAGGGTCAGCAGCGAGCCGCCTTCTTTCATCAGGGCAGCGGCGCGACGCGCGACCGCCGTGAAGGAGTAGCAGGAGATATCCAGCGCCGTGAGAAAGGCTTCGCGGGGGGTATCGACGTAGCGGCCACGCAGATACTGCTTGTCCGCCCAGCCAATGGCGTGGACGACAAAGTCCAGACCGCCCCACTCCTTTTCGATCACCGAGAATGTCTCGTCGATGGCGGCGTCATCGGACACATCGCACGGCAGGACGAGGCTGGCTCCGATACTGTCCGCCAGCGGACGGACACGCTTGCCGAGCGCCTCGCCCTGATAGGTAAAGGCAAGCTCGCCGCCCTGTGCGGCAACGGCTTTCGCGATGGCCCAGGCGATGGAACGATCATTCGCCACGCCCATGACAAGACCCTTCTTTCCACGCATCAGAGTGCCGGTGGCCGGTGCAAGGGTGTCCTCAGTCATACGAAAGCCTCTATTGTTACAATGATGACAAGATGGCACGGGTCGTTGCACAACAAACGGGCGGGAACAAGCCCGATTAAAACAAGAATCCTTTCCACTCGTGACAGGAAACCGAGGACACCCATGAACATTCCCGCCAGCGAATCAGCACAAACTGTGGAAAATCCCCAGTTGATCGACCTCTCCGCCGATCCGTTCGACCTGTTCGCCGCATGGATGAAGGACGCGGAAGCCTCCGAGCCGAATGATCCGAACGCCATGACTCTCGCCACGGTTTCGCCTGAAGGGCGCCCCTCCGCCCGCATCATCCTTCTCAAGGGATTTGATAAAAAAGGGTATTCCTTCTACACCAATCTCGAAAGCCGCAAGGGACGTGAACTGACAGCCACCCCGGTTGCCGCCCTGCTGTTCCACTGGAAAAGCCTGCGTCGCCAGATCCGTATCGAAGGCACCGTCTCTCCTGTCACATCACAGGAAGCTGATGATTACTTCGCGACACGTCGCAGACTTTCACAGATCGGCGCCATTGCCTCCGACCAGTCGCGCCCCCTGCCCGATCGGGCCATATTCGAAAAACGCATCCATGATACGGAAGAGAAGTATGCCGGTCAGGATATCCCCCGTCCCGCCAACTGGTCCGGCTTCCGCCTGACACCCGACCGCTTCGAATTCTGGCAGGACCGTCCCTACCGTCTGCATGACCGCGCCATCTGGGTGCGTCATGGCGCGGATGCATGGGACGTGACCCGCCTGTACCCGTAAGCCAGTCGGAGAGATTTTCATGAACATTTCTCTTGTCATCAGGAATGTCGAAGCTGCCGATGAAGGCGCATGGCGCCGGTTGTGGGCGGGCTACAACCGATTCTACGAAGCTGCTGTTCCAGCGGATGTGACTGGACGCACGTGGGAGCGACTGCTGGACGCAGCCAACCCTCTTTTCTGCCGTGTCGCGGAAAAAGAGGGAGAAGTGATCGGCTTTACGAACAGCGTCCTGCATGAGGGGACATGGGTGAACGAACCAATCTGTTATCTGGAAGATCTGTTCGTAACGCATGAGGCGCGCGGGAATGGTGTAGGCCGCGCCCTGATCCGGGATCTTGTCGATCTGGGCAGGAAGCAGGGCTGGTCACGACTGTACTGGCACACAAGGGAAAACAATCCCGCCCGCAGGCTTTACGACGAATTTGTCCAGGCGGATGATTTTGTCCGGTACCGGATGGATCTTTAGTGTTTTCCCCACGACACGGAGTAATACCAACGGCTCTGTGAATTGACCTTATGCGGGCTCTGCCCGCGTGCAGGCCAAACCGGAATGCCGCTGATATTACATGGCAAGGCAGTCACGAAGACCACACTGAACAATCAGCTTTTCCTCCCTCATAGGCTACCGCTTGACTCGGTAACTATTCTGCATTCCGCACGTTTATCCTGTATCATAAAACCAATAGCCTCTATCGGCAGGAGCGCATCATGAAACAGGTCAGTAAAATCCTTCTCCCTCTGAGCAGCACGCGGAATGCGGAGGCCGCTCTCATCTCCGGCGCCAATTTCGCCCGTCGTTTTTCGGCGCATCTTGCTGTGCTGCATGTCCGTTCGGACGGTCGTGACATTGCGCCTCTGGCGGGCGAAGGGCTGACCGGCGGCATGGTGGAAGAACTGATCGCTTCCGCCGAAAAGGAAGGCGGCAAGCGTTCACGCGAAGTGCATCATGCCTTCGAGGATTTTGCCAGCCGCACACCGGACATTGAGGCCGTTCCACCCCGCACCCCCTTCCCGCAGGGACGTCCGAGCATGAGCTTCAATGTCATCAAGGGCGCTGAAAACGAAATAATCCCCTGGCATGCCCGTCTTTCAGACTTCACGCTGGTACCGCACCCGGACAGCGGCGATGAGGTCTCCTCCTCCGAAGCCCTTCATGCCGTGCTTTTCGATAGCGGACGCCCCGCCGTCATCGCGCCGCGCGTGCCCATGCCGCACTTCGTCAAGCGCGTATGCATTGCGTGGAACGGAACAGCCGAGGCGGCGTCGGCCCTGCGTGGCGTCCTAGCGTGGGCCAGCACGTCCGAAAGAGTCCGCGTGCTTCACTGCGAGGATTATCAGCGCCGCGGTCCGGACGCCCGGGAGGTCGTGGATTATCTCTCCATGCACGGCATTGCGGCGGACCGGCAGGAGTTTCAGGCCATTGACCGCGATATCGGCAAAGGACTGCTGGGGGCCTGTCAGGATTTCGGCGCCGACATGCTGGCGATGGGCGCCTATTCACACTCGCGCCTGCGTCAGCTTATTCTCGGCGGCGTGACCCGTCACGTACTGGAAAACAATACCCAGCTTGTTCTGATGAGCCGCTGATTATCAGAGCCTGACTCCCTGACGACAGGAGATGTCTTCCCGGAACAGTTCCTGTCGCAGCGTCCGAGTCATCGTTCCCAGGGAGGCGTCTCCCCGAAACATTCCACCAGATAATCAATCATGACGCGGGTCTTGAGCGGCACTGTCAGACCTGGCGCGTAGACTGCCTGCAATTCCGGACCCTCCAGAAGAGGCATGTCCAGATCGAGGATTTTCAGTTTTCCGCTCCGAACGGACTCGGCCACAATAAACAGCGGCTGATAGATAATTCCCATCCCGTCCAGAGCCGCCTGCGTCAGCACATCCCCGTTATTCGCGCTCAACGGCCCGGAGACCGGCACCGTCACCTCCCCGTTCCTGCCAAAGCTCCACCGTCCGACGCCGACCGCTTCGCTGAGCGTGTAACCGAGACACACATGCGATGTCAGTTCGGATACGGTTTTCGGCTCGCCGTAATGTTCCAGATAGGACGGTGCCGCACACACGACAAAACGGATCGAGGCCAGTCTTCGCGCCTTCAGGCTGCTCGCTTCCATCCGCCTGATTCTCAGCGCCAGATCCCAGCCCTGCGCGATGAGATCCACCAGACCATCATCGAGTCCGAGTTCAACGGAAACCTTGGGATATCGTTTGCTGAATTCCGGCAGGACCGCCCCGAGGTAGCGGATGGCGAACGATACGGGCGCGTTCAGGCGAAGCCGTCCGAGCGGTTCACGCCCTCCAGCGGCGATTTCATGCTCCATTTCATCAAGCTCACCCAGCATCTTCTGGCAGCCCAGAAGATAGCCCTGTCCTGCTTCAGTAAGGGACAGGCGGCGCGTGCTGCGATGGAACAATGTCACGCCCAGACGCTCTTCCAGTGACACGATATGTCGCGTCACCATGGTCTGGGAGAGAGAAAGGGTGCGTGCGGCTGCGGCAAAGCTACCCTGTGAAACGACGCGCACGAAGACCTGCATACTTGTCACCCGGTCCAGCATCTCACACTCACAGTTCCAGATATCTTGCCTGAAAGAGGCATTATCATAATTCAGGTTGGATGCCATTGTTCGCTCCAGTACACGACCGGAGGGCAACCCCATGACTGACACTGCCATCACAGGAGACGAGCGTCAGCCCGTTCTGTTCCTGCCGCATGGGGGCGGACCATGCTTCTTCATGGACTGGGCCGGGTGGGACACGATGGAGGCCTATCTCCGGAGTGTCGCCGCGACATTGCCGCGCAAACCCTCGGCCATTCTCGTGGTTTCAGGGCACTGGGAAACCCGCGTGCCGACAGTCACGACAGCGGAAAAGCATACCCTGCTGTATGACTATTACGGCTTTCCCGAGCACACCTATCACCTGAAATATCCGGCTCCCGGCTCGCCGGCTCTTGCAAGCCGGGTAAGGTCATTGCTCGCGGATGCTGACATAGCGAGCGCTGAGGATGACACACGTGGACTGGATCACGGCGTGTTCATTCCCTTCATGCTGGCTTTTCCGGAGGCGGAGATTCCCATCGTGGAACTGTCCCTGCGTGAAGACATGAATGCCGCCGAGGAACTCCGCGTCGGACAAGCCCTTGTGCCTCTACGGGACGAAAATGTCCTGATTGTCGCAACCGGCATGAGCTACCATAATCTCCGGCAATTCATGACGGGCAATCCCACCACCGACGCCACGGCGCTGTCGTTCGACAGATGGCTTTCCCAGACCGTGGAAGCCGCCCCTGCAGACCGGGATTATGCTCTGGTCAACTGGGAGCAGGCACCAGGGGCAAGGATATGCCATCCTCGTGAAGAACATCTTCTTCCCATCATGATCGCTGCCGGGGCTGCCGGGCAGGATCGCGGCACCCGCACATACAGCGATGTCGTTATGGGAAAAGCCCTTTCGGGGTTCCGTTTTGGATAACCCCTTTTTTCAACAAGGATAGACCTATGAAGAAAAGAACATTCCTCTCCTCCTCGCTTGCCGCTTTCGGCCTGATCGCCACGCTTGGAACGGCTGTGGCCGCACCGCTGCCGGCTGACATCAAGTCTGGCAACTATGTCATTGAACCGACCCACACACAGATCGGCTTCTCCCTGCTGCATTTCGGTTTCACCAATTATAACGGCCTGTTTTCTGACGCTTCCGGCACGCTGAAATTCAATCCCAAGCATCTGGACAAAACCAAGCTTGATGTGTCCCTGAAAATCGACAGTGTTCAGACAACAAGCGCACGTCTCACCGATGAGCTGAAAAGCGCAGACTGGTTTGATGCAACACAGTTCCCAACAGCAACCTTCGTTTCCACCACGGTCACCCAGACGGGTGAAGGCGAAGCTGATATTGCCGGAAACCTGACCATCCACGGCGTCACCAAGCCTGCCACGCTCCACGCCCGCTTCATCGGTTCGGGTGTCAATCCGATGGACAAGGCCTACACAATCGGTTTTGAAGGCACGACGACTGTGAAGCGCAGTGACTTCGGCGTCAGCAAATACGTGCCGATGGTTGGTGACGACGTCACCCTGACCATCGCAGGCGCTTTCGAAAAGAAATAAGCTTCATGCAGGGAAGCCGGATACGAGACCGTATCCGGCTTCTTTCAACAGACGATCACGATATCAGCGTATCTGAAAAATCCTTTTTCATAAGTTGAAAAAGCTGAACCGGTCCTCAACCGGTTTTTCCGTACACCTGACTGCTGGCGCGGCACCACGCCGCTGAATAAGTCCCAAACAGTCCGCTGTCCGCTTCAGACCCCCTGCCCCTGCGGCATCCGCCCCGAAATATTGGGTCTGCGTGCGCCGAGGCACCATCCTCCCAGAAGGGCGACAAAGGGCATCACAGCCAGAAATGTACTGATCCCCATGGAAAGCCCCGTAATGGTCGTGAAGTTATCGAGGATGATAAACAGCACGCTTGCCAGAACGAAAACGGAAAGAACGGGGCACCAGTTTGTTTGCAGACTACCGACCTGCTTCAGACGGCTGTTCCTGAAAAATGCAACAACGGCGACAGATGTCAGAATCATCAGCAGCACGATGCCGACTGTCGAGATACCGGCCATCGAACCGAAAACCGTCACCAGAGGATCGGCACCTGACAATGCGGCAACTCCGACCAGCAGAATTGCGGTAACAGTCTGAACCAGTGAAGAACTGTGCGGTGAAAAGTGACGGACGTGAGTCTGCGCCAGAAAAGCGGGCAGTATCCCTTCGCGACCGAGAACAAGCTGGTATCGGGCTATGATGTTGTGAAATGACAGCAGACAGGCGAACAGGCTGGTCAGCAGCAGCACTTCCATGACATTGCGCATGCTGGCGCCAACATAGCGACCAGCCGTGTCGAGAACCATATTGCCGCCGTCTGCCAGATATTTCCGGGCGACAGCCGTGACGGCGTCCGTTCCCCAAGCCTCAATCAGACACCAGCAGGAAAAAGCGTAAAACACTCCAATGATCGCGACTGCGCCATAAGTCGCACGGGGAATGGTCCGCTCGGGATCACGCGCCTCATCCCGGAAAATCGCGGTCGCTTCGAAACCCAGAAACCCCGTAATGGCGAACAGAAGCGCCACGGCAAACGGCCCCATCGGCTCGGCAGGCTGTGTCGTCACCGGAACCGGAACGGGAGAGGGGTGCATCATGATCGCGGTGTTCATGACGACCACGACACCAATTTCCAGAATCAGCGCAATACCGAGCACACGTGAACTGAGTTCGATATGCCGGTAGCCGAGCGTGCCCACGACAGCCAGCACACCAAAGGCATACAGCCACCAGGGAAGATGGGGGCCGCCCCAATCCTTGACAGCATCATCAACCGCCCAGCCGAAAAACCCGTATACGCCGACCTGAATGGCCGTATAGGTCAGCAGGGCGACGAACGCACCGCCACAGCCAGCGCCTTTTCCGAGCCCCTCACGGATGTAGGAAAAAAACGCGCCCGCCTCTTTCATGAAAGGCGTCATGGCGACGAAACCAATGGAAAACAGCAGCAGGACCAGAGCGGCGGCGACAAATCCTGTCCACGCATAGGGACCATTTCCCTGTGCAATGGCGAGCGGCACGTTGCCGCTGACCACAGTCAGGGGCGCCGCAGCCGCGACGACCATGAAGATGATTTCCGCGACACCCAGATTGCCGGAAAGGCGACCTTGCGGTGAAGAGAGGTCTGTTTTCTTCATGCTCTTTCCTTTCGTGTGTCGGAAACCAAAGATCCGTAGGCGGATGGCCGCCTGTCTTCCAGATAGGGATTTTCACGCTGGGCTCTGGCGACCAGACCGGGCTCCACATCCGCGACAATCAGACCATCGCCATGCTCGATACGCGCCAGAACAGAGGCGTCTGGCGCCACGATCTGGCTGTTGCCCACATAGCGGGTATTTCCTTCCCGACCGTCGTGATTGATGTAGGCGAGGTAAATCTGGTTTTCCCATGCCCGCGCCCGGATCACTTCACGGGCGACAAAGGTGAAAGGCTCCATCTGCGCCGTCGGCACGATGAGAAGTTCACAGCCGGCCAGCGCCGTCGCCCGCACATATTCAGGAAATTCCACGTCATAACAGATCATTGCGGCCATTCTTACGCCCATGAAGGATACTGTTTCGGGATTGGCGTCTCCCGGCAGGAAAAAATGGCGGTCCAGTTCACCAAACAGATGCTGTTTGCGGTAACGAAGCATTTCGCACCCGTCCCGGTCCATCATGACTGCGCTGTTATAGAGACCTTCCTCCGTGCTTTCCGCGAAACCGACAAGAATTGCGAGGCCACGACGCACGGCTATATCCCTGACGGCAGGGAGCGGGTTTTCCTTGGCGAGTTCGAATAGACGCTCACCAATATCATAACCTGTTACGAACAGTTCAGGGGTGACGAGCAGATCGGCGCCAAGAGCAGCCGCTTCCTCCGCCATTCGGTCCAGTTCCCGCAGATTGGCTGCCACATCACCGGGCGTTCCCGCTGTCTGAAGTCCGGCAACCCGCATTCACGCACCCTTTTCCTTGCGACCCTGAAACGATCCTATACGAAAGCGAAACGAACGTGCAATGACTTCAGCAGGCATGTCGCGCACAGACGCATCAGGCAGCCACTCGGAGATTTTTCCGGGCAACCCTCGCTCTCTTCACGCATTGATCCCTCAAGCCGGATGCAATGTCAGGGAGCCTCTTCATGTCCTCTTCCCCTTACGAAAAACAGTTCGAGAACAGAAAAGTGTTCGTAAGTGGCGGCACTCAGGGCATAGGTGAGGCCATTGCACGGGCTTTCGCACGGCAGGGTGCCCGCGTCGCCGTCAATGGGCGCAACCGGGACAAACTGGCGGCATTCCTCCCTACCCTACCCGCCGTCACCTCCGGACCTCACCTCTCCTGTCCGGCCGATGTCGCCAGCGAAGAAGAGGTGATCAGCGCCATCGACAGGGTTTTTCGTGAATTTGGCGGCCTTGATGTTCTGGTCTGTAACGCAGGAATACTCTCGGAATCTCCTTCCGAAGACGTGACACATGATGACTTCATGAACGTCATGAACGTCAATGTGACAGGCGTGATGTTCTGTGTGCGTGAGGTGCTCAAACGCTGGCTGAACACAGGCTTCAGAGGCAGCATCGTCATCAATAGCTCGGTTCACCAGATTATTCCAAAACCTGCTTTTCTGGCCTACTCCGCCAGCAAGGGGGCGGTCGGCAACATGATCAGGACATGGGGGCTCGAATACGCATCGCGCGGTATCAGGATCAACGGCGTTGCTCCGGGAGCCATCATCACCCCCATGAATGACGCATGGGTCAACGATCCCGGCAAATACAGGGCGGTCTCGTCACACATTCCCATGAAACGACCGGGAAAAGCTGATGAGATTGCCGAACCCGTCCTGTTTCTGGCTTCTGAAAAAGCGTCCTACATTACGGGACAGACACTGTATGTTGATGGCGGCCTGACCTTATATGCTGATTTCGCTGAAAACTGGAGTTCATGAAGCAGTGATCCGCGGCGACAGGACCCAGATCACGGCACAGCTCCGGATCGAAGCTTCAGGGGCCGCTCATCCGTAACCATTGACCGGGAGCAGAATGCATAAATCCGGAAACCCTTCCGAGATTTAAATACAGATTTCAAAAGCCTTCTTTTATGTTGCAATAAAGCAACGTTTTTATTCTTCTTGAAAATCCGCCTTCTGGAAAAGGTTTCATGTGCTGGTAATGGGAACATGAAAATGCTTTCATCCACAGAGACCAGAACGATCCCGTAACAACTCACGGATACCGAATCTAAAAAATAACTAAAAACCAAGACGTTTCAGGAAGACAACATGAAAAATTGTATACGAAAGCGCCATGGCTATATGCTTTCCACTGCTTTTTCCGAAGCAGTCCGGACCAAAGGACGTCTGTATACGATAACCTGTCTGGCAGGCGTTTTCTCCACGTCGGCCCTCCTCCCTGAAGCGCACGCCGCATCGACCGCCAGACACCACAGAACTGCGAAAAGCCCGCAAACCATTGCATCTTCTCATGTCAATCAGAAGACCGTTGGGGCTCACACGCCGCCAACAGCCTACGCGAAAGGCCCGGAGGAGATAAAGGTCACCAGATCGCGGCAGGCTCTGAATGGCGGCGGCGGCATGATGCGGGTCGAAACAGCGCCCCACGCCGTACAGACCGTCACAAAACAATTCATCAGCATGCGTTCGCCAACCAGCACGGCTCTGGATCTGGTCAAGAACCTCCCCAGCCTGAGTGTCTCGACACCCGACACCAGCGGCATGCAGGGCGGCATGATTCAGGTACGTGGCCTGACGGATCTCGACATGGCCCTGATGATCGATGGCGCTCCGGCTGCTGCGGCCAAATATATGAGCGAGAACCTCGATTCCGAAAATCTGGAGATGATCAACGTCACCCCCGGCAGTTCGGCAACGGCGCTTCCAGCGATGTCCGCGGCGGGAGGCGTTCTTGAGGAGCGCACACATACGGCCGCCCAGAAATTCGGCGGCATGGTGGATTTCTCTTACGGCACCAACAATCTCTCACGGCAGTTCATTCGTCTTGAATCCGGCGAGATCGGCAATACCGGCGTGCGGAGCTATGTGTCGCTCTCGAACAGTCATAGCCGTAGCTGGATGGGTTCCGGAATCAATGAGCGCCGCCACATTGATTTCGGCCTTCAGAAAGACTGGAAGAACGGCTCCAACGCCAAGCTGTTTCTTTCATGGAACTATGCCAATTTTACAATCGACAACTACCCGACTGAACAGGAATTTCTTCGTTACAGGAAAACTGGCGAAGGCTGGGGACGCTCTGACCAGTCTTCCAGCGTTAACTACTGGAAAAACAGCCGTGATCACTGGAACCAGATTTTTCTGACCGCCCCGGTGCATATTGTCCTTCCAGCGAAGTTCTCGTTCGATCTTCAACCCTATTTCAGTTTTGGTCAGGGCTGGGATGCGTCTCCCGGTGGCTATGACAGCGCAGGACAGAATCTGACAAACTTCTTCCTCCAGAACGCGACCAAACAGGTCGGTGCCGTGGCAAAGCTGAACTACGACATTGATCGCCACAACCATATCACCGGTGGTTACTGGTATGAGAACGACTATACCGATCAGTCCTACCCCAGCGGTCTGACCAATGCAGACGGCACGCCTCCCTCTCCCTGGGCTCTCTACAAGACGACTGCGCCTTACGGGCAGAATGCCGGCTACGAAATTCATGGATTGTTTGTAGAGGAAACAGCCAAATATTTTCAGGATCGCCTGACCATTCATGGCGGCTTCAAGTTCGTGATGGTCAATTCCTGGACGTCAGATCCCTATGATCGTTACAGCAGAAACACGACCGAACCGCTTCCGCAGCTTTCGATCGGTTACAAAATCAATGATCACAACCAGATCTATATCAATGCCGAGGGGGACTATCGCCAGCCGAGCGCCGTTGACATGGGCTGGCTGCCGACCAGTCCGAATTTTCTTAAAAACCAGTACTCCATCAAGGAAGAACTGGGATACCGCTATCATGATGAATACATCATCGCTGATGTCGCGCTCTTCAATTACAATGTCACAAACCGTATCGTGAACCAGTATGTCGGCATGAACAGTTTTCTGCCGTTCTCGATTGGAAGCCAGACCATGCGCGGCTTTGACGTCATGGTTTCCGGACGTCCCATCTACGGTTTCAGCCCTTATGCCTCCGTCGAATATCTGCACGCGACACAGGACAGCAACGTACTTGATCCCTATACGAGCACCATGATCCATTCACAGGGCTCGCAGGCCGTCCTGTCACCGCATGTCGTGGCCAATTTTGGCCTGACCTATACCTACAAAGGATTTTTCGCGAACGGAACAGTGCATTATACCGGTCCGCAATCCGTCAGCGTCGCTGGCGACCAGCGCATTCCCGGGTATGTAACCGACACGCTTTCTCTGGGTTATCATTTTCCATCGTTCATGTTCGCAAAATCACCGACATTCCGCCTGAACTTTACAAACCTGACCGGTTCCATCGTCAGGACGGGGGCAATGGGAGTCGTCTACAGGGCTAGCGACGCCAACACCCATCCGGTCTGGAGCGGCAACGCCGCGCCTTCCACCGGGTATGGCAATTCTTTCATGGTCGAACCCCGGTTCAGCATGACAGGCACGATTTCCACATCATTCTGAGACCGGCAAATGGCGGCTTTTGCCGCCATGATCATCTGGACCAGCCTTCACGACACCTCATGTCTTTCAGGCAGATAGCAAAAGAAAATCCGCTTTTCTGAAGTTTCTGCCCTACCCTTCAACCTTCGCCGCCAGCTTCGCCAATACAGCCGTCACTTTCTGCGCCAGACCCACGCGCTGCGCGTTGAGCAATTCGCGCACAATGGACAGTTTCTGATCCGGACGAACCCGAATCTGGCCGTCCGTCCATTTCGCCATCCAGCGGATCAACCCATCAGGATTGGCGAAATGATTACCGCGGAACTGGATCACCATCCCCTTCGGCCCGGCTTCCACCCGCTCGACACCGGCGGTGCGGCAGGATCGCTTGATCGCCACCACGTTCAGGAGATTTTTAAGCTCAGGCGGCACGGCACCAAAACGATCGACCAGTTCAGCTTCCATCGCTTCATCCTCAGCGGCGGAAGCCAGCGAAGCGATCCGGCGATACAGGCTGAGCCTGACAGGAAGATCAGTGACATAATTCTCAGGAATGAGGACCGGCAGACCCAGAACGATGTTCGGTGTCCAGTCACGGTCCTCCCGTTTCGCCTTGCCCTTTTCAGCCCGCAAGTCCGCCACCGCGTCCTGCAACATCTGCTGATAAAGCTCGATCCCAACTTCACGGATATGACCGGACTGTTCATCGCCAAGCAGATTACCCGCACCGCGCAGGTCAAGGTCATGCGAGGCCAGCGTAAAGCCAGCCCCCAGCGTATCGAGCGTCTGCATGATCTCCAGCCGCTTCTGGGCGGCGGCGGACAGCAGATGCGTCTGCGGCCATGTCAGATAGGCGTAGCCACGCTGCTTGCCCCGTCCGACACGCCCACGAAGCTGGTAAAGCTGTCCCAGCCCGAACATATCGGCGCGATGGATGATGAGCGTATTGACGGACGGCATATCCAGTCCGCTCTCCACGATATTGGTGGAAAGCAGAATATCGTATTTGCCATCAGCGAATTCCGTCATCACGCGCTCAAGTTCGGTCGGTGACAACTGGCCATGCGCCTGAATGACTTTTGCATCAGGCACGATATCAGCCAGACGCTCGGCCAGACGGTTTAAATCCTCGACACGCGGCGCAACACAGAAAATCTGCCCGCCACGGAAACGCTCTCGCTGGATCGCCTCGCGGATCACAACACTATCGAAGGGCATGATGAACGTGCGCACCGCCAGACGGTCGGTCGGCGGTGTGGCGATCAGGCTCATCTCGCGCACGCCGGAAAGGGAAAGCTGGAGTGTGCGCGGCAGCGGCGTGGCGGAGAGCGTCAGCACATGCACATCCTCGCGCAGCGCCTTCAGCTTTTCCTTATGATTGACGCCAAAATGCTGCTCCTCGTCGATAATCAGCAGGCCCAGATCAGCGAATTGCACGGTTTTGGCCAGCAGGGCATGCGTGCCGATCACGATATTCACCGTGCCGTCAGTAATACCTTTACGCACCTCGGTCGCCTGCTTGGCCGTAACCATGCGCGAAAGCTGAGCGACGTGAATCGGGAATCCTTCAAACCGGGTCTCGAACGTGCGGAAATGCTGACGGGCAAGCAGCGTGGTCGGCACCACCACCGCAACCTGTGTGCCGGACATCGCCGCGACGAACGCCGCACGCAGCGCCACCTCCGTCTTGCCGAACCCGACATCGCCGCAGACGAGGCGATCCATCGGACGTCCGGAGGCCATGTCTTCGATCACATCGGCAATGGCGCGGGCCTGATCGTCCGTTTCCACAAACGGGAAGCGGGCGCAGAATTCTTCCCACATCCCCTCCGGTGGGGCCAGCGAAGGCGCTTCACGCAGCGCACGCGCCGCCGCCGTGCGGATAAGAGCACCCGCCATATCGCGGATGCGCTCCTTCATCTTGGATTTGCGGGCCTGCCACGCAACACCGCCCAGCTTGTCTAGCGCAACACCGGCCTGATCCGAGCCGAAGCGACTCAGCAGTTCGATGTTCTCCACCGGCAGATAGAGCTTCTGGCCGCCGTCGTAGAGGAGCCGCAAACAGTCATGCGGTGCGACACCGACACTGACCGTCTCCAGCCCGTCATACCGTCCGATACCGTAATCCTGATGAACGACCAGATCGCCTTCGGTGATCTCACCTGCTTCGGAAATCAGCTCATCCGCGCGACGACGTTTGCGAGGCGGACGACCGATCCGCTCACCCAACAGATCCTGTTCGGAGACGATGGCGATGTCATCGCCGACAAAGCCACGGTCGATGCCGAAGATCAGCAGCCCGACCGGCCCCGCCTTCATCTTGCCCGCAGCGTCCCAACTATCAAAAGTCTCGACTGCTACGCGATGTTCCGTGAGAAGCGTCTTGATCCGCTCGCGGGAGCCCTTGGTCCAGGCGGCGACATAGCAACGACGCTTCGTCTGCGACCATTGCTGCGCGTAATCGGCGATCAGGTCGAAGACTTTCTCACGTTCGCCCTGCGGCGCCATCTTGGAGAACATGATGCCGGGACGGCCACCGGCATCGATCCCCTCCGCACCATCCGGCTTGGCGAAAGGGCTGAACTTCGTGACGGGGAAACGCGACAGAGCCGCGTCCCACCCTTTACGGTCGAGATACAGCAGATGCGGCGGCAGAGCGCGATAAGGAGTCTCGCCTTCACGCGGCGGCGTCTTTCGCGCCTCGTAATGGTCCTGCACCATTTCCATACGCGCGGTCAGGGATTCATCCGCCTGATGATCGAGCGAGATGGCCGGGTTTTTCAGGTAGTCGAATAGCGTTTCCATGTCCGCATGAAACAGCGGCAACCAGTGTTCGATCCCTGTATAGCGTCGCCCCTCGCTGACATGCTCATACAGCGAATCCGTTGCAGCAGCCTGCCCGAACTGATCACGCCATGCCGAGCGGAAACGCGAGATGCTGTCAGGGTCGAGTGAGAACTCTGACACAGGGCGGAGGGTCAGCCTGTCGGCCTTACCCGTCGAACGCTGGGTGCCGGGATCGAAATAGCGGATATTCTCGACCTCATCGCCGAACAGATCAAGCCGGACCGGTTCCGGCTGTCCCGCCGGAAACAGGTCGAAAATCCCGCCACGGGAGGCGAATTCGCCCGGCTCCATCACCGTGTCGGTGCGGGTGTAGCCGTTGGCGATCAGCAGTTCGATCAGAAAGGACTGGTCGAGACTTTCCCCCTGCGCCACTTCAAGCGACTGCCCCTCAAACGCCGAGCGCGGCGCGACACGCTGCATCAGAGCAGACGGTGTCGTCAGGACAATCCGGCCACCTTTCGCTTTCGCAGGCTCCAGCAGGCGGGTCAGAGTGGCGACACGCTCGGCGATCAGAACCGGATTGGGGGAAACACGGTCATACGGGAGACAGTCCCACGCGGGGAAACGCAGAACTTCAGTCTGCGCTCCCATATAGTCGAGCGCCTCGCCAAGCCGATTGAGCGCTGCGTCATCCTTGGCGACATGCAGCACGGGACCATTATGCTCACGCGCACGCTTGACCAGCAGAAGCGCATCAAAACCGTCCAGCGCACCCCATATCGTGGTCGCGGCTGTGCTGGCTGTCCGGTTAATGCGTGCGTCCGCGTCCATCAGAGAGAGGTCCATCAGTCAGAGAATAAGATTCAGTTTTCGCCGCGTTGCGTCCGGCAGTCCTTGATCATGGCCACCAGCATGGGCGTCTCACGCTCTTGCGGCAGCGGCAGACGCCCGAACAGCCAGTCCGACAGATCGGGATCGGGCATTTCCAGCACGGCTTCCATATCAGTGAGGGCTGCCGCATCCATTTTGTGCACGTTCCGATCGACAAAGCCGCCGATCAGAATGTCGGTCTCGAAGGTGCCGCGATGACGCGCACGAAAGACGAGACGCCGCCGCCGCGTCTCAAGATCGGGTTCGGAACCCTGCGTTGTTTCCGGGGCTGATACGGTTTCGTTTTGTTCCATGGCTGTGGTGTCCTATAGCCTCATGACTGATGCCTGTCAGCCCGACAAGAAAGGCCGTTGCGCCGCCCGTGTCCAGACCAGTTCGCCCGCAGCCCTCCTCACGGGCGGGTGAGGTCATGCCTGCCCCGCAAGAAACGGAGGCAGCGCAGCCGCCTGCCTGCATCGCACCGCTTCTGGAACCTCTGACAGCCCTCCCCGGCATTGGCGAGGCGACGGTCAAGCTGTTGTCCCGGGTTTCTGGCGGTAGCCGGATCATTGATCTGCTATTCCTGATGCCGGAAAATGTCATCGACCGGCGCTGTCGCTCAACGATCGCAGCCCTTGATCCCGGCCAGATCGTGACCCTGACGGGAACCGTGACGCGGATATCCGAGCCTGCTCACAGGCGGCAGCCATGGACCGTCACACTCGCCGACGATACGGGCACACTCGATATCGCCTTTTTTTCGAAATGGATGGCCAAACGCGCCGCTCTCCATGCCGTCATGCAGGTGTCCGGCCGCATTGAGCTTTTCAATGGCCGCAAGTTCATGAACACGCCCGACTATTTCGTCTCAGCCGACGATCATATTCCTCCGCTCGATCCCGTCTGGCCACTGACGGTGGGTCTGTTCGGCGGTCAGGTGCGGGCCGCGATGCGCCGCGCCTTTGCCCGCGTGCCCAATGATCTGCCTGAATGGCAGAATCCGGCTGTCGTGAAAAAGCGCAACTGGCCCGATTTCAGGACGGCGCTGCTCTGGACCCACTTTCCCGGCGACGTACCGGAATTTCAGGACGGCGAGACATGGCGGGAGAGCCGTCGCAAGGCACGGGAGCGGCTGGCGGCGGATGAACTGCTAGCCGACCAGATTGCCACGCTTCTGGCGCGAGAAGCCAACCGATCACGCCCCGGACGGGCGCTGAAAGGCGACGGTCATCTACGTCGGGAAGCCCTGTCACGCTTCGGCCATGTCCTGACCTCCGCCCAGTCGAAAGCGCTGAGGGAAATCGACATCGACCTTGCTGCTCCTCGCCGGATGGTGCGTCTGTTGCAGGGCGATGTTGGCGCGGGCAAGACGCTGGTGGCGCTTCTGGCGATGCTCCGGGCCGCCGAAGCTGGAGCGCAGGCGGCGATCATGGCTCCTACAGAAATCCTCGCCCGCCAGCATTTTACGACGTTCGAGCGTCTCTCGCCCGTTCCGGTCGTATTTCTCTCAGGCTCGGTGCGGGGCAAGGCGCGACGGGAAGCTCTTGCCGCCATTTCGGATGGATCCGCCTCTCTGATTGTGGGAACGCACGCCCTAGTTCAGGACGCCGTTCACTACCACGATCTGGCTCTGGCCGTGGTGGACGAACAGCACCGCTTCGGGGTCAGGCAACGCCTCACCCTCGGCGCCAAAGGCGAAGCCGTGGACATGCTGGTCATGACCGCCACCCCCATTCCCCGCACACTTCTTCTGGCACAGTGGGGCGAGATGGAGGTCAGCCGTCTGGACAGCAAGCCCGCCGGACGCAAGCCCATCCGGACCTCGGTTCACGGACCGGACTCCTTTGCCGGCGTGCTGGCCGGTCTGGAGCGGGCGCTGAAATCCGGAGCCAGAATTTTCTGGGTGTGTCCACTGGTCAGCGAAAGCGAGGCACTGGATATCGCCGCCGCCGAAGCCCGTCACATTGCGCTGGAACAGCAGTTCGGAGAGCGGTTCGGGGTGGGGCTGGCGCATGGACAGCAGGATATCGCCGTGCGTGAAGCCGCACTGACGGATTTCGCCGAGGGACGCACAAGACTGCTGGTGGCCACGACCGTCATCGAGGTGGGTGTGGATGTGCCGAGCGCCACCGTGATGGTGATCGAACACGCCGAGCGTTTCGGCCTCGCGCAATTGCACCAGCTACGTGGACGTGTGGGGCGTGGTGCGGCGGAGTCGTTCTGTCTGCTCCTGCATGGGAGCGAAATGGGACAGGTCGCCCGCCAGCGCCTCGGCCTTCTGCGGGAAACGGAAGACGGCTTCCTCATTGCCGATGAGGATTTCCGTATCCGTGGCGGCGGTGACGTAACCGGAAACCGCCAGTCAGGTCTTCCGGACTTCAGACTGGCTGATCCGGAGAATGGCGACATCGATATCGGCACGTTGCTCGTTCTTGCCCGCCAGACGGCGGAAACCCTATCCGGGCAGATGAAACGCCAGCATGATGTGCCGGAAAATATTCTCTGCCTTCTATCCTTGTTTAAAAAAAATAATTTTGCTTCCATTTTACAGGCATAACCTTCACGAGAGGATCGTCTAACTTTTGATTATTGTGTCATTAATTTTAGATTTACGGGCCTCTGCTATCACAGGGACCGATCAATACAGAGGCACACGGGGAGCCGTTCTTCCTTGTCAGCCTTATTTGAAAAGGCCGTGATTTCCATGAGCGACAACAAGGCAGACAAAAGCAGTCCCGATGTGTCCTGCAACGTGCTATGTCATCTCCTGCCGCAGCTTCTGCCTTGTGAGGCTGCCGTCATACTTGAAACGGGCTCAGTTCCCACAATCCTGAGCGTCAGCACGGACCATGACGCTGCTTTTACGGCGCCGTCCCTGATTGAGGCATTGACGCTGTCCGGAACGAGGCTATCCGCCGAAGGTGGGGTGGAAGCCGGTCTGTTTCCCGAGCCTCTCGATGGTTTCCGCTCATGGGCGAGCAAGCCCATTGGCTTCCGGGAGGGGCGCACCGTGCTGGTCGTCTGTCTGGACAGAAGCGCCGAACCTTTCCCCTCCCCGGCGCTGACCAGACTGGCGACGCTGACTGCCAACATCACACCCCCTGAAATCCGGAAAAAAGCTGGACATACCGGCAGGATATCCGATCTGACACGGTATCTCGACACGCGGATTTCGCCAGCAGAAATTTCCTCCACGACGCCTCTGGCGCTTCTCCGGCTTGACCTCGGCAAGATCAGCCCCATCAATGACCGGGACGGCTGGCCGACTTCCGATGCCCTCATCGACAGGGCTCACACGCTGATACGGGAATTTGTCCCGGCCCGCTGCTTTACTGTGCATCTGGGAGGAGGCAGCTTCGCCATCGTCCTTCCCATAGAGAAAGACGTGTCCGAAGCGGAAACGCTTGCAAGCGATCTCGTCAGACGCATGCAGGAAGATGTCGTGGCCCTCAAAGAGGGTTTCCCTTTCGAGCCCTATATCGGCTGGGCCTGCTATCCGTTCGACGCACCGGATACGCATACGCTGGTCAGCTTCGCCAATGCCGCGCTTGCCCGTATCCGGGGCCTTCGCGCCGGACCTCACATCAACAGGGTCGCTCCTGAGATCGCTCACGCCCATGCGGACGAGGTCGGCATGGAAAGCGACCTGAGGCAGGCGCTGATCGACAATGCCTTCACCCTGAACTGGCTTCCCGTTCTTGAGACCGGGACAGAGCACGTTGTCACGTTCGAGGCGCTTGTGCGCTGGAAAAGACCCAACCACGGCGATGTCGATCCTTCACAATTCC
This sequence comes from Acetobacter sp., assembly GCF_022483985.1. Lineage (NCBI taxonomy): Bacteria > Pseudomonadati > Pseudomonadota > Alphaproteobacteria > Acetobacterales > Acetobacteraceae > Acetobacter > Acetobacter sp. The sequence goes on along the minus strand of NZ_JAKVME010000001.1, from coordinate 492,507 downwards.
TCCGCTGCGCCGAACAGGCTGGGCTGATTGAAGATATCGACTCGTGGGTGCTGCACACTGCCTGCCATCAGGCCCAGAACTGGAAAGAACCGCTCGGACTGAGCGTGAACGTGTCCCCCTCATGGCTGGCGACGGAACGTGTCGCGACAACAATTCGGTCCGCTCTGGAGACAAGCGGTCTGGACCCTCACCGCCTGCAGATCGAATTTTCGGAGAAAAGCGACTTCGGCTCTCTCGACATCGCCCGAAAGGAACTGGCGAGAATCAGGGGAATGGGCGTCCGGCTTATTCTGGATGATTTTGGAACAGGCTTCGGCGCACTGGAACGCCTGACAAACTATCCTTTTGATCAGGTCAAGCTGGATCGTTCATTCGTGCGACGCGTCGGCGTCGACAGCCGGGTCGAGACGGTTCTTCGCTGCACGCTGTACATGATTCACGCCCTGAACATGACCTGCTGCGCGGAGGGTGTTGAAACCGAGGAACAGCTTGGCTTTCTGGAGGCGCATGGTTGCGAAGAAATTCAGGGCTATCTGATCGGACAACCGACATTGCGACAGCCTGACAGAAGAGCAGACTGACACGTCTCTTTCTGTAAAAGCCCAGTTATGCAGCGTCAGAGGCTGCTTTCTGTGTCAGATCAGCTCGATCAGCATGATCAGAAACGGCACGGCTCCCAGCACGACCCACGCACCCATGGCGCAGGTCGCGCAGACACGGGCGGTCTTTCGTCGGAAACGTTGGATGCCGGAAACCGTTGAAACCAGAACGTCGGATGTTTCCTGATTCATCGTGTGGTTCATGAGGAATTTTCCCCTTGTATCTGCCATCCGGCAACCCGAAGAAGCAAAGGCGAGTTTCTCACCCTACAGAACCCCTTGTTCAAGGCAAAATCAGGGCAGAAACCTCCATTTCCGTAAGGAAACTTTTCAAACATCGACGGGACATTGCCCCTGACCGACTGCTTATCAGGCAAACCCTTTCATTTCGTCTTGCCGCGTCCCCTCGCCCGTCCGCGTTTTTTCTCGGGATCATAGCCACCACCACCAGGGCCAAGCGGCACAGGTCCACTGTTTTTCCTGCTGCCTCCCGGTCTCTGACGAGGCGATGAAGGAGGGGGCGGTTCGATGCCCAGTTGCAGAGCTTCCAGCCGTTTGACTTCATCGCGCAGACGCGCCGCCGTCTCGAATTCGAGATCAGCCGCTGCCGCCCGCATCTTCTTCTCAAGCTCGGCAATCGTCTGGTCGAGATTTTTGCCGACAAACTCATCAGCCTCCGCCCCCTGGGTCGGCATGACCGTGACATAATCCTGCTCGAACACGGAGCCGACAATCGTGCCGATCTGCTTGCGGACCCCCTGCGGTGTAATCCCGTGTTCCGTATTCCAGAGAGACTGCTTTTCACGACGTCGCGCCGTCTCCTCGATCGCGTAACGCAGACTGTCAGTCATGCGGTCCGCATAGAGCAGCACGCGGCCATCAATATTACGGGCGGCACGACCGATCGTCTGGATCAGGGACGTTTTCGATCTCAGAAAACCTTCCTTGTCCGCATCAAGAATCGCAACGAGCGAACATTCGGGAATATCCAGCCCCTCACGCAGCAGATTGATCCCGATCAGCACATCGAACGCGCCAAGACGCAGATCGCGGATAATCTCGATCCGCTCAAGCGTATCAATGTCAGAGTGCAGATAACGGACCTTTATGCCTGCCTCATCCAGATATTCCGTCAGATCCTCGGCCATGCGCTTGGTCAGAACCGTGACAAGCACACGCCCGCCCTTGCCGATCGTCTCCCGGCACTCCGCCAGCAGATCATCAACCTGCCGCTCAACCGGACGTACCTCGGTCACAGGGTCAATCAGTCCGGTGGGACGAATGACCTGTTCGCTGAAAACACCTGCGGTTTTCTCCATCTCCCAGGGTCCGGGGGTCGCGCTGACAAAAAGCGTCTGGGGACGATAGGCTTCCCACTCCTCAAATTTCAGCGGTCGATTATCCAGACACGATGGAAGGCGGAACCCGAATTCTGCAAGAACGGATTTACGGGCATGATCGCCCCGTTCCATGCCGCCAATCTGCGGCACCGTGACGTGGCTTTCGTCCACAATCAGCAGGGCGTCTTCGGGCAGATATTCAAAAAGCGTCGGCGGGGGATCACCTGCCGCGCGGCCGGACAGATAGCGCGAGTAGTTTTCGATCCCCTTGCAGACACCTGTTGTTTCCAGCATTTCCAGATCAAAGGTCGTGCGCTGCTGTAAACGCTCGGCTTCCAGCAGCTTGCCTCCTTCAATGAACTTCGCGAGCTGCTGTTTCAGTTCCTGCTTGATGCTGACAATCGCCTGATTGAGTGTCGGACGCGGTGTAACGTAATGACTGTTGGCGTAGAGGCTGACCTCCTGAAGGTCGGCCGTCTTTTCACCAGTCAGAGGATCGAACTCGATGATCTGATCGATCTCGTCGCCAAACAGGGACACCCGCCAGGCACGGTCCTCGTTCTGGGAGGGAAAGATGTCGATACTCTCGCCCCGCACACGGAATGCACCCCGAGAAAACGCTGCATCATTGCGTCGATACTGAAGCTCCACCAGCCCCTTGATGAGCTTGTCGCGGTCGATTTCACCACCAACTTCCAGACGCACCACCATGCGGGAATAGGTCTCGACTGACCCGATACCGTAGATGCAGGACACCGAGGCCACGATGATGACATCGTTCCGCTCAAGCAGCGCCTGAGTGGCCGCATGACGCATCCGGTCGATCTGTTCGTTGATCTGGCTGTCTTTTTCTATGTACGTATCGGAGCGCGGCACATACGCTTCAGGCTGATAATAGTCGTAGTAACTGACGAAATATTCGACCGCATTGTTGGGGAAAAACTGCTTCATTTCTCCGTAGAGCTGGGCCGCCAGCGTCTTGTTCGGCGCGAGAATGAGCGTAGGCTTCTGCGTGGCTTCGATAACCTTGGCCATGGTGAAGGTTTTACCGGAACCAGTCACGCCGAGCAGAACCTGATCCCGCTGATTTTCCTGCACACCCGCCGACAGCTCACGGATCGCCGCTGGCTGATCACCAGCGGGTTCGTACTCCGACACCACCTCCATGCGGAAGCGCTTCTCTTTCGGAGACTGACGCTCAGGCTGAAACAGAAGCGCGGGATTTCCCTCAAGGGAGGAACGGGAACGAGTGGCCATTTCGTGAACATGGGCGTTCATCGTCCAACCCGCAAGAGACAGAAACGGGGACGGAAGCATCAGCCTCCGTCCCCGTTCGGACTACCTACGCTTCAGAAGAGCTGAGCCTAGCGACGCCACCAGCCTGTGCGGGGCTTTGCTGCAGGTGTGTCCCCATCAATGATCTGCGGTTCGACCACAACCGGCTTCCGATCGTTCCTGGGGGCCTCCTCCTTTGCAGCGGCAGAAGACCTGATAGCCTCAGCAGATTCAGCAGTCTGAACCCCCTCCGGGCTTCTCCGTGTCCGGCGACGGCCACGAGGAGCTGGCTTTTCCTCTGCTGTCGCCTCTGGTTCCGCTTCCTGCACAGGAGCAGACTCAGCCGCTTCCGTTTCAGTCTGCACATCCCGGACAGTGTCCACTGCGTTTCTGGAAGCGCCAGAACCCCGGCGTCCACGACTACGACGGCGTGCAGGGCGTGCATCCTGCACAGGCTCTTCACCCTCAACAGAGACAGCTTCAACCGCCACCACAACAGGGTCAGCCTCACCATGCTCTGTCCCGGCGACAGAAACCCGCTCATGCCGCTGGGTAACAGGCCTGGGAGCCACTTGCGGCTTTGGTTCGGACGATGCTTCGAAATCGACCTGATCCATAATGTCGAAGATATCGAAGCTGCCACCAAACGGATCGGCCGGTGTCGGACCACGCCAGCCGGAAGCAGCCGCTGTCTGGACCGGGTGATTCCTCTCTCTTCCCTGACGCTGCTCTGCCGGTGCACGCGCCTCGGCCTGAGGAAAATATGGCGTCTTGCGGGAATAACGGGTGCGGTTACGGCCCGGAACCAGATTTTCACCCGCCTCAGGAGCAGACCCCGCCCGGGTGTCCACGTAAGGATCTTCATCGGCGACAGGAAGCTCATCCGCGTTTTCAGACGTCACGCTTTCCGCGTTGCGCGTCTCAATGGCCCCTTCTTCCCGTGGTCCACGACGGCGACGGCGACGGCGACGGCGACGGCCGGTACCATCGTTCTCGCTGCGCTCTTCTTCCTGCGTCTCCGTACGATCACGGACTTCATCCAGCGCGCCGGGCGGCTCGTCACTGATGGCGATGACCTTTGTCCGCGTCTCCGCTGGTGTCGCTTCATCCTTTCTGGAAGAGGGATGACGGCTCGGTGAAGGAGCTTCATCCTCAACCGGAGCGGCAATCTCTGGCGTGTCGAAGCGGGCCGTCTGTGCGCGACGTCGTTCGATCCGAATCTGCGGCGCTGGCAGGGACTGATCCGCCGAGAAGATCACCCGCATCTTGTGACGGGTTTCAATGGCTGTCAGCCAGTCGCGCTTGTTGTTGAGGATGTAGAGTGCGATCTCACCCGCGACATACACGATGATTTCCGCCGAGCGGCGCTGGCCGCCCTCGTCCTCAACGGCGCGAAGCACATGGAGCGCCGAGCTTTCGATGCCGCGCACGATGCCTGTGCCCTGACAGTGCGGGCATGGCACGAAGGCGGATTCAGCGACGGAAGGACGCAGGCGCTGGCGAGACATTTCCAGCAACCCGAAGTGAGAGATTCCTCCCACCTGAATACGGGCGCGGTCATGGCGCAGGGCATCCTTCAGACGCCGCTCGACCTGAGCGTTATGGCGTCGGGATTCCATGTCGATAAAGTCGATGACAATCAGACCGGCGAGATCACGCAGACGAAGCTGACGCGCCACTTCATCAGCAGCCTCAAGGTTGGTCTTGACCGCCGTTTCTTCGATATTGCGCTCGCGAGTGGCGCGTCCCGAGTTTACGTCGATCGCGACCAGCGCTTCCGTCTGGTTGATGACCAGATAGCCGCCAGACCGGAGCTGGACCGTCGGGGACAGCATCCCGTCAAGCTGACCCTCGACCTGATAATGGCTGAAGAGCGGCTGACTGTCCTTGCGCCACAGCTTCACCCGCTGCGCGCTCTGCGGCATCAGCATGCGCATGAAGTCGCGGGCTGCCCGCCAGCCCGGCTCGCCATCGACGAGAATTTCGTCGATATCGCGGGTGTAGACGTCACGGATCGCCCGCTTGACGAGGCTGGCTTCCTCATAAATCAGGGCCGGAGCGACTGAGTTAAGGGTGTGCTCGCGGATCTCGTCCCACAGATGCAGCAGATACTCGCAGTCGCGCATCACTTCCGGACGGGGGCGTTGTCCGCCAGCCGTACGCACGATCATGGCCATGCCACGCGGCAGTTGCAGGTCGGCGATGATGTCCTTCAGACGCTTGCGATCAGCGACGGACGTGATCTTGCGGGATACACCGCCGCCGCGCAGGGCGTTCGGCATGAGCACGCAATAACGTCCGGCAAGGGAGACGTAGGTGGTCAGGGCCGCGCCTTTATTGCCGCGCTCTTCCTTGACGACCTGCACCAGCAGAACCTGTCGACGACGGATGACTTCCTGAATCTTGTAGCTGCGGAGGAAGCGGGCCATGCGCTTCTGCACCATAGCCTCTTCGCCGGTATCCGTCTCGCCGCCGACGAAATCAGGCGTCTGGTCGGATGAAGACTCTTCACCATTGTCTTCAGGGCTGGCGGCATCTTCGGACTGTTCGATATCGTCGGAAACAGACGCTTCATCAGCCAGATCGTCTTCCGCGGCCTCTTCTTCCTGAAGGGCCAGCAGTTTTTCCCGGTCAGCAACCGGAATCTGATAATAGTCAGGGTGAATTTCGCTGAAGGCGAGGAAACCGTGACGGTTTCCGCCATATTCTACGAAGGCCGCCTGAAGGCTGGGCTCTACGCGGATAACCTTGGCGAGGTAGATATTGCCCTTGAGCTGCTTGCGATTGGCAGCCTCGACATCGTAATCTTCAAGACGGTTTCCGTCCATCACAACGACGCGGGTTTCTTCCGCGTGCGTTGCATCTATCAGCATACGCTTGTTCATAAAAAAGGAAACTCCGGTGTCCCGGCGCTCGTCCAGACGGGCGCGGCCAACCAGATTGGAACAAACCAACATGGACATGGGCGCCGCGCGGGAGCGCTGCGGGCAAATCGACTATAGGATCGGGGATAACGGACGTGAGCGACTTTCGGGAGACAGTGATGCCGGCATGACAGTCCATCACTGGCAACGGGAATGGGGCATGAAGAGGACTCTTGCGCTCCCTGCCCTTCCCTTGTTCCGCCAGTGTGTCCAGACCTGCTCTCATCCGCCCTTGTCGATCAGTATAAATTAGGCCTGACCCAAAACGCAGCCGCTCCCTGAATGATGAAGAGAAGGCTTGCCTTGGTCCGGGCAGCGTGGATAACCGTCACAAACGGGCCACATGCTTGCAAACATGGCCGAAACCAACAGAGTACGCAAGTCATCGGATACAACTGTATGCAACCGGCTGTGAATGCAGCCGCAACGAACCCCACACTCTCCTGACATAATCATCGTTCATTAATGACTTCCCAACGTCAGCATGGCAAAATCGCAGAAGCCTCTTTCAGGACGCAGTTCATGACGCAGAAACCGGATCATGGAGACACATTGCCGACCAGCCGCCTCCTTCCCGGCAACGCATTCCGGCAGGGTTGCACCGCCAAAACAGCGAACACACTGGCAGCCACCACACCGGCAGGCACAGCCTCATCCGATCTGCTGGGTCTCTCGCTACCCCGCAGATCCGCTCTCATCGCCAGTCTTGCGCCGCTGATTCCGCAAGCAGCGCTGGCCCGCACCGGAACAGGCGTCCACACTCCAGCATCCTCGCTCCCCCACAGCACTCCACACGCCCCCGCCATTATCAAAGGAGCAGCCCCGCCTCCTCCTTTGGTCATGCTGGACCCGGGTCATGGAGGAAAAGATCCGGGGGCCATCGGCTATTCAGGCACTTACGAAAAACATGTCTCGGAGGCCGCGGCCGCTGAACTCGAACGTCAGTTGCTGGCGACAGGCCGCTATCGGGTTGCCCTGACCCGTTCGAGCGACCGCTTCATTCCGCTCGAAGGACGCGTTGAGATGGCGCAGGCGCACAAGGCGTCGCTGTTCATTTCCATGCACGCCGACGCACTGCATGACCCTGCTGTCCGCGGCGCCAGCGTTTACACGCTCGCCGGCGCCGCATCTGATTCCCAGACGGCCATGATCGCCCAGAGTGAGAACAGCGCGGACCTCTTCGGAGGCCCGCATGTTCACGCCACATCTCCGGAGGTGCAACAGATACTCGCCAGTCTGGTTTCGGAAGAGACACGAAGAGGGTCAACCCACATCGCCAATCAGGTTGTTTCTTCCTTCCAGTCCCGTATCTCGCTGCTGTCCCACCCGCATCGCCACGCTGCCTTTGTGGTTCTCAAGGCGGCTGATATTCCTTCAGTGCTGGTGGAAATGGGTTTCATGTCCAATCGCAGTGACGAAGCCGCCCTGCGTCAGGCAGGTCACAGAGCGATGGTGGCCGGGGCCATGCGGGATGCGGTGGATCGTTATTTTGCCACCACCCATATCGGTGTTGGCTAAAATCCGCCCACGCGGACTCTGCCGCCTCACCGATGCCACTTGCAGGCTTTAGAGAGCCCAAAACACACCACACTCAGGGAACCAAGAGAAACTTCATGACTGTATCCTTCAGGAAGTCAGGCCTTCTGCTAGCCAGCGCCGTTTGTATGATGACGATTGGCAACACGCCGTCTCTGGCCAGAACCGTCTCATCGACATGCGATAATAGCGGCTTCGTTCAGGCCCAGCAGACATTCGAGAATGGCGGCAGAAAACAGGATGTTCCCGTTCATATCTGTGGACAGGTTGTTGCCGTTTCAACAAAGGCCAAACACACGCGCAGTGGCTGGCATGGTTATTTTTATGTCAATGTCGGACAGGGCATCTCAATCCGTGTTGTCAGCAACCTCGATGAGATGAACGCCCCGGAATGGCCATGGGTACGAGACGGCGATATGGCGGACATCGTAGGGCGTTACTACTACGACTCCCCCCGTCGTCAGGGCATCGACTGGACGCACAAAGGCACCGGCAGTTCATGGGATATTCCGGGGTATGTGATCATCAATGGGAAACGGTTTGACTGAAATTCATGACGCCTTTTTTCTGCCGGAGATATGAGAAAAAAGGCGTCCGCACCGACCACCATTAAAGACATACGTCCTGATTTGATCTTCGATTCATCGAAGCATTACGCGCAAGGCTAATTTGTCTTACCGTCAGATTTCTTGACATTTCTTGGAAGCGGGCCAACTTTTTTCAAACTGTCCCAAGACAGAAAGCAGTCTCCAAGAAAGGAGGCCAGCGATGCAATAGTGCAGAGCAAGGCCGCGCCGAACAGACCGACCAGCCACAACGCAATCGAAGCATCCCTGACTGTACCAAGAAAAAGAACGAATGCTGCCCCGCAGGTCATGGCGCCAGCAAGACCGCCAAACATGATGGCCATATCAAGGACCATGACCCGCTTCTGCAAGCGCATAAAGTGTTTTTGCAGCTTGCGTTTCGCTTTGCCATCTTCTTCATCAGTGAGCAGATCAGACGCTTTTTCAATCTGATCCGCAACACGACCAGCCCGCGTATTCAACAGGTTGAGCAGCGTTCCAACGCCAGACAACATGAAAACCGGCGTAAGGGCTGTCTCGATCAGATGCGCGACGTCACCGGCGGAATCAGAAGCAATAGCGGAAAGAGGAAGAGCCATAATCGAATCACGCCGTGATGACAGAGGATTACGTTCCCTACAGAGAACGGCGTGAAACTTCAAACCAGACCAACGCGGGTGTCTGCGAGACAACCTCGTAAACACCCGTAACACCCCTTACTTACAAAGCAGCGAGTATCTTCAGACCGCCCAGAATTGCATTGGGGATAACGGACGTTTCACCCGGGCGCATCATGTATTCAAAAACGGGCTGCACCACGAGGCCCGGCACCACCGGGATACCATAGTAGGCTTCCAGTGTCGCGGCATGAGTTTGAGGACCATTCACGTACGCCCCCATCGACATGCCCGCCATCTGCCGCAAGCGCTGGCCTTCCGTCAGATTATGGCCGATCTGATAGTAGGAATACATCACGCCAAAGCGGTCAAACGGGCGATAGGGAAGGATACCGAGCAGCGACGCTCCGACATAAAACTGATCCGACCACACCGAAACACTCGGGGTATTATGAATATACCCGGCCATCAGATATCCACCAGCCATCTGATGATCGCCACCTTTACGGTAAACCATCTGATCAGCTTCAAAGTAGAACGTATCCCGTGGACCACCATTATGCCCCAGATAATCATGCCTGTAGGCTGCGGGGATGCTGCCCAGCATGTCGTCATAATGGCTTGTGTCGTGTCCAAACCCGATCTTGTAATGACCCGGAAGCTTCTTTTTGCCGAAAAACGGCTCCCACGCCAGTTCAATCGGCAACATGACACCTGTATGCTCCTCGCTGCCCCATGCCCACCCAGACGGGTTCGATGTCAGCGGTCCTGCGGCATATACGCCCGTGGTCAGCGTGAGGTCACGCACAGGCCGCACGCGAATTGTGCCGCCCCAGCTTGCTTTCGGATACACGCTCCAGCCTGCCTGCGATTTGAGAGCAACAGGGGCGGAACACTGGATCATGAATGTACATAGCAGCACGGAAGTCGCATAGGTATGCGTGAGGGTCAGTCGTCCGAGGTTGATGTTGACCTTATTATTAAAAAGAGATTTTTCAAGATAGATGTCCGACAGATGGGCGGCCATATGGCCTGACAGACTATAGACTTCAGACAGCAGCATACGATGCTCGCCGACATAGTCCGTTGCAACCTGACGCCCGGCACGCTCCATCAAAACAGCATGCAAAATCCAGCCATCCCATCCGACAAGCTTGCCCAGATCGAACCGTGTGGTGAGAGTCAGCTCATGGGTATAGTCCATTCCTCTGGACAGCCCGCCTCCCGTATTGGCAAGCCCCTCAGCCTTGTAGGCGAACTGAAAGCTGAAGCCACGATTCTGCATCCATTTACGCCATGGCTGCAACTGGGGAACGAGGTTACCGAATGTCTGGGCAGGAACGTAATAGCCTGCGGACAGATCACGCTCGCGGATGGCGTCATCCTCATTGTTGAGCAACGCCGAAATGCTCTCGGTGTCGAACAGGGCGTCCAGCCGCTGGGCAGGTGTCATCGGCGTTTTCTTCGGAGCGGCATGCGCAGGCGCATCATAAGGCCCCGGCTTTTTGGGCAGCGAAACCACCACATCCGACGGCGGACGCTGCACAGTCTCCTGCTTTTCCGCCCGAACTTCCGTAGAGCCAGCAAAGCAGGCCGCCACACCAAGGAACGGAGCCCACATAGTCCAGCCGTTCAGACGCGAAACAACAGATATCCGGTTACCGGAGAGGGGTATTTTTCTTGTTTTTTTCATTACCACGAACTCACCTTGTACCCCCGACACGTACTACACATAACCCTCCCTTCCAATATTGACGGGATCGCCGCCCCTCTCAATTTCCAAAGAATGTTGCAAAGCGACAACACATTTTCATCACAAACAACATATAAGACACACATCAATCGCTATAGCGCTTTCCAAAAATCATTATTCTTTCAACAACAAACCTTATTGTAAAAAAATTCATATTATATTTACAAAAAGCGAAAAAATCAGATAAAAAATTTACAAAACCCATTTATTCAATTGCTATTTTAGTTATTTATTTTGAATAGATATGCAGAAAAATCAAATAAAATTCAGGATGTTTGAACACACAAAAGGCTTTTCACAGCATGAAAAATTTTGGGCCTGACACAGTCATCTCATAGAGCCCTGATTTGTTGCAGTGGTCACGGCATCTCGTTCCGGACAGAAACCACACCAAGAGTTTCTGGTGGCAAGCCAAACGTGTCATCCACAAAGACACAGGAAGATGCCATGACAGGATTTCCACCCATTCCCGCCGAGTGGGATAGCAACGCAACACGCATATCGCTTCGCCTTCCAATGGGCTGACGTATCCTCACAAGCCAACCCCCTTAGCCTGTCCATCTATCTCAACCTCTTTCGGTTTTATCGTCGCTGGATACATATATGGCGTAAGACCCGCTGGCCTTGCTTCTGATACTCAAAACGGAACAACTCGATTTATTTTCAAGATCGTCAATCGAGGTAGCCGCGTCTTCACGCCTCTCCCCTTTTCGTAACAGCAACCAACATCAAGACTGTTCATCTCAATGGAGTATCCTCCAACCGTCCTGCAGATGAAACAGGGGCACCCGGAACTCTGGACATTCCAGCCGACCCATATAATTTTATATTATATATCATATAGTTATGAAGAAATTTCTTTTGATATCTCATGGCATTGGATTTTATTCCTCACAACGATGAGGATATTATCACCCACATGGCATATCTACCCTTGCACATAGCTCATTCTTATGATCAAAGTAGGCCGAGCATTGGCGGAAGCGGTTGAAATTCATTTCACTCCGCTCGTTACCAATAGCCCCTCTAAACTCCTTGGACCGCTTGCCGTTGAAGTGTGAATGCGCTTCAAAATTCTGGCGAGGGTCAATCAGGAGTTCAGCTAGCGGTCCAGAGGACCAATCGATTGAAAACCAAGAAGGCATCGTGGTAACGCCATGAATATAAAGCGCATGCGCAACCGTAATCATCGTCCCGGCGGAAGCAACGGAGGAGGAGGGGGCACGCGCCACCAGAACGGTCAGATACCTCTCAATCGAAATCACGTATTTGACAGCAATGGTCCTGAGGTTCGCATTCGGGGCACAGCGCAGCAACTCTTCGAAAAATATCTTCAGTTGGGACGAGATGCCACGAGTGGTGGAGACCGGGTTCTCGCAGAAGCCTACTTTCAGCACGCAGAACATTATTTCCGCATTCTGAACGCGATGAATCAGGCTGCCCAGCAAGCCCAGCAGGAGAGACAGGAACGCTCCGCGCGAACCAGAGCACCCTACAAACAGGATACCGACTCTTCTCCTGAAGATGAAGAAAATCAGAACGACCCGCAGCCTGAAGCTTTTGCAACAACAGAAGATGCCACCTTCTGATTTTGACCGAAGCAGATATGCAAAAACAAGCCAATCTGCTCGTCATATTCTATAGACTACCTTCTTTCGCCTTGCGCTATTAATAAGCGCAGGCGAAAAAAGTGTACGGTGACTCATTCATCGCATCAATCTCTGTATAAATTTCATTTATGACAATACATCTTCTGAGAAGCCCTTCTGGAAATTCATTATCTGACGTTAAACTGACCTCACAAAGCACATCATGACGCTTGAAAATGCCGGTTTTCACCATTCTTCTGTTGTTTCAGAGAACCTCTTCCATAATCATTTCGGAACACCAAACCTTTTCCAAAAGAACTCTCAAAAACATTACTCTTTAAAAGCCTTCAATCGGCAACCACAATACAATTTCTTCCACGCTTTTTGCCTCTGTAGAGTGCGCGGTCAGCGCGTCCAATCAGTTTAGATGTCGTGTCACCGGGCAGGATAACCGCCAGACCTATGCTGCAAGTCGCAACGACCTCAGAGGCGCCGTAAATCATTGGTTTACGTAGGTGTTCATGTAATCTTGTAACTTGCCTCAGCAATTCTTCTGTGCAGGAAACCGACATGAACGCCACGATCAGTTCCTCTCCCCCATAGCGTCCACAAATAGCCATTGCTCCAGCGAGTTTTCGTAAACGCTGACCATATTGCTCCAGAACAAAGTCGCCACCCTGATGGCCAAGCGTATCGTTAATCATCTTGAAATGATCAATATCAATAAGCGCAACAGCTATAAGCTCATTTGAAGAGATGGATGCCACCAGCTCATCAAGTTCATCAAGGGCACTCCGACGGTTGAGCAATCCCGTCAGACTATCGACACGCGACTGATGCAAAAGCTGCGTCTGCATTTCCTCCATCACACGAGTACGCCCTCGCACAGCAGCTTCGAAATTCTTTTGCCTTAAAAGCTTTATTCTTCTGTATAGAATGGCACCAAGCAGCATCACTAATAAAAATGAAAATAAAGCCCACCAACTTCCTTTGAACCCAGAGACTTTGAGGCCGGAGGAGCGTACAGACAGGATCGCACTGCTGGCAGAACGGTAGTTCAGAAGATCCTGCGCCTGAACCTGAAAAACAATTTTTTCTCCCTTTACATCGTAATAATTTACAAAATTTGTCGAAGAATATCCAGGTTCATGGTCAATACCTGCCAACTGGTACTGATATTTGATTTCTCTGTTTCCCGTAAAGGTTGGGGCGATAAACTGAAGAGAAAGCTTTCTCTCACCATCAGGCCAGAATTGCTCGCCCCCCAAAAGATCCACGTTATCCAAATGCGCAGAAAGAAAATTCGTGTGCAGATCAGGAAGCACAGGAAGTGATCCAGGCTCCCTGAGGTGATTCAGACCATTTTCCGTACCAAACCAGAGCGATCCATCATCATCTTCATTTATAGAACCTGGCAGAATACGACTTGAAGCCAACCCGTTCGTCAAATCAAAGTGAGACCAGCCGTTTGGTGTGGACACATCCAGCCCATGAGACCCTCCCAACCATATCCACCCTCTACTATCCCGAAAAATCGTTGTAGAGCCTGAATTTTTTGGACCATCATCCAACATGGAAACAACAGGAGAACCATCCTCCGGCAGAAAGATCTTTCTGGCATTTCCCTTGGTCCCTAAAACCCAGACATCATTGGACATCGTCACCGTCATGGCACTGGCGTCGCCGATAGCAAAATTTTCCAGATCAACCCGGGGCTCAAAAACATTCTCTTCAGCTGTCTGCTGAAAAAGAACGCTATCCGTCAAAACAAGAAGCCTTCCGAACTGATCAAAGCAGAGTGCGTTGATACGGTGATTCTGCAATGAAAACACCGTCGGCAAATGAGAGGCGTAACGCAACGGATCGTCTACTCTTACAAGTCCCGCAACCGTACCAACCCATATCCGCCCGCCACTGTCGAGGACCAGAGCTCCGGTCACCGGCTCGGAAGAGGGTAACGTTCTGACCTGACCTGTAACTGGGTCTATCCGGATCAAGCCCTTTCCTTTTTCTGCAGTCCACAGCGCTCCGTCCCCCGTGCGGATGAGGGAGGTTATATTTTCAAGCTCAATATGCTTCAGCAGATGCTCACCATCATGGCCATATGGCGACGCCGCATATTCAAAAAGACCGTTTTCAGCAGCGATCCAGAGGTTGCCCGCCGCATCATGTCTGACGCCAGATACATGCAGCGGAGATACGTCATGATCAGTAAAAAAAACTTTCCAGAATGGAAAACCGGCAATGCGGACAGGACCGCGCCCGGGACTGTCAAGCCAGAGACCGTATTCCCTGTCGATATAAGCACTTGAAATTGTTTGTGGCGAATAACTGGAGGGCCAGTCCATATCATCCCAATGTCCCGTAGCAGACCGGACAACAAGCGAATCATGGCCAGGCGTCAGAAAGGCGCCGTCAGTCAGCCGGAGCAGAAAGATTTCAGAAGGCTTTTCCCTGAAATATTCTGGTAATTCATATGGAATGTCTTCCACATGGACGCCACCATTCGCTGCAATGATCAGAAACTTTCCAGCACTTCGAGCAATCAGTGAACCGTCCGGTGCGATGACAAGCGCGCGCCAGACTTCACGAGGCACCCCCCTGCGTTCATCAAAAGTGTCAACACCACCATCCCGGTAACGGCATAGGGCCACGCCACACCCTATCCACACGGTCTTTGCATCGGAGGTCAGGGCTGAAAGAGCTTCTTCTTTCAGAGGATTTGTCGATGGAACCAGACTGTCCGCATGATCTTTCACAAGAGATACAAATGCAGTGTCCGCTTTCTGATGCCGGTACAGTCGCCAGATACCACCATTTCGGGCTGGCCCCTCCCCTGACAGGATAATAAAATCCATCCCATCGGCAGCAAGAGAAATCCTGCCATCGAACCTGAACGGTATTTTTTCAAAACCTGTTCTACTTTTCAGCCATAATTCTTTATCGGCAGCAATCAGGATGCTGCCATCGGCACCCCCGGCAATAGCTTCTATATCCTTGAAAGGAGACCCGTCAGGCTTGTCGACACGTGTGAATTCACCGCCGGAACTGACATACAATCCCGTTTTATTGCCAATATAAAAAAAGCCGTCAGAATTTTGCGCAAAGAGACTTCGGGACGTATCAGAAAGCCCACTCTGCCCGTTAAAGAAACGTACGGTCTGCGACAACGCTGGAACCGCGTGAAGCCCGGAAAAACCAATGAGAGCAGCAAGCAAGATGCTGACCAGCCGGGAAGACAGGTGTATTCCGTTCCGAAAGGCTGCCTTGAGCTTAAGGGGAGGATAAAAACAACCGGGTTTCTTTTGCGACTGCACTGCCGGAGTGCACAAAAAATATAGCAATGAAACCAACCTGCTTTATGAATCTCAACAGCAGGATGCTAGAGCCCTCACAGTTATCTTTTGGTTAAAATTCTCTATCATCATCCAATTGATAAAGATTTCATAGAATTACAGTCCTGCCGCGGCGAGCTGGGCAGCCTGATCTTCCTGAATCAGTGTGTCAACAATCTCGTCAAATTCACCCAGCATCACACGATCAATCTTGTGAAGCGTCAGGCCGATGCGGTGGTCAGTCACGCGACCCTGAGGAAAATTATAGGTCCGTATCCGCTCGGAACGATCCCCTGTCCCCACCTGAGATTTCCGATCGGCGGCACGGGACTCGTGAAGGCTGACGCGCTGCTGTTCGTAAAGACGCGCCCGCAATATCTTCATCGCCTTCGCACGGTTCTTGTGCTGGCTTTTCTCTTCCTGCATCGCCACAACGACACCAGTCGGCAGATGCGTTATACGCACAGCACTTTCCGTCTTGTTGACATGCTGCCCGCCCGCTCCGGATGCCCGGTAAACATCGATACGCAGATCTTTTTCATCAATCTGCACATCGACCTCTTCCGCCTCAGGCAGAACCGCAACGGTGATGGTGGAAGTGTGGATACGCCCCTGACTTTCCGTGGCCGGAACACGCTGGACACGATGAACGCCGGATTCATATTTCAGACGCGCAAAAACGCCCTTCCCACTGATGGTCGCAATGCCCTCACGCAGGCCGCCAAGCTCGCTTTCGTCATATTCCATCACCTCGAACTTCCAGCCGCGCAGATCAGCATAACGCCGATACGCGCCAAACAGCTCGGACGCGAACAGCGCCGCCTCGTCGCCTCCCGCAGCGGGCCGTATTTCAAGGATGGCGCTGCGTTCGTCAGCAGCATCCTTCGGCAGCATCGCCAGACGGACATCCTGCTGGAGCCCCGCGATACGATCTTTCACCTCATGAAGTTCGCTTTCCGCCAGCGCCTTCATTTCCGGATCATCGAGAAGCTGCCTCAGGTCCTGCTCTTCAGCCTGCACGGCGCGCAGGGCGTTGACCCGCGCCACCAGCGGCTCGATTTCCCCATATTCACGGGAGGCTCGAGTAAAATCCTCTCCCGTTACGCCGCTCGCCAGAAGCGCCTCAAGTTCCTCACTCCGGGCAACGATACGGTCAAGTCGGTCGTCAAGGTTCACGCGCCAGCTTCCCCCGGCTGCTGCCTGATCGCCTGAACCAGTCCGGACGCCGCCACTTCAGTCTGCAGGCCGGTCGCAAGGTTACGAAGCTGCACCGTTCCGCCAGCCACTTCGGTCTCGCCAATAATCACAACATGGGACGCGTTGGTCTTGTTGGCGCGCTCCATGCGTTTTTTCAGATTGCCGCGATAGGCCATCTCAGCCCGGACACCGCCTGCACGCAGTTCGGACAACGCCCGAACGGCAGTTTCCTGCGCCCCATCCCCAACCGGGATCACTGCGACAGGCTGCTGCACGGACGGTGTGGCTTCAAGAAGCATGGCCAGACGCTCGATACCGCCCGCCCAACCGATGGCCGGTGTCTGCGGCCCACCCATTTCCGACACGAGACCATCATAACGCCCGCCCGCGAGGACAGTGCCCTGTGTGCCGAGGTTGGTCGTTACGAACTCGAACGCCGTGTGGCTGTAATAATCGAGACCACGCACGATACGGGGATTTTCGGTGTAGGCGACACCAAACATCCGGAGCCCCTCACGCAGATCATCCCAGAAACGACGGGATGCATCGTTCAGGAAGGACTCCAGCATCGGCGCATCCGCGACCAGTTCACGATCTTCCGGCGCCTTGCTGTCAAGGATGCGCAGAGGATTGCGCTCCAGACGGTTACGGCTGTCTTCGGAAAGGCGATCACGGAAGTCTGAAAAATAGGCCACCAGCCCTTCGCGCCAGGCGGCACGGCTTTCCGCATCACCAAGAGTGTTCAGTTCAAGAACGACGTTCTCCATAATGCCGAGCGCGGCCAGAACGTCGCGCCCCATGGCGATGGCTTCCGCGTCCGCGATCGGTTCACCGGGACCGATCAGTTCCGCGCCAATCTGATGAAACTGGCGGTAGCGCCCCTTCTGTGGACGCTCATAGCGGAACATCGGCCCCGTATAGAACGCCTTCTGCGGCAGCGACTGTGTCAGGCCGTTGGTGACAAGCGCCCGGCAGATGGCAGCCGTTCCTTCAGGGCGAAGCGTCAGGGAATCCCCGCCGCGATCCTCGAAGGTGTACATTTCCTTGGAAACGACATCCGACGTGTCGCCGAGAGAGCGGGAGAAAACGCCTGTTTCCTCAAAAACAGGCGTCACCCATTCCTCGAAGCCATACAGGGCCGTGACGCGCCGGGCCGTCTCAACGACATGGGCGTGACGACGCTGGTCCTCTCCAATCAGATCATGGGTACCGCGAACGGGTCTGATGGCGCTCATAAGGACAGGACTCCGGCAAATTGACTCAGGACGCCAGCGGGCCATCAGACGAAAATGCCTGATGGCCGCGACTGGGTCTCTCATAGACTGTCCCGAAGGCAGAAACCTCCGGGACCTGATTATTTTATTTCGCGCTGGCGAGGTCAGGCAGCGGCAGGGCAATGCCTTCCGCTTTTTCCCTGGCTTCCTCGGCCTCGATCTTCGACACGCGATCTTCAACAAGACCGACAATGTGCTCGATCATCGAATCACCGGGCACCGTATGATCCTGCTTGCCTGCAGAATAGACCATGTGACGGCCTGAACCACCACCTGTCACGCCGAGATCGGTCATCAGCGCTTCACCCGGACCGTTCACCACGCAACCGATGATGGACAGCGTCAGCGGCGTCTTGATGTGCGCGAGGCGGTCTTCCAGCGTCTGCACCGTCTGGATGACGTTGAAACCCTGACGGGCACAGGACGGGCAGGAAATGATCTTCACACCGCGATGACGCAGGCCGAGGGATTTCAGGATATCCCAGCCCACCAGCACTTCCTCTTCCGGCTCAGCCGAAAGGGAAACGCGCATCGTGTCGCCCACACCGGCCCACAGCAGGTTTCCAAGACCGATGGAGGACTTCACCGTTCCAGCGCGGCGGCTGCCGGCCTCGGTGATGCCGATATGCAGCGGGTGGTCGCACGCATCGGCAAGCTGCTGATAGGCCGCTACCGCCAGAAAGACGTCCGACGCCTTCACGCTGATCTTGAACTCGTGGAAGTCATGATCCTCAAGGATCTTGGCGTGTTCCAGAGCGCTTTCAACCAGCGCGTCAGGGTTAGGCTCGCCATATTTCTCGAGCAGATGCTTCTCAAGCGAACCGGCGTTCACGCCGATGCGGATGGAGCAGTTATAATCCTTCGCGGCGTTCACAACCTCACGGACACGCTCGGCACTGCCGATGTTGCCCGGATTGATACGCAGACAGGCCGCACCCGCTTTCGCAGCTTCGATGGCGCGTTTGTAGTGGAAGTGGATATCCGCAACGATGGGGACATTCACTTCGCGCACGATCTCGTGCAGGGCAGCCGTGCTTTCCTCATCGGGGCAGGAAACGCGCACGATGTCCACGCCAGCCAGCTCTGCGCGACGAATCTGTTCGATCGTCGCCTGAGCATCACTGGTCAGAGTATTGGTCATCGTCTGGACCGAAATCGGCGCATCACCACCAACAGCGACCTTGCCGACGTGAATCTGACGCGACTTGCGGCGTTCAATATACTGATAGGGCCTGTAGCCACTCATCGTTCAATCCTCCTGTCGGGATGAAGGTCGAGGCTGAAAAACATACCTCGGTATTCGTCTTCGGGTCTTCCTGCCAAATTTGTCACCCGAAAGCCAGAGCGCAAGCCCTGCCTAGAGTGCACACCGCAACCCGTGGCGATAAAAGGCAGAGCATTCCATGCGGGGCGCATCAGCGAGGATCACCCATAGTCTTCAACTGGCGTGCGTTCAGATCATCCGCGGAAAGCTCCCCGCTTTCCGAAACCGCTGATTTCGGACGCAACACCCGTGGCTTTACCACAGGCGGCGGCGGAAGGGGAATCGGGGCGCTGTCTTCTGCCGGGATATCATCATGCGCGGGAGCAGGCATAGCCGTGCCGTCGGTCGCTTTCAACGTCAGACCGGTGACGCTTCCATCCCGGATCGCCGCTTCGGTGACGAGGATATTACGCCTGACGGCTCCATCGCGCCCCAATGGCTGGGTCGTCACATCACCCACAGCCAGAATCACGCCCCCCGCATTTCCAACCGTCAGTGTGAACGGAGCCCCTTCTCTGGGGAACTCCCAACTCTCCTCAGGCTCCATGATGTGATCATAGATGATCCTGCCATCATCGGCTTTCACCTGAATCCAGCTTTTGGCCGTGGCCCTGATCTGCGCGGCCTTCAATGGAACGGGCGTTTCCGGTGAGGCATGACCGCTTTCAGCCGTCCCGCTGTCTGGCGATACCGGCCCTACCACACCGTATCCGGCAGGCTGCTCCGGCGGCGGCATGGTCACTGCTTTTGCAAAATCATCCGTGCTGACATGGCTGGATACGTCAGGATGCGTCGCCGGAGCAGGCGGAGTTACGCTGCCGTTCAGGACCGAAGGTGCGGCGTCGGGCATCACCGTCGCAATTTGCGGTGAAGGCGCGGCGGGATTGTTCACGCCCGGCATCACACTGGCAACGGACGGAATTTTCTCCAGACGCATCGGTTCATGGCCACCCATCGCATACCAGCCGACATATGCCAGCATGACGACGAACAGTCCGGCCAGCACGAAGGCGCTCGCCGGAACCGTCCGTTCCGGCGCGGGAGTCAGGAAGGTCAGTTCGGGCTTTTTCGCGACATTATGGACTTCGCGCTTGAAGCGGGAGGCCATTGCTTCGGCGGGGAATCCCAGAGCCGAAGCGTAGGTGCGCAGAAAACCGAGCGCATAGGCGCCAGCGGGAATACTGTCCGCGCGGTCCTGCTCCAGAGCTTCGAGATAGGACTGTTTGATGCAGAGCCACGCCGCGACATCGGGGAGCGACCAGCCAAGCGTTTCCCGACGTATTCTCAGCGCGTGCCCCACGCCAAGAGAATGAAAATCGGGCAGCGGAACAGACCACGCACGGGATGCCTCCGCAGTCTGATCAGGATTCTGATCAGGGCTCTGCGCAGTGTCCTGCGGTTCATTCCTCCCCATTGTGTCTTCCTCGATTCGCTTCGAGGTCTCCACGCTCATTCACTCTCCTCGACGGGCGCTCCGCTGAGCCAGAGCGCCGACAGCCTGCTGGACAAGCTCTTCAATGATGTCCTTCACCGACTGGACGGTCTTTACCATACCAACCGACTGTCCGGCCATGACCGAGCCTGTTTCGACATCACCGTCAATCACGGCGCGACGCAAGGCGCCAGCCCAGAAATGCTCGATCTCAAGCTGGGCCTCTTCCTTGGTCAGTTCTTCCGCCTGAAACCGTCGAAGCGTCTCGGCCTGATGCGCGAGGAAGTTCTTGCTCCCCTCATTCGCCAGACCACGAACCGGGATGACCGGGAAACGGGGATCAAGCTGAACGGAAGTCGTTGCGTCACGAGCCGCGGCCCGGATGAACGCCTCCTTGAAACGCGGGTGAGCGATGCTCTCCTCCGCCGCAGCAAAGCGCGTTCCCAACTGCGCGCCTGCCGCACCCTGCTCCAGAAAACCGACAATCGCATCACCACGGGCAATGCCACCGGCCACGAAGACCGGAACCTCGGTAATGTGCGGCAGGATTTCCTGAGCCAGCACAGTCAGAGACACGGGACCGACATGACCGCCCGCTTCCGCTCCCTCAATCACCAGCGCATCCACCCCCATGCGCATGAGACGCTTGGCCAGAACGAGCGCCGGGGAGAAAGCGATGACCCTTGCGCCACCATCCTTGGCGGCGCGGATCGCGGCTGACGGTGGAATGCCGCCAGCCAGAACGATATGTCCCACACCGGCCCTGAGACAGACCTGAACCAGTTCATCAAGCTGCGGATGCATGGTGATGAGATTCACGCCGAAGGGTTTGCTGGTCAGGCTCTGCGTCGCCGCGATTTCCTTCTCCAGCAACTCCGGGGTCATCGCGCCACAGGCGATCACACCGAAACCACCCGCATTGGAGATCGCCGCGACGAGATTGCGCTCGCTTACCCACGACATGGCGCCACCGAGAATGGCGTATTCCGTGCCCAGAAACGCGGCGCCACGGGACCAGAGGTGATCAAGTTCCCTGCGGGCAGCCTTCATGTCAGAGGACTGCGGGTCAGAAGAGGCGTTGATCGTCACTGGATGCTCCGTCATGGCGTCGTCAGAAGGGACAGCAGCTTTACGCTGCGTCGAGCCCGTAGGCTGTGTGCAGCGCACGGATGGCAAGCTCCGCATAGTCTGCCGGGATCAGCACGGACACCTTGATCTCGCTGGTGGAGATGACCTGAATATTGATCCCGCGCTCGGAAAGAGTGCGGAACATCGTGCTGGCGACACCCGCATGCGAACGCATTCCCACACCGACGACACTGATTTTGACGACCGCGTCATCCGTGATGACTTCACCATACTGAATGACCGGACGGGCTGCCTCGATCACCGCCATGGTGCGGGCCAGATCGGTCTTGCTGGTCGTGAATGTCATGTTGGTCATGCCATCCTCGCCGGTGCTCTGGACGATCATGTCCACATTGATGTTGTTCTCGGACAGCGGGCCGAAGATGGCGGCGGCGATACCCGGACGATCCGGAATGCGGCGCATCGAAATCTTCGCTTCGTCGCGGGAATAAGCGATGCCGGTAACGAGTTCCTGTTCCACGATTTCGTCCTCATCAACCACAAGCGACCCGGGTACATGCGCCCCGGGCAGATGGCCATTTTCTGCGGGAGCTTCATCAGCGAAGCTGGAAAGCACCTGCACACGCACGCGCTCTTTCATGGCGAGTTCGACGCTGCGTGTCTGCAGCACCTTCGCGCCGACGGATGCCAGTTCCAGCATCTCCTCATAAGTGATCTTGGCGAGCTTGCGGGCCTTCGGCACGATCCGCGGGTCGGTCGTGTAGACACCGTCCACGTCCGTATAGATGTCGCAACGGTCCGCCTTGACGGCTGCCGCAATGGCCACGGCGGATGTATCCGACCCGCCGCGTCCGAGCGTTGTCACGCGACCTTCGGGCGAGACGCCCTGAAAACCGGCAATGACCGGCACCTGTCCAGCCTTCATGCAGGCGGAAAGACCCTCGCCGTCGATGGAGTCGATCCGGGCCTTGCCATGCGCGTCGTCGGTACGGATGGGCACCTGCCACCCCTGCCACGAGCGGGCGTTCACTCCGAGAGTCTGCAACGCCAGCGCCAGCAGGCCGCTGGTGACTTCCTCGCCGGTCGCAACGACGGCATCATATTCACGCGGATCGTAAAGGGGTGACAGGCTTTCGCAGAAGCCAACCAGCTTGTTTGTCTCGCCGGACATGGCGGAAACGACGACAGCCACTTCGCAACCGGCATTGACCTGCGCCTGCACCCGTTTGGCGACCGCACGGATACGGTCAAGATCGCCAACTGACGTGCCGCCGAATTTCATGACGATCCGTGGTGGAGTGCGCTCCATGATCTGACCTGTCTCCATCCCCCGTCCATGCGGAGGCCTGCTCTTTTCACGCAGGCGTCCAGATGCCAGAAACGCCACCTGAACCCTGCGTGTCTTGTGTTATCTCTTACGTTCGACAAATGGACTGTCGGTATACATCGGAAGTCGCCGATATTGATCAGGCAACCCCTCCCTGCATGACCAGCCATTGCCAACGCGTACAAGCCGCGTCACATAACCTCGCCCTTGGCTTACGTCCAGCCGGGAACGCAGTTGAAAGGTGTCGTTTCATGCATTCTGCTCATGACAGTGACTGGCAGACAACAGGGCCGGAAACAGCCGCCGGACAGGTCAACGCTTCGGCGGCCTCGGTTTCTCCTGAAGAAATCGCCCGTTTCAGCGCCATCGCCCGCGAGTGGTGGGACCCGACAGGACCAATGCGGCCCTTGCATGCCATGAATCCTCTGCGTATCGGCTGGATTGACCGCCATCTGCCTTTGAGAAGCAGAAAACAGTCGCCATTGACCGTGCTTGACCTCGGATGCGGAGCGGGTCTGGCCAGTGAGGCGCTGGCTAAGGCGGGGCACGACGTGCTGGGGATGGACGCCTCGGCCGAAGGCATTGCCGCCGCCCGCAGGCATCTTGAAGACAACCCGCTCCCCGCCGGGGCCGGCTCCCTCGCCTATCGCATCGGCAGCGCCGAAGCGCTTGTCGCGGAAGGCGTGACGTTCGACGCCGTCGTGGCTCTTGAAATCATCGAGCACGTCACCGACCCGACCGCTTTCATGTCGATGCTTGCCAGTCTGGTGAAGCCGGGCGGCTGGGTATTCGTCTCAACGATGAACCGCACTCCCCGCGCCTTTGCCTTCGCAAAAGTGGGAGCGGAATACATCATGCGGCTCCTCCCTGTCGGCACGCATGACTGGCGCAAGTTCGTGACGCCGTCCGAACTGGGGCAGTACGGACGGCAGGCAGGTCTGAGGCTGGAGGATATTGCCGGGATGTCTCCTTCCCTGCTGGGCAGCACATGGCGGGAAAGCCGGGATCTGGGCGTGAACTACATCGCAGCGTTTAAGCGGGACTGACATTTTTCATGACGAGAGGTCAGCAGACGCTTTGACCGTCACGGGCAATCGCTTCTTTCAGTAGAGGCGATGATTCAGAAAGTCTGCCCTCCGACACGAGAATTTTCAGCCTCGAACATATAGTCACGGGTCAACGGGACCGCACCGATGTCACGGGTCAGCTGAATCTGAAAATTCATATGACCCTGCACCTCAAAGGAAAGTTCCGCTCCCGCCAGATAGAATTCAAACATCCGGCAAAAACGTTCGTCATAAAGCTGCCTGACCTTTTCACGCTGCTCCGCAAAACGCTGACGCCAGACTGATATCGTTTTCGCGTAATGCAGTCTGAGGATTTCACAATCCGTCACCCACAGTCCCGTCTTTTCAATAGCCGCAAATGTTTCGCTCAGACTGGGGGAATATCCGCCGGGAAATATATATTTATCAATCCAGGGGTTGGTCGTTCCCGGCTCATCGCTCCGCCCTATGGAATGCAGGAGCGCCACACCATCATCTTTCAGGCATTCCCGAATTTTCCCGAAAAATACTTCATAATGCCCAATGCCGACATGCTCGAACATACCGACTGAGACAATCCGGTCGTAGCGTGTCTGAACGTGTCTGTAATCAAGCAGTTCAAACCTGACCTGATGCGAAAGACCGGCTTCCTGCGCTCGTTCACGGGCAATCTTCAACTGCTCGACCGACAGCGTCACGCCAGTCACTATCGCTCCGTAATCGCGGGCCAGTGTCAATGCCATCCCGCCCCAGCCGCACCCTATGTCCAGCACTTCCAGCCCCGGACGATCAAGCAGAAGCTTCGAAGCTATATGATGTTTCTTCGCTTCCTGCGCTTCATCCAGTGTTTCTTTTCCTGTGCGGAAATAGGCGCAGGAATATTGGCGGTCCTTATCCAGAAAAAGATCGTACAGACGCGTATCGAGGTCATAATGATGCGCGACGTTTTTGCGTGACCGGTTTTCGGGATTAAACTGAATCCAGCCGCGCCGCGCATAACGCGCCGTCGCGGAAATGGCCTCGCCAATATGACCAGCCGGTTTCATGGCGTTGATCATCATGACATGAAGCAGATCGTACAGCGTGCAGCCGTCAGGCTGTATGCCACCGTCCATGTAGGCTTCGCCAAAACCCAGACCGGGATTAAGCAGAAGACGTTTCTCGGCATCGACACCTGTAAAACGGAGCGCAGCGTGAGGCCCCGGCTGCTGACCTCTGAAGAGAGCGGAAGATCCGTCGGCAAAGACAACTCCCAGAGAGCCGACTGAAATAAAGCGCCGAAGCAGGATCTTAACCAGGCTCTTCATAAATCATTTCTCCCAAAACAAGATGTCCGGCCATAACGACCATGCCCATACACCGAACAGATCGGTTTCTTATAACCGATCCCTATCGGACAGGAGGGCGGAATCTGCTTTTCTTCATCACAGAAAAGATATTATCGCATAAGGCAGACAAGGGTTTCATGCCTCTATCTGCATCGTTTCAAACGAGGAGATAACCGGGAGATCATAGCCCGAAATACTGTCTGCGAAATAACGACATTCCCACAATTTTCACGACAGAAGACAAGTCATTCTCTTTTTCCTGCCTCTGCGTATTCTCTACAGACTTGCCCCTTCTACCAGGCCAGCAAACAACACAAACAAAAAAGGCCGGGATGGTCAAACCACCCCGGCCTTCCGGATTTCCAGATAAGACAGAAGTCTTACGCGGAAGCCTCTTCTTCAGCCGAAGCCTCGGAAGCAGTCTCTTCTTCGACGAGTTCGAGGACGGGTGTTTCTTCCTCTTCCTCGGTGCCGATCACTTCACCGCGCGCCTGACGCTCGGCCTCTTCGACCGTACGAGCGACGTTGACACGCACTGCGATGGAGACTTCCGGATGCAGTGCGACGCGAACGTCATACAGTCCCAGAGACTTGATCGGGTGCGGCAGGAACACCTGGTTACGGGTGATCGTGAGACCAGCCTCGGTCGTCGCCTGAGCGATGTCACGGGTGGAGACGGAACCATAGAGGTTGCCGCCGTCACCAGCCTGACGGATCAGAACAACGGCCAGACCTTCCATACGCTCGGAAAGACGCTCGGCCTCTTCACGACGCTTGACGTT
Source organism: Acetobacter sp. (assembly GCF_022483985.1). Lineage (NCBI taxonomy): Bacteria > Pseudomonadati > Pseudomonadota > Alphaproteobacteria > Acetobacterales > Acetobacteraceae > Acetobacter > Acetobacter sp. Next base: position 466,234 of record NZ_JAKVME010000001.1, on the reverse strand, counting down.
CTGGGCCTCAAGCTGGATACGCTCACGCTCGAAGCGCTCACGGTTCGCAGCATTGGCGCGGATCGCCTTACCCTGTGGCAGAAGGAAGTTACGGGCATAACCCGGCTTCACCTTCACAAGGTCACCCATCTGGCCGAGATGCTCGACGCGCTGGAGCAGGATAACTTCAGTTGCAGCCATGATCTTCTCCCTCAGCCCACAACGTAGGGCAGCAGGGCGAGGAAGCGGGCGCGCTTGATGGCCTGAGCCAGTTCACGCTGCTTCTTCGCGGATACGGCCGTGATACGGCTAGGGACGATCTTGCCACGCTCCGAGAGGAAGCGGCTCAGCAGACGGACGTCCTTGTAGTCGATCTTCGGCGCGTTCGGCCCGGAGAACGGGCAAGCCTTGCGACGACGGTAGAACGGACGACGCGCACCAACGGCTACGCGACGGGCGCCCGGATTGATTTCGTTGCTTTCGGACATTCGTTCTTACTCCGCTGCAGCTTCGACGTTCTCGTCACGAGCGCGATATTCTTCGCGATCGTCGTAGGAACGACGTGAGGAACGACCGCTTTCAAAGCGACCGGCCGGCTTCGGACCACGGAAACCACGCTCGCCACGGTCATCGCCCTTGCGGGACAGAACCGGAGACGGGTTTTCGTCGATCTCTTCGACGCGCAGGGTCAGAACACGCAGAATGTCTTCGTTCAGGCTGAGCTGACGCTCGACTTCGCGCAGGGTCTCGGGCTTCGCGTCAAGACCGAGGAGCAGATAATGGCCCTTGCGGTTCTTCTTGATGCGGTATGCGAGTGAACGCAGACCCCAGTATTCCTGCTTCTTGATGGAGCCGCCGTCAGCTTCAAGGATGCCCTTGATCACTTCGGCAACAGCTTCAACCTGCTGCTGGTTGATATCGTTACGTGCGATAAGCACGGTTTCATACAATGGCATGCAGTCCCTCCGGATTGCTTCAACCCAAACACCGCGGACCGTTCCGGCGATGCTGCGTGACAGGGAACCCCTGAACGCACGGGTATAGCCGGACACGATGCCACGCGCCCGGCAGGGAAGAGCGGCGATCAAACACGACTGAACATGAAAAGCAAGTTTTTTCGCACTCCCATCAGCTTTTTCCTTCTGAGGGATGACGATCAGAGCCGGGTCAGATGCTCCGGGACAGGCAGCCCAAGCCGGATGGGGATGTCCCATTCCTCCCTGACGACGCCCAGCATCCGGAAACCGATTGCCAGATAGGATGGCAGGGCCCGCCTGTGGTCCGCCGTGCAGGTATTGACTGTCACGCGGAGCGGGTTGGCCGACCACGCCATGGCAACGACCTGAGACAGAAAGGCGCGTCCTACGCCTTTACCGATCATATCCGGCATCAAGCCGAAATAGGCGAGATTGACCGTCTTGTGCGGCTGGAGTTCAAATTCGAAAAAGCCCCGCACAACGGTATCTTCCTTCAGCAGAAAGAATGACCGCCTCGGCTCCGCGAGGATACCCGCCAGTTCAGCGTCAGATTTAACCCGACGCATCCACCAGCAATGCTTCCCGCCGACATCCGTGTGTAACTGACGGTATAACGCTACGGTCGGCGCATGGTCCTGTTCAATCCGGAACCCCGGCGGCAACGGGATTACCGGAAACCTCGGGGGGTGGATCATCTCCAGAAAGGTGACGTCCACCAGAACCCGTTCAACAGGCTCCATGACCTCAGTTGTCGTCGAGGAACGACCGGAGTTTACGGCTACGGCTCGGATGCTTGAGCTTACGGAGCGCCTTGGCTTCGATCTGACGGATACGCTCACGGGTCACGTTGAACTGCTGCCCGACTTCTTCCAGCGTGTGATCGGTGTTCATGCCGATGCCAAAGCGCATACGCAGGACACGCTCTTCACGCGGGGTGAGAGAGGCGAGCACGCGGGTTGTCGCTTCACGCAGATTGGTCTGGATGGCGGCATCCAGCGGGATGATGGCCGTCTTGTCTTCGATGAAGTCACCAAGATGGCTGTCTTCCTCGTCACCGATCGGCGTTTCGAGAGAGATCGGCTCCTTGGCGATCTTGAGAACCTTGCGGACTTTCTCCAGCGGCATTCCCAGCTTTTCAGCCAGTTCTTCAGGCGCGGGCTCACGACCGATTTCATGCAGCATCTGACGTGACGTGCGAACCAGCTTGTTGATCGTCTCGATCATATGCACCGGAATACGGATCGTGCGCGCCTGATCAGCGATGGAACGTGTGATGGCCTGCCGGATCCACCATGTCGCATACGTGGAGAATTTATAACCGCGACGGTATTCAAACTTATCCACGGCCTTCATCAGGCCAATATTGCCTTCCTGAATCAGATCAAGGAACTGAAGGCCACGGTTGGTATATTTCTTGGCGATGGAGATCACGAGACGCAGGTTGGCCTCGATCATCTCCTTTTTGGCGCGGGCTGAATCGCGCTCGCCACGGGCGACAGTGGCGTAGACGCGACGGAATTCACCAACGGACAGACCGGTGTCCTGCGCCAGTTCGGCCACCTGCGTACGCAGGTCGTTCATCGTGTCAGTGTGCTTCAAGACAAGGTTTTTCCAACCTTTGCCCGGAAGCGTCGTGATCATGTCCATCCACCCCGGCTCAAGCTCGTGGCCACGATATTTCAGCAGGAAGTCATCACGGGAAACCTTGCAGCCTTCCGCCAGCCGGAGCATCCGGCCTTCATAGGCGTTCAGGCTCTGGAACAGCTCCTTGAGCTGCATGACCAGTTCCTCGATCCGGTTGTTGTGCAGATGAACCTGCTCAACCTTCGCCACCAGTTCCAGCCGCAGCTTCTGATAGTCGGCTTCGATTTTGTCGGTGGTTTCCTCACCTGCGACAAGCGCCTCCAGACGCTTGTCCTGCATCTTCTGGAGCTTCTCGTAGAGCGGCTCGATTTCGTCGAACTGGACAAGAATGTCGGGCTTCAGCTTTTCTTCGAGAGCCGAGAGGGAAAGGCCGCTGCCCTCCCCTTCAGCGCCATCGACTTCCTCTGCGTCTTCAGCCTCGTCCGTCTCGTCCTCACCGTTCTCTTCGCCGTCCTCACCCTCGGCCGGAACGCCTTCCGGACCGTTCTGGTCAGCCTGCATGGCTTCAAGATCGACGATATCACGCAGCAGCATGTCGCCATCCTTGAGGCGCTCATGCCATGAGATAATGGCGCGGAAGGTCAGCGGACTCTCGCAGAGCCCGCCAATCATCTCGTTCCGGCCGGCCTCGATGCGTTTGGCGATGGCGATTTCGCCCTCACGGGAGAGGAGTTCGACCGACCCCATCTCACGCAGATACATACGAACCGGGTCATCGGTACGGCCAAGGTTTTCGCTGACGTTTCCAGTGGCGCTCTCGCTCCCGGATTCCGTTTCAGCCTCTTCCTCTTCCTCGGCTTCCTCTTCCTCGCCTTCGGCCGTCTTCTCAGCCGGACTCTCGGCTTCGTCGTTGTCTTCGTTCTCTACGACCTGGATGCCCATCTCGGAGAGAATAGCCATGACATCCTCGATCTGCTCGGAAGACATCTGATCCTGTGGCAGAACCGCATTCAGCTCATCAAACGTGATGTAACCGCGCTCACGGCCCTTGGCTATCAGACGTTTAACAGCGCCGGAGCGGGTGTCGAGGAGTGCGTTGTCTCCGTCCTGTTCACCAGACGTGGTGCCCGTCCCGGTTGCAGTCTTAATCGCCATCCCTGGATAGTCTCCCTCTGCCCGCTTCCTGAAGAAGGAAAACAGGACAGCACAAAATGCACACATAAAGAATAAGGCAGCGTGGAGGTGGTCGATCCAACCACGGAAGTCAAGGCTGCTCCCTCAACAAACGGGCAAGTTATCCGTGTGTTGCATCTGTAACACACGATTTTTCAACTGAACCCATCCTCCATACGCCGCAATGCCGCCAGCGCGTCGATTCGGGATTTCAGCCTGTCCCATTCATCGGGGTCCATCCCATTTCTCGTCCAGGCCTCGGTATCCCGTACCACATCAGCCTCAAATTCCGGGCGGTTGACGTTAGCATAAAAGTGCCACCACTGCATTTCAGGCGTCTCATCAGCCGTCGCGGGATCGGGGTTGCGTTCTGCTGTCGGACTACAGGAGGCCCTGATGACAGCGTCAGCTTTCCCGCTCAATCCCTGAACCACCAAAACCTGCATCAATCTTGCATGTATGTCTTCGGAATGGAACTGCCCTTCGGCATCCTGATCGTCCTCCACAAACATCATGATCGCGGCGCGCAGATCGGTCAGATCCTCCGGCAGCACCAGACGGCACCACGCATCCCCGACACGCTCAGCCAGCCAGGGATACCGCAGCACCAGATCCGTCAGCTTCTCCAGACTTCCCCTGTCGCCACTGAAAGGTGTCGCCGCCCGCGTGCCCAGACTGATGTCGGGCAGAACCGGACCGCCGCCCTTCCCTGACCGCCCTCCACCATATGCGGGACGCTTCTGCCGATAGGTCTGAAAAAACCTGTCGAGAAGCGTTGAGCGGTACTCACCGCCAAGCGTCTTGTCCTCGATTTTTGCTGCGGCCTGCGTAAGACGGCTGCGGAGGGCGGCGCGTTGCTCGGGCGTTGGCTGCGCGGGCGTGCCTTCGGAGAGCAGATCGAACAGCATGTCGGCCAGAGGACGGGCCTGCGCGAACAGCGCTGCGACACTGTCACGGCCACGTCGCTGAAGGAGACTGTCGGGGTCTTCGCCTTCGGGAAGCAGGCATATCCTCAGACCGCGATCCGCGGATATGAGAGGCAGCGCGGTCTCGGCGGCACGAACGGCGGCGCGACGACCAGCGGAATCTCCGTCAAAGCAGAGGATCGGTGACGGCGTGGCCTGCCAGAGAACTTCGAGCTGCTCTGGCGTCATGGCGGTTCCGAGCGGAGCGACGGCCCCTGTGAACCCTGCCTGATGCAGCGCGATGACGTCCATATAACCTTCGACGACCAGCGCCTCGACTGGCAGCGCCCCCCTCGGGCGAGCCGCACGGAGAGCGGGACGGGCGCGATCGAAGCCGAACAGAAGCCGCCTCTTGGAATAAAGCGCCGTTTCGGGACCGTTGAGATATTTCGGCTGCCCGTCGCCGAGGATACGGCCTCCGAAGGAGACGAGGTCACCGCGTCGGTCCCGGATGGGGAACGTCACGCGGTTCCAGAACAGCTCGCCTTTCGGACGCCCCTGCTCGTCGAGACGCATGAGCCCCGCCTCGGCCATCGCCTCCGGCGTGATACCCTGAGATTTGAGGGCGTCCACGAGGGCGTTACGACGATCACTGGCCCAGCCGAGACCAAAAGCCGCAATGGTTTCGTCAGTGAGACCACGTCGGCGGAGATAATCGAGACCGGACCGTCCGGAAGGCTGATGCAGATCGTAAGTATAGATACGTTGGGCGGCCTCAAGCACGTCGCCGAGAGTTTTTTGCCGGGCGGCTTCCTCGCGGGCCCGAGGGCTGGGCTTGGGAACGCTCAGTCCCGCTTCTCCGGCGAGAGTCTCCACAGCCTCGGGGAAGCCCTTGCCTTCGATCTGCATGACGAAGGAGATGGCGTCGCCGTGCGCGCCGCACCCGAAACAGTGGAAATGGTCGTCGTAAACGTAGAAGGACGGGGTTTTCTCGCCGTGGAAGGGGCAGCATCCCTTCCAGTTGCGACCCGAACGCGTGAGCTTGACGCGACGACCGATCAGGGGCGCGAGAGGCGTTCTCGCACGAAGTTCGTCAAGGAAGGCGGCGTCAAGACTCATACGTTCATGATTAGGTGGAGAGTGCCGCCTTGACGAGGCCATTTGCGCGCCCAAGGTCGAGAGATGCGCCGAATTTGGCTTTCAGGGCGCCCATGACCTTGCCCATGTCCTTCATGGTGGCGGCGCCTGTCTCGGAGACGGCGGCCTTCACGGCTTCTTCAAGTGCGGCCTCATCCATTTCCGGAGGCAGGAATTCGCGAATGACTTCGATTTCACGCTGCTCCTTTTCGGCAAGGTCTTCCCGACCGCCTTCAAGGTACATCTTCACGGATTCCTGACGAGACTTGACCATACCGCGGAGCGTGGCGGTGATATCATCATCCGAAAGCGCCTCCTTGCCCTGCCCGCGTGCGGCGATATCGACGTCCTTGATTTTGGCGCCGATCATGCGGAGCGTGGTGACACGATCTTTCTGACCAGCCTTCATCGCGGTCTTGGTGTCTTCGGCAATGCGCGCACGAATGTCGGTCATGGGATCAGCCCTCGGATGGAAATATGTTCGGTTGACGGGGTGTCTCCCGGATTGACGGGATGGTCAAGGCCGACAGAATTGGCCATCAGCCTGACAGAACGCTCCTGACACAGGCATATTACTTAAATCCGGCCAGAACTGTGGACACGACAATAATCGTTTCACGGTAACGGCTGGATAAGGCGATTCATAAAGGTGCATGCCTCAAATAGCTGCGTCCGCCAGTTTCTGCCCGTCTGGAAGACGTTCCGACAAACCCTGCTTTCAGGAAAACCGGAATTCAAAATTCTTGTTTTTATTATCGATATGCTATGCGGAAGATGCCCTACACGTCAGAACCTTCTGCGATGAGGCATCTTATCGCAGAAGGCTCTGACACATTGTTTATCAAGAATCTTCACGTGATTGGGTGAGTCCGCCCCATCACGATCTGCTCTAGCGCCCGACTGAAACAGGTGACCACTCATGCCAGCATCACGACTCATTCTCTCCTTCGGCAGCGTGAACATCGACGTCACGGCGCGAGGGCAACGCCTGCCCACTCCCGGGGAGACCGTTCATGCCGACAGCTACACAATCGGACTGGGAGGAAAGGGAGCCAATCAGGCCGCCGCCGCCGCTCGACTGGGGTCAGGCCGCGCCATTCAATCCGCTCTGGTGGGACGTATTGGAGCAGACGCCTTTGGCGCTCAGGCAAGAAGCTCACTGGAGACGTTCGGCGTTGAACTCGAAGCGCTGAGAACGGATGGGAACGCTGCAACAGGGCTGGCATTGATCGGCATTGATCAGCAGGCCGAAAACTGCATCACGGTCGTCGGCGGCGCAAACCTGCATGTCGATGAGCATGACATCCAGAATGCGGAACATCTGTTTTCACGGGCTGCGGTTCTGCTGCTGCAACTGGAAGTGCCAGTTCCGGCGGTTCTGGCAGCAGCCCGGAAAGGACGGCAGGCTGGAGCGCGCGTAATCCTTGACCCGGCCCCCGCATCAACAGAACTCCTTCCGGACGCTCTCTGGCCACTGCTTGATGTCATAACGCCCAATGAGACCGAAACGGCGGCCCTGTGCGGAATACTGCCGAAGTCCCCGGAAGATGCCGACGCCGCGACACGCCTCCTGCTCGAACGGGGCACAAAGGCCGTCATCATCAAAATGGGGGCCCGAGGCGTCTACTGGCGCACCGACAGCGCGAAGGGTTTTCTCCCGCCTTTTCCTGTCAAAGCCGTTGATTCGGTCGGCGCCGGAGACTGCTTCAATGCGGGTCTTGCCGTGGCTCTGGCTGACGGTCTGTCTTTTGACGCTGCCGTGAGAGTCGCAGCCGCATGTGGCGCACTGGCCGTCACAAAACACGGGGCTGCCGAAGCTGCCCCCGAATGGAACGAGGTCGCGGCGCTCCTGTAACCTCTGGGGCTGGCAACAAAACGTCTGACGGACCGCCGACGAACAGAGGCGTCATCTGTCAGAAAAGACCCTCAACCAGAGCAGATCAGCGCCCAGCTTCCTTCTGTCGCCGCATCGAGACTGAAACGATCAATCCTCCCGCTGCTCCGAAAGCGGGAGGGAGCATCACACAGCTTCCAGAATTACGCCGTGCGCCGCTTTTCGTCTTCTATACTTCTGGCCATTGATCCTTGGATATGTAGAGAGAACGCGGTTTTTGGGGTCCCTTATGAAGCGGTAAATACAGTACCATTTTTCAATAAGCGCATGACTGTTTGTGCGGCGCGCCTCTTCAAGCTGACGAACAACGTAATTGATGGTGTTTTCTTCCTGCTCGAATACAATTGAGTAAATTTCTTCTAACTTGTCTATAATATCCATCTTTTCCATTTCTGCCCCCTCATAATGAATATCGTCAAAATCCATAAATGAGGGATTAATATTTTCAGAAATGATCATTCATTTAATAACCAGACACCACTGGGACAGAGCATCTCCCCATAAGCAGACCCAATCTTGATGCAAGCCAGATTCAGAGAAGGGTACCCGGCTTCTCCGCAACCCTTTCCTGAACCGGACATCCCGACACGACTGCGCCGATTCGTCACAGATGAAGCGCCCTGCATACAGTCGGCGCAGTCAGAAATTCCGCCCTCTGGAGCCGCATTATCCCAGAACCCGGTACAGCCAGACACGCCTAGAGAACAAAATTCCCACCCATCAGACTTTGGGGTGGGAATTTTCTTCCCACTTTTCCACCAGACTGTTAAAAGCGCGTTCTGTAGGGAGAAGGTAGCCATGTCTCTGTCTGTCGAAGCCATCATTGAACGGGTCGGCGGCCCTGAAAAGATCGCAGCGCTGACTGGTGTCGGCACTGAAGCCGTGCGCAAATGGCGTCAGGCGCGGGCCATCCCGCCAAAGCACTGGCCCGTCGTGGCCCGGGCCGCAGGCATTTCGCTCGATGAGCTTCAGCCCGAAACACCTTCTTCTTCCCCGCCCCTTCCAGAGTCCCCTAACCGGAAACAGATCATGTCCGAACAGCGCGCAAGCTCAGCCACTGAGGTTCCGGAGGGAGCAACAGCCGCTCTCGTTCTCGCCGATGGCACAGTCTTCTGGGGGATCGGCTTTGGAGCCGCGCCGGCTGACGAGGCGCTCGGGGAAATCTGTTTCTCCACCGGCATGACCGGTTATCAGGAAACACTGACCGATCCGTCCTTTGCCGGGCAGATCATCACCTTCACTTTCCCTCATATCGGCAATGTCGGCACCAACGGCGAGGACGACGAAGCCCTGCGCGTGGCCGCCCGTGGCCTCGTGGTGAAGCAGGATCTGACGGAGCCGGCCAACTGGCGCTCGACGGAAAGCCTCGACGCCTGGCTGAAAGAGCGGAACGTGCCGGGCATCTGCGGCGTGGACACGCGTGCGCTGACTCTTCGCATCCGCGACGGGGGACCGCAGACCGCCGTGCTCGTAGCCGTCAGCAACGGTCAGATCGACCTCGACGCCGCCAAGGCGAAAGCTGTCGCATGGCCGGGTCTGGAAGGCATGGACCTCGCCAAGACCGTGACATGCGCCAAGCCTTACACATGGTCGGAAGGCGTGTGGGAATGGCCGTCCGGCACAAAGCCGCTGCCTACCAAGCGTCGCAAGGTTGTTGCGGTTGATTACGGCGCAAAGCGGAACATTCTCCGCTGCCTGACAGCTGCGGGCTGCGATGTGACAGTCGTTCCGGCAACGACATCCGCCGAAGAGATTCTCGAACTCAAGCCGGAAGGCGTATTCCTCTCCAATGGTCCCGGCGACCCGGCCGCCACGGCCCCCTACGCCGTTCCCGCCATTCGTGGTGTTCTCGATGCGGGCATTCCCGTGTTCGGTATCTGCCTCGGCCACCAGCTTCTCGCACAGGCGCTCGGCGCGAAGACCTACAAGCTCGCGCAGGGCCATCGCGGCGCAAACCAGCCCGTGAAGGATATCGAGACCGGCAAGGTCGAGATCACCAGCCAGAATCACGGTTTCGCCGTCGATGAGAAGTCGCTGCCGAACGATGTGAAAGTCACGCATATCAGCCTGTTCGACAAGTCGAACGAGGGCATCGCCTCCACCACGCTTCCCGCCTTCTCCGTGCAGTACCATCCGGAAGCCAGCCCCGGCCCGTCTGACAGTTTCTATCTTTTCGAGCGGTTCGTGGCGCTGATTGATAAACACGGAAAGGCCGCCTGAGCCTTCCCATATGGATCCTGTCCGTAACCCCTATGTCCCCGGAGCGGGGGCTTCTCCCCCGGAGCTTGCCGGACGGGAAGACCTGTTCACACAGGCCGGAATCGTGTTGCAGCGCGCGCTTGGCGGAAAGAGCGCGCGCAGCTTCATCGCGACCGGCCTGCGGGGCGTGGGCAAAACGGTCGTGCTGGCCCGCGTCGAGCAACTGGCGAAAAGCGCCGGGTATCTGACCTGCTTTGTCGAAGCCGAGGAAGAAAAGCCGCTCGGCGCCACTCTGGTTCCGCATCTGCGTCGGATGATGCTGGAACTGGATCGTCTGGGCGCGGTGACGGAGCAGGTCAAACGCGGCCTACGCGTCCTGAAAAGTTTCGCCAGCGGCCTGCGTATCCAGTCCGTGCTTGGGTTCAGCATCGAACTGGACGTGGAACCGGAGCACGGCACCGCCGACACTGGTGACCTGACCACCGACCTGCCAGACATGATCTCGGCTCTCGGCCACGCAGCGCAGTCCCGTCATACCGGCGTGGCGCTGTTCATCGACGAGATCCAGAATCTCTCCGAGGCCGACCTCTCAGCAGTCATCATGGCGATGCACCGGGTCATGCGTGAAGGTCTGCCCATCGTGCTGGTCGGCGCGGGTCTGCCGCATCTGGTCTCGCTGATCGGGCAGGCCAAATCCTATGCCGAGCGCCTGTTCGAGTTCCCCATCCTCGGCCCACTTTCTCCCGCCGAGTGCGAAGATGCCCTCCGCACACCCGCAGCACGGGAAAAAGTGGATTTCACACCGGAAGCCGTCGCGGAAGTGGTCCGCATCACGCGGGGCTACCCCTATTTCCTTCAGGAATGGGCCTATCATGCGTGGAACGTGGCGCATGGCGACCGCATTCTCAAAGGCGACATCGATGTGGCGACCGAAGTGTCACTCACCTCGCTGGATGGCGGTTTTTTCCGGATGCGCTACGCCCGCCTGACGCCCCGCGAACGGGAATACTGTCAGGCAATGGCGGAACTTGGCGAAGGCTCTCACCGTTCCGGGGAAATCGCCGAACGCATGGGCTCCCGTACGCAGGCCGTGGCCCCGGTGCGGGCGACGCTGATCCGCAAGGGCATGGTCTACAGCCCGGCTCACGGCGAGACGGCGTTCACCGTGCCGCTTTTTGAAAACTATCTTCACCGTATTCGGACCATGGGCACCGACCCGGCCGACTCAGACGACTGACCAAAAGGACTGATCATGCCCAAACGGACAGATATCCGCTCTATCCTGATCATCGGCGCTGGTCCGATTGTTATCGGTCAGGCCTGTGAGTTCGACTATTCCGGCGCGCAGGCGTGCAAGGCGCTGCGTGAGGAAGGCTACCGCGTCATCCTGCTGAATTCGAATCCGGCCACGATCATGACAGATCCGGGTCTGGCGGACGCGACCTATATCGAGCCGATCACGCCGGAATTCGTGGAGCGGATCATCCTCAAGGAGAAGCCGGACGCGATCCTGCCGACCATGGGCGGTCAGACGGCGCTCAATGCCGCCATGGCGCTGGATGCTTCCGGTTTCCTCGTGAAGCACAATGTCGAGCTGATCGGTGCGAAGGCGGATGTGATCGACCGCGCCGAGGACCGTCAGAAGTTCCGCGAGGCGATGGACGCCATCGGCATCGAGAGCCCGAAGAGCTTCATCGCGCACACGCTGGAAGAAGCCCGCGAGGCGCTGACGCATGTGGGGCTCCCGGCCATCATCCGCCCCTCCTTCACCATGGGCGGCGCGGGCGGCGGCATCGCTTACAACAAGGAAGAGTTCGACCAGATCGTCGCCGGTGGACTCGACGCCTCTCCGACGACGGAAGTGCTGGTCGAAGAGTCGGTGCTGGGCTGGAAAGAATTCGAGATGGAAGTCGTCCGCGACAAGGCGGACAACTGCATCATCGTCTGCTCCATCGAGAACATCGACCCGATGGGCGTGCATACCGGTGACTCCATCACCGTCGCCCCGGCGCTGACGCTGACCGACAAGGAATATCAGCGGATGCGTGACGCCTCCATCGCCTGTCTGCGGGCGATCGGCGTCGAGACAGGCGGCTCCAACGTGCAGTTCGGCGTCAACCCGAAGGATGGCCGCATGGTCGTCATCGAGATGAACCCGCGCGTGTCACGTTCCTCGGCGCTGGCCTCCAAGGCGACCGGCTTCCCGATCGCCAAGATCGCGGCGAAGCTGGCCGTCGGCTACACGCTGGACGAACTGACCAACGACATCACCGGCTCGACCCCGGCCTCCTTCGAGCCAACCATCGACTATGTCGTCGTGAAGATCCCCCGCTTCACGTTCGAGAAATTCCCCGGCACCCCCGCCCTGCTCTCCACCTCCATGAAGTCGGTTGGCGAGGCGATGGCCATCGGCCGCTCCTTCCCCGAGGCGCTCCAGAAGGGTCTGCGCTCGATGGAAACCGGACTTGTCGGGCTGGACCCGGTCGAGGCTCCCGGCGACGGCGGTGTGGACGCGTTCCGCGCCGAACTGTCGCAGCCGCGTCCGGAGCGCATCCTGATGGCCGCACAGGCGCTCCGTGCCGGTCTGTCCGTTGAGGAGATCGCCGCCGCCTGCAAGTTCGAACCGTGGTTCCTGCGCGAGCTTGAAAAGATCGTTCAGGCCGAACGCGAAGTGCTCGACAGGGGACTGCCGGAAGATGCTCAGAGCCTGCGTCGCCTGAAAGCGATGGGTTTCTCGGACGTGCAGCTTGCCCGCCTGTCCGGCACGCAGGCCAGCGAAGTCTCCGCCCTGCGTGAGAAGACTGGCGTGAAGCCGGTTTACAAGCGCATCGACACCTGCGCGGGTGAGTTCGCCTCCGCCACGCCGTATATGTATTCGACCTACGAGAACCGCTTCGGCCAGCCTATCTGCGAGTCCAACCCGACCAGCCGCAAAAAGGTCGTCATTCTCGGCGGCGGCCCGAACCGGATCGGTCAGGGCATCGAGTTCGACTATTGCTGCGTCCATGCCGCCTACGCTCTGCGTGAAGCCGGGCTTGAGACCATCATGGTCAACTGCAACCCCGAGACAGTCTCGACGGACTACGACACGTCCGACCGTCTGTATTTCGAGCCTTTGACGAGCGAGGATGTCATCGCGCTGATCCGGCTTGAGCAGGAAAAAGGCGAGGTTCTGGGCTGCATCGTGCAGTATGGCGGCCAGACGCCGCTCAAGCTGTCCCGCGCTCTCGAAGAAGCGGGCATCCCGCTGCTCGGCACGCCTGCCGACGCGATCGACCGTGCCGAGGACCGCGAGCGCTTTCAGGCCCTGCTCCGCAAGCTTGGTCTGCGTCAGCCAGCCAACGGCATCGCCCGCTCTCCCGCCGAAGCCGAGGATATCGCCGAGCAGATCGGTTATCCGGTTGTCGTGCGCCCGTCCTACGTTCTGGGCGGTCGCGCGATGGAGATCGTGCATGACCGGTCCAGCCTCCAGCGCTACATGAAAGTCGCATTGCAGCTCGCCGGTGCGGAAGTGGCGAACGGCCCCGTTCTGATCGACCACTATCTGAACGACGCCATCGAAGCCGACGTGGACTGCATTGCCGACGGCAACGAGGTTTATGTCGCGGGCGTCATGGAGCACATCGAGGAAGCCGGCATCCATTCTGGCGACAGCGCCTGCGCCCTGCCGCCCTACACGCTCTCCCCGGCCATCGTGACGGAGCTGAAGGCCCAGACCGAAGCCATGGCGCGTGAACTCGGCATCGTTGGTCTGATGAACGTGCAGTATGCGATCAAGGGTCAGGACGTTTTCGTTCTGGAAGTAAACCCTCGCGCCTCCCGCACCGTACCGTTCGTGGCGAAGGCGACGGGCGTTCCGGTGGCCAAGATCGGCGCCCGGGTGATGGCCGGTACGAAACTGTCCGAATTCACGCTGGATGATCGGGCCGTCGTGCCGCACGTGGCGGTGAAGGAAGCCGTCTTCCCGTTCCACCGTTTCCAGGACGTGGACACGATCCTCGGCCCGGAAATGCGCTCCACCGGCGAAGTCATGGGCCTCGATACCTCGTTCGAGCGGGCTTTCGCCAAGTCGCAGCTTGCTGCGGGCGTGAAGCTGCCGATGTCCGGCGCGGTGTTCCTGTCGGTGCGTGACGGAGACAAGACCCATCTGCCCCGTCTGGGCCGTATGCTCGCCGATATGGGCTTCACCATTCTGGCGACGAGCGGCACGGCGAAAGGCCTGAGTGACGCGGGCATTGAAGTGAAGATCGTGAACAAGGTGCTGGAAGGTCGCCCCCACTGCGTGGACGCTATCCGTTCCGGCGAAGTCCAGATGGTCATCAATACAGTGCAGGGCGGGCAGTCCGTGAAGGACAGCTATGACATCCGTCGCTCGGCCCTGACGATGGGCGTGCCCAACTTCACCACGATGGCCGGAGCCCGGGCCGCAATTCACGCAATTGCAGCGATGCGCGAGGGTCCGCTTGAAGTTGCGCCGCTTCAGTCCTATTTTAACGGATCGTTCTGAGTAGATGAGGGGCGTTCCCGTTGAACGTCTCTCGCCTTCTCCCGGTAATTTTACCGTTCTGAAACGATCTGCTGAGAGGTTTATCCCTTGAGCGGATCGTGAGGGATTATCCCTCTTCGCACGGGGCTGGACTGGCGCTCTCGCCGGTCTGGTCCTCTTTTTATGTTCCGCTTTCCGAGGATTGGCACCTTGCAGAAAACTCCGATGACCGCTTCCGGCCTGCAGCGACTTGAGGACGAACTCCGTCATCTCAAGTCTTCGGAGCGTCCGGCCGTTATTCGTGCGATTGCAGAAGCCCGAGAGCACGGCGATCTTTCGGAAAACGCGGAATATCACGCCGCCCGCGAGCGTCAGTCGTTCATTGAAGGGCGTGTGCTGGAACTTGAGGAAATCGTCTCGACAGCCGAGGTGATCGACCCTTCCAAGTTCTCTGGTGATCAGGTGAAATTCGGCGCACGCGTCACCCTGATTGACGAGGAGACAGAGAAGGAAGTGCGCTACCAGATCGTCGGCATGTATGAGGCCGACATCAAGCAGGGCCTTCTCTCCATTTCCTCGCCACTGGCAAAATCACTCATCGGCAAGTCGCTGGGTGACACGGTCTCCGTACCCGCGCCCGGCGGCGACCGGAGCTACGAGATCACCGCCGTCTTTTACGCCTGAGGAAAGCTGCCCGCGTGATCACGTTCGAAGACATCACGGCCGCTGCCCGGCGGATCGAAGGGCGTGTACTGCGCACGCCCACCATCCCGTCTCACTCCCTGTCGAAGTCAGTCGGGGCGGAAATCACGCTGAAGCTTGAAAATCTTCAGGCGGTCGGATCGTTCAAGGAACGCGGCGCTGCGAACAAGCTGGCGCTGCTGACACCGGAAGAACGCGCCCGTGGCGTGATCGCCGTCTCGGCGGGCAATCATGCGCAGGGCGTGGCGCGTCATGCCAGCCTGCTGGGCATTGACGCCGTGATCGTCATGCCGCGCTTTACTCCGGCGTCCAAGGTGACACGGACCGAAGGCTGGGGCGCACGGGTTGTGCTTGAGGGCAACAATTTTGCCGAAGCCTCTCTTTTCGCCAAAGACCTTCAGGAACGCGAAGGCCGGGTTTTCATCCATCCCTACGACGACGATGCGGTCATGGCTGGTCAGGGCACATGTGCGCTGGAGCTTCTGGAAGACGCCGGCCCGCTGGATGCGCTCGTTGTGCCGATTGGTGGTGGCGGCCTTCTCTCCGGCATGGCTGTTGCGGCAAAGGCCATGCGTCCCGAGATTGAACTGATCGGCGTGCAGGTGGAAAGCTACTCCTCCCTGTCAGCCTTTCCCGGCCCCGAAATCATGCCTTGCGGTGGCGCAACCATTGCCGAAGGCATTGCGGTGATGCAGATCGGTCGCCGGACGCATGAGGTCATCCAGCAACTCGTCTCTCGGGTCGTGGTCGTGTCCGAACGCGACGTGGAAAATGCGATCACCCTCATGGCCGAGGGAGCCAAGCAGGTGACAGAAGGTGCTGGCGCAACAGGGCTGGCCGCCGTGATGAGCAATCCCTCCCTGTTCGCAGGCAAACGCCTCGCCCTCCCCGTGAGCGGTGGGAATATCGACACGCGCATTCTGGCCAATACGCTGCTGCGCGCCATGCTACGTGACGGAAGGCTGCTGCGACTGATCATGCAGATTCCTGATCGTCCTGGCATACTGGCGGATATTTCAAAAACGATAGGCGAGGCTAACGGTAATATCCTCGAAGTTTCTCATCAGCGTCTGTTTGCCGCGCCATCGGTGCAGGCTGCGGAACTGGAAGTGATGATCGAGGCGCGCGATCCTCAGCATGCGGAACAGATCACCGAGGCGTTGCGAGAGCGTTACGTGGTGCGACGGGTGTGATATAATGCAATAACTTTAAATGTCTTTTTGATAATGAAAGCCACTCTCTATAAAATATTCAAAATGGAATCGTGTCAGCAGTAATCTTTAATTCTATTCGCGATAGAAAATCCTGATAGGGTGTCCGCACCTTCATTAATGCGAAACCATTTAAATCATAACTATCTTGCAATTCATCACCATGCCACGAACGGCCCATCACCTTTCTCCCAATCAATTTCAAAGGAACCCATCCTTTGCGCCCAATACGCGAGACTGGGCTTTTAATAAAATGTCTCTGTCCAAAATCGGGCATATCTGATTCAGTTGACATACACTCCTGACCGTCCTGACTAAAATACCACCCCTTTCCAGTATAAAAATATATTGTTTCGATCTCAGGTGATTGTGTATCTGTTTTATTTTGTATATCAAACGATACAGTAACAATTGCAGTTGCCGTATATTCAGTTTTTTCCAAATCTCCTTCTATATTATTAAGAGAAACAACAATTGGCTTTTCAGATTCCACTAAAACATGCTTTAAATCACTCGTTAATTGATCTCTCAAATGAGATACTGAATTATAAACAAGATGCCTATGGTGTTTTAGATCAAATGGAATATCTTGGGAATTATCCGTGAGGAGAATACATAATTTTCCTTTTGCATGAGCATACCCAACTTCATAAAATACATTAGGATTACGGCCAGTCATATCAGCAACAATCACATCAGCCGTATTTATTTGATTATAGATTCGGGTAAGAATATTTTCTTGATGAAAAATCTGTTCATCTACTCTTTGACAAAACATTCCGCTTTGCTCAACGGCACTTTTTATTCCTAAATTATAGACGTCATCGAAAATTTTATCAAATGGCATAAGCACAAAAACGAAAGGTTTAGTATTTTCCAATTTAAAAACCTTCCTTAAAAATAAAGGAAAAGGTTATTCAACCTTTTCCTTCTTTAATAATATTTATCAGAGAGTGGTAATCTCTCCCCCATCGGCACCATCAAAATCCGTGCCCCACATCTGCTCCAGACCGTAAAGCGCGCGCGCTTCCGCCTTGAACAGATGGATCACGATATCGCCGACATCGATCAGCACCCAGTCAGAGCCGTTCGCGCCTTCGACGAGGATGCGCTTCAGACCGACTTCCTTCAGCTTGCGCTCGATATGCTGGGCCATCGCGGCAATCTGACGATCCGCCACACCCGTCGCAATGACCATACGGTCCGCGAAAGAGGCCCGCCCGGTCAGGTCAATGACGACAATGTCCTCACCCTTATCGTCGTCGATGCTTTCCGTGATGATGCCGAGATATTTTTCGAGCTCATCAGCGGGTGCATGAGGACGTTTCTTGCCTTCCTTCGCAGGACCTGCCGCTGCGGCTTTCTTGCGCGGCGTACCGGGAGCCTTTGCCACAGCGGCAAGGCCCGGATCGACCGCCTTGGGCGTTCTGGATTTTGCCGGCGCCTTCGACGCTCCAGCTTTCGCGGCGACCGGGCGACGATCCGTCGTGTCCGTATCGGTGGGGGGCTTTCTGGCTATGACCGTGTCTCCTGCCGGGTGGCTGCCCGATCTGTCCGGAATAAGGATTCTGTGTGTCCCGCGCGTCGCAGGGCTGTTGCCGATATACCGTTTTGCGGGCCAGGAAGAAAAGCCCAGACCGGGGGCGTTTTATCGGGAAGCTGTCGAATTTTTCCGACTGGCAGACGACAGTGGCTCAGACGCCCCGCAATCTTGCCATGCAGCGCTGCGGCATTGCTGCCCGGACGCGGCATGACAGCAAGCGGAACCTGCCTGAGAAAGGCCTGCCAGCGATACCAGCGGGGCAGTTCGGCAAAAACATCCGTACCCATAAGCCAGACGAAACGGACTCGGGGAAAACGACGCCTGAGAGCCCGCATGGTGTCAAAGGCGTAGCGTGTGCCGAGAGCGACCTCGATATCCGTGGGAATGAGCCGGCGGTCGGTCGCCAGCCGCTCGACCGACGCCAGACGCTCGGCAAGCGACGCCATCCCTTTACGTGGTTTGAGCGGATTGCCCGGCGAGACCATCAGCCAGACCTGATCGAGACCCAGCAGATGCAGCGCCCGAAGCGCAATCTGGATATGCCCCTCATGCGCGGGATTGAATGATCCGCCGAGGAGACCGATCCGCACCGCGCGGCGATCTCCCCGGATCGGGATCGTATCGTGATGGAAGGTCACGGCAGACTTATGAACGGGTCTGGCCTGTCCCGATGACTTCGTAACGGAAGGTCGTGAGTTGTTCGAGACCGACTGGACCGCGAGCATGGATACGACCGGTGGCAATGCCGATTTCCGCTCCGAATCCGAACTCACCGCCATCGCAGAACTGCGTGGACGCGTTCCACATGACGACAGCACTGTCCGTGCCGTTCAGAAAGCGGGTCGCCACAGCTTCGTCGGAGGTGATGATCGCCTCGGTATGGCCGCTGCCATAACGGGCAATGTGAGCCAGCGCGGCCTCCACACCATCCACAACGGCAATGGAGAGAACCGGGGCCAGCCATTCGGTCGCAAAATCCTCGTCAGCGGCAGGCTCAAGACCGGGCACGATGTGACGGGCGCGCTCGTCGGCACGGAAATCGCAGCCAAGCTCCCGCAGGTCACTGACAATCCCGGGCAGCAACTCCGATGCGATGGCATTGTCGATCAGCAGCGTCTCGGTGGAACCACAGATTCCGGGACGACGCATCTTGGCGTTAGCCAGAACACGCCGGGCCATCTGCGGCTCGGCGGCAGCGTGAATGTAGGTGTGGCACAGCCCCTCGGCATGCGAGAGCACAGGGATACGCGCCTCGTTCTGCACGCGCTCGACAAGGGATTTGCCGCCACGGGGAATGATGAGATCGATCAGACCGGACGCCACCAGCATATCGGCAACATGCTTACGATCGACGCTGGGCGCCACCTGCACGGCGTCCACGGGAAGGCCTGCGGCTTCAAGACCGGTGGCCATCGCGGCATGAATCGCCTGCGCGGAATGGAAGCTCTCCGAACCACCCCGCAGAATCACGGCATTGCCCGATTTGATACAGAGACCGGCTGCATCCGCCCCGACATTCGGACGGCTTTCATAAATCACGCCAAGCACACCGATGGGTGTCGCGACACGACGGATTTTCAGACCGTTGGGACGTGTCCATTCCGTGAGGATACGGCCAACAGGATCGGAAAGATCAGCCATGTCCTCCAGCCCCTTCGCCATCCCCTCGACGCGCTCGGCGGTCAATGTCAGACGGTCACGGAAGGCATCGCTGCCTGTATAGGCGGCAAGATCCTTCGCATTGGCTTCGAGGATGGCGTTCTGCTGTTCACGCAGAGCATTGGCGGCAGCCCAGAGAGCCTTGTCGCGCAGAGCGGTTGGGGACTGGGCCAGCGTCCGCGCTGCGATCCGTGCGGCCCGGGCCATGCCCGCGATCGCATTGGAGTCTGTCGCTTCCGCCTTCATGCTGGCGCTCATTTACGGTCCCCTACCCTCTTCTTCTATAAAGTTGATGTCTCAGACATTGAAACGGAATAGCAGCACATCGCCGTCGTGAACGATATAGTCACGGCCTTCGATCCGCATCTTGCCCGCTTCTTTTGCCCCTGCCTCACCATTGTATTTCACATAGTCGTCATAGGCGACCGTTTCGCAGGCGATGAAGCCTCGCTCGAAATCATTATGAATGACGGCGGCGGCCTGAGGAGCCTTCGTGCCGGCCGTGATGGTCCAGGCCCGGGTCTCTTTCGGACCGACAGTGAAATAGGTGCTCAGGCCGAGCAGTTTGTAACCCGCGGCGATGACACGATCGAGACCACTGTCTGACAGGCCAAGACCTTCCAGAAATTCCTTCTGGTCTTCCTGAGGAAGCTGGCTGACCTCGGCCTCGATCGCGGCGGATACGATGACGCAGGCCGCGCCTTCGGCTTTCGCACGCTCTTCGACCTGAGCGGAAAAGCTGTTGCCCGTTGCGGCCGAGCTTTCCTCGACATTGCAGACATAAAGTACGGGCTTCGTCGTCATGAGCTGAAGACGCTCGGCGATCAGTTCCTTGCCTTCCGGAATGGCCGTGCGGGCAGGCTTGCCTTCGCGCAGCGCCTCGATCAGAGGCTCCATCACCTCGACCTGAGCCAGCGCATCACGATCGTTCGACTTGGCCTTTTTCTGCAAAGGCACGATGCGCTTTTCGAGAGAGTCGAGATCGGCCAGCATCAGTTCGGTCTCGATGATCTCGGCGTCCCGAACCGGGTCAACACCGCCCTCAACATGGGTAATGTCGTCATCCTCGAAGCAGCGCAGGACGTGAATGATGGCGTCCACTTCGCGAATATTGGCGAGGAACTGATTTCCCAGCCCTTCACCGCGTGAAGCCCCACGCACGAGACCGGCGATATCCACGAATTCAAGGCTGGTCGGCAGGATTTTCTGCGACTTGCCGATCCGCGCCAGTTCCGCAAGGCGCGGATCGGGCACGGCGACGCGACCGACATTCGGCTCGATGGTGCAGAACGGATAGTTCGCCGCCTGTGCCGAGGCCGTGGCCGTCAGGGCGTTGAACAGGGTGGATTTACCGACATTGGGCAGTCCGACGATGCCGCAGTTGAAGCCCATCAGTCTTTCACTCCTGTTTCTCCTGCCTTCTGGCCGGGAATTGTTGGTTTGGGGCTGTTTGCCGTGAGAAGCGCAATACGCGTCATACAGTCTTCGCGCTGCCCCGCAGCAAGCAGGGGCGCAGTATCGGACACGGCGTCCAGCAGGTCTTCAAGCCACGGCTGATCGGCCTTGGCGAAGTCCCCGAGAACCCAGCCGTGGACACGTTCCTTCGAACCGGGATGGCCGATGCCTAGGCGCACGCGCCAGTAATCCTGTGTACCAAGCTGTCTGTCGGTCGAGCGCAGGCCGTTATGACCAGCGGCTCCTCCTCCCTTCTTGATGCGCACCTTGCCGGGAGCAAGATCAAGCTCGTCATGGAAGACGATGATGGCATCGGGGGAGATTTTATAGAACGTCGCGGCTTCGCGGATGCTGTCGCCGGATGCGTTCATGTAGGTCATCGGCTTGAGGAGCAGCACCTTGCTGGTGCCGATCCGTCCTTCCGCGATCTCGCCGCGAAAGCGCTTTCGCCACGGCGAAAAACCGTGACGTGACGCAATGGAGTCGACCGCCATGAAGCCGATATTGTGGCGGTTATGGCTCATGGAAGTCTCGGGATTACCGAGCCCAACCCAGAGCTGGATCGCCGGTTGCATGGCGGTCTGTCCCGAGGCCGGAAGCTATGCTCCCGACCCGACGGGCCTCCTTCTGTTTTTATACAGCAGCCGAAGCCGCAGCGCCTTCCTCAACGTCCACGGTCGGAGCCGCGATCGTTGCAACGACGAAGTTCGGGGTCTGCAGAACCGGGGTCACACCCTCGGTGCCCTTCAGATCGTCCCAACGCACGTTGTCGTTGATATCCAGAGCCGACACGTCAACCGTAAAGACTTCAGGGATGTTGGTCGGGTCAGCCGTCACTTCGATCGTGTGAAGAACGATATTGAGCACGCCACCGCGCTTGATGCCGGGGGAGCTGTCTTCACCATCGACATGCACGGCGATCTCGACATGGACCTTCTGTCCCGGCGCAAGGCGCTGGAAGTCAACATGGATCGGCGCATCGGACACCGGATGGAACTGGATGTCACGCATCAGGGCGCGCTCGCTGAGATCGCCAGCCTTGATTTCGTAGACATGCGAACGCCAGCCCGGCTTGTGCAGCTCGCGCATGATGACGCGCGGATCGAGCGCGATAAGGGAAGCTTCAGCCTTTGCACCATACACGACAGCCGGAACAAGGCCCGCACGTCGGGTTGCGCGCGCTGCCCCCTTACCTGCGTTCGCGCGCTTGGATGCTTCGATGGAAATCAGTTTCGTCGCCACTGTATCAACTCCTAAGTATGCGAACGGACGTCGGCCTCCAGGGGTGCCGACGCGAGGCGCGCTCTTTAGCGGAAAAGCGGTAACGACGCAACAGAAATGCCGGAACGACACTGCGTCCCGTTCCTTTCAGCCTCTCTGGCTGTCAATAACCCTGCTGAGGGGCATAACCAGCAGGATAACCACCATAGGTACGGGGATAATTCGTAGTGCCCTGCTGCGAGACACCATTATACCCGCCCTGATAGCCACTCTGCTGGTAGCGCTGCTGGGTCTGATACTGCTGCTGGGGGGAGACGGCCTGAGGCTGCTGATAACCCTGCGTGTAACCACCACCGGGACGGTTGGGCGTGGTCAGCGCTCCGGTCCCTGCCCCGAGCAGACCACCCGCGAGGGCGCCAATGGCCGCGCCACGACCGCCTCCGGCCAACGCGCCGATAGCAGCCCCGGTGCCTCCACCTATCAGCGCACCGTTACCAGCTCTCTGCCCCGGGCTGTACGGATCGCCGCAAGAGGAGAGGAAAAGCGGCAGAGCCAGAATCGCAATGCCGCAAGCCTTCTGTCTGTTCACTGTCTTTGCCATCCATTCGTTATGTCCGGCAGCAAGCTGTGGACTATTGGTCCGCCGCAGCTTGCCCCTTTCTCTCAGACGTCTCCCTGCCCTGAAAAGCGGCAGGTATCAACGTCTGCGATTACCAGCCTTCGGCGGATTGGGCGTTGTCGCGGCCCCCACCGCCGCTCCCGTTCCTCCACCGGCCAGCGCGCCAATGAGCGCACCCTGACCACCTCCGGCAAGAGCGCCGATCGCCGCACCGCCACCCGCGCCAATCAGGGCGCCACTCCCCGCACGCGCTCCGGAATCATAAGGATTGCCGCATCCGGTCAGTACAGACATGGACATCAGCCCGGCCATAGCCAGCAGACGCACGCCCCATCGACCGGATTTCGGTTTTTTAATTATATTTTCTCTCATGACGCCACTCCCTGATCTTCATGGCACACCGCGTTGACCGCCTCACCGGAGACTCGTCAGGCGCAGTACAAGCAAAAACGACGAAGCGTTTCCGGAAGTTCCCCGCCTGTCTGACGGGAAGCAGGAAATCCAGAACACTACATGGATGCGGATTCCTGCTTTAGAACACTCTGAAAGAGATTTATGGCCAAATCAGGAACGCCCTGCCTGTCCCATAGTTTCTGCATGTCAGCCCTTGCGGTGTCATCCCAGCCTCGCTAAGCGTCGCAACCAACCTGCATGCGCGACCGACACATGCTTCCCGCGTTCTTCGCACCTGGAAAACTGGCGTCCCTCACGTCATGCGGGTTTCATTATGCCGCACGACCTCAGTGCGCGCATGACTGCTGGCCAGGAGTTTTGGATGTTCGCTCGCCTGCTGGGTCTCATGTCGGCCGACATGGCCATCGACCTCGGCACCGCCAATACGCTGGTGTATGTCAAAGGCCGCGGTATCGTTCTGAACGAACCGTCCGTTGTGGCCATTGCCGACTCACGTGGCAAAAAACAGGTTCTCGCCGTCGGTGAGGAAGCCAAGCAGATGGTCGGGCGCACACCCGGCAACATCATGGCGATCCGCCCGATGCGCGATGGCGTGATTGCCGACTTCGAAGTCGCGGAAGAGATGATCAAGCACTTCATCCGCCGCGTTCATAACAGAAGCATTTTCGCCAGCCCACAGGTCATCGTGTGCGTCCCCTCCGGCTCGACGGCCGTCGAGCGCCGCGCCATTCAGGAAAGCGCCGAAAGCGCCGGAGCACGCCGCGTGTTCCTGATCGAGGAACCCATGGCGGCGGCCATCGGCGCAGGCCTTCCTGTCACCGAGCCGTCCGGCAGCATGATCGTCGATATCGGCGGCGGCACCACGGAAGTCGCCGTCATCTCTCTCGGTGGAATCGTCTATGCCCGCTCCGTGCGCGTCGGCGGCGACAAGATGGATGAGGCGATCATCTCCTACATCCGCCGGATGCATAACCTGCTGATCGGCGAGAGTTCAGCCGAACGGATCAAGATGTCCATCGGTTCGGCCATGATGCCCGACGATCCGAACGATCCCGGCCCGCTCCAGAACGTGAAGGGGCGTGATCTGATCACAGGCGCGCCTCGCGAAGTGGTTGTGTCGCAGGCGCAGATTGCTGACAGCCTTGCCGAGCCGATCACCCAGATCATCGAAGCCGTCAAACTGACGCTGGAGAACACACCGCCGGAACTGGCCGCCGATATCGTTGATAAAGGCATCGTGCTGACAGGCGGCGGCGCTCTGCTCTATCGCCTCGATGAAGTTCTGCGACTGGCAACCGGCCTGCCGGTTACGGTTGGCGAAGATCCCCTGTCCTGCGTTGCACTGGGAACGGGACGCGCCCTTGAGGAAATGAAGCGTCTGCGCAATGTCCTCACGACAATGTATTAACGAAAAATAACCATGCACTCTCTGCGGCTTTTTGCCATTATACCAGCAGAGAGCTGAAGGATTATGGCTCGAAGAGCGTAGATTGGGGATACAGCCCCCAAAATATGGGGGTTCCTTGTCAAGCGGCTGCGAGGAAAAATCAGGACGGAAATCCGGCAGGGCGCTGTCTGACATGACGACAGGGCCGATTTCGTGTCCGCGCCGGTCAAAGCTGTCGGAAAGATCGACAGCATGATTCCTGTCTCGATCCAGATTCGTCAGGCTCTGGACCGGCTCTGGCTGCCCGCCATGCTCCTGCTGTCCATCGCGATCATGCTGCTGGGCTGGGCCAATCAGCGCGTCACGGTCGCGGCGCGCATGGCGACTGCTGATGTCCTGTCCCCCCTCTGGTCTCTCGTGGCCCTGCCCGGTCATGAAATTTCCGAGGCAGTCTCCGAGTTGCACAGCATCGGACATCTCGCGCACGAAAATGCACAGCTTCGCTCCGAGAATGAAACCCTGCGCGGATGGTATGACGTGGCCGTCTCGCTGACGCAGGAAAATGCCACCCTGAAAGAAAATCTTCACTGGATGCCCGACCCGCTGCCATCATTCGTGACAGGGCGCGTTATCGGCGATGTCGGCGGTCTTTATTCCCATGCCGTTCTCATCAACGCCGGGCCCGCCAACGGTGTCCGGGTCGGCGATGTGGCGCTGGCCGCTGACGGATTTGCCGGGCGTGTGACGGAAACCGGCGAACATTCGGCCCGTATCCTGCTGATCAACGACGTCGCCAGCCGTATTCCCGTCCTGCTGGAATCCAGTCACGGCACAGCCATCATGGCGGGCGACAGTTCGCTGACCCCAAGACTGATTTTCTATGCTCAGGACAATCATCCGGTAGAAGGAGAGCGTGTCGTCACATCCGGGCAGGCCGACCTCCTGCCGACAGGAATTCCGGTCGGCGCCGTGCATTATGTCCGTGCCGGAACGCCGGTTGTGGTCCCCTACGCCCGCCTTAATCATCTGAGCATCCTGCGGGTCTTCAACTTTGAAACCGGGACGATCGAATCGCCTGATGCGCCTGGTCGTGTGCCTGTCACAGCCAGTCGCAGCGTCCGCAGCGACGGCAAGAAAGACAATCCGCTCGATGGCATGACCCTTGGCGGCGTGGTCGAAAGCGCGACCGGTCGCCCGCCGGCAGGCTACCAGCCGCAACGTCAGGACAATCAGGAAAGCGGAAAGCCGGACCCTGTCCATCCTGATGATGACCATCCGCAGAACCGAAACGAGGATGAGAGTCCGCAGGGCGACCATGAGCCATTACAGAAATCAGGTTCCCTCAACCCTCATTCCTCTTTCGGCATCCCTCCGGCGGAACACGGGTGAGAGAGACCGGCATGTCTTCCGATCATCATCCGCAGTCTCACTGGCATCCCGATGTCCGTTCCGCGCCCGCTCTCGCACAGCGTCTCGACCGGCTGGCCATGCGTCTGCTGCCGGGCGGTCTCACAGCCCTTGTGGCCGCCCTGCTTGCCGCGCCCACCGGCATTCCCGGCGCCATCGCGCTGATTCCGGGACTTGTCATGGCCTCGGTGTTTTTCTGGTCCGTGTGGCGTCCGGCCTCGATGTCCGTGCCTGTCGTATTTTTTCTGGGTCTTCTGCTCGACCTGATCGGCTTTGCGCCTCTGGGCGTCTCCGCTTTTGCCTTCCTGCTGCTGCACGGCGTAGCGGTTCATATGCGTTTCGGACTCATGCGCCTGAATTTCGTCACGCTGTGGCTGGCTTTCACACTGCTGGAAAGCGGCATATGCTGGCTGTTGTGGTTTATGGTTTCTTCGCTATCCTTCAAGATCATGCCGACAGCTCCGGTCATCTTCGAATGTATGCTCACCGCAGGCATCTATCCTCCCTTCGCCGCACTGGGAAACTGGGCGCATCGAAGATTTTCCAATCCGGAACCCCAGCTTTGATGACGTCTGACCTCATAACCGGACCATCCGTCGCCGGAGCATCCGTCGGATGAAATTCCGCGGGCGGAAAAAAAGGGAAAAGCTGAACAGGCTTCTGCCTGTCCGTGACCAGAAAGACCCCGGCAAGGGCGTCTTCACCCGTCGCGCCCTTCTGCTCATGGCGGCTCAGACGGCGGCGCTTGGAGAACTGGGCCGTCGTCTGTACGACCTTCAGGTCAATAGCGGCGACCATTTTGCCAGACTGGCCGACAAGAACCGGACCAGCAAACGCCTGCTCGCCCCGCCGCGCGGCCTGATCTCCGACCGTTTCGGCACCATCCTCGCCGCCAACAAAACCAACTGGCGGGCGCTACTTCTTTCTGAAGAGACAACCGATGTCGATGGCAGCGTCGAACGGTTCTCCCAACTCGTGCCGCTCGACGAACATGACCGTTCCCGCATCGCCCGTGAGGTTCGGCACAAACGCAAATTCATTCCCGTCGTGCTCAGGGAGTTTCTCTCCTGGGACGATATGGCCCGCATAGAACTCAATTCTCCCTCGCTTCCCGGCGTGCTGATCGATGTCGGCACCACGCGCTCCTACCCCTTCGGAGAGCTTCTGGCGCACACGATCGGCTACGTGGCCCCACCCAACGAGCAGGATGTCGCCAAATCCGCGCTGCTCGCGCTGCCCGGCATGAGGGTCGGGCGCGCCGGTGTCGAACAGAGTCAGGACGCCATGCTGCGCGGACAGGCCGGTTCCGTGGAGATGGAGGTCAACTCGGTCGGCCGTATCATGAAGGAACTCGAAAGACAGGACGGCACTCCGGGCGATGAACTGGCGCTGACGCTGGATGTCGGGTTGCAGCAGACCATCCAGAACCGGATCGGCGACCTCGCCGCCTCTTCCGTGGTCATGGACTGCCGCAATGGGGAAGTGCTGGCCATGTGCAGCACGCCGTCCTTCGATCCGTCCCTGTTCGACAGCGGCGTCAGCCGCGCCCAATGGATTGAATGGACCAATGACCAGCGCACGCCCCTGATCGACAAGACCGTCTCCGGCGTCTATCCACCCGGCTCCACCTTCAAGCCCGCGGTTGCGATGGCGGCCCTGAATGCTGGCGTCATCACGCCTTCCGACAGGTTCTTCTGTCCCGGCCATTTCGATCTGGGCGGCGCCCGCTTCCATTGCTGGGCAAAGCACGGCCATGGCTCCGTCGATCTACATCTTGCCCTGAAATATTCATGCGACGTCTATTTCTACGAAGTCGCCATGAAAGTCGGCATGGACAAGCTGGCGGCCTCAGCCCGTGAGCTGGGCCTTGGCACCGAGCTGGGCATCGAACTGCCTCACCAGCGTCAGGGCCTCATCCCGACACCCGAATGGCGGCGCAAGCACAATCATCACTGGAACGGCGGCGATACGGTCGTCAGCGGCATCGGTCAGGGATTCGTGCAGGTCACGCCCCTGCAACTGGCGACCTACACATCCCGCATCGCCACAGGCCGCAAGGTCGAGCCGCACCTTGTCCGGGCCGTGAATGGCGACATCGGCGCCGAGGTCGATCCGCAGCACTGGCCGGAACTGGGGATGGACGAACGCTACCTGCAAGCCGTCCGGGAGGGCATGTTTGCGGTTGTGAACGAGAGCCACGGCACCGCTCCCAAGGCGCGTCTGGCCATTCCGGGTGTCGAGATGGCTGGCAAGACCGGCTCGGCACAGGTGAGACGTGTCTCCAGAGCCCTTCGTGAGAGCGGCCACTTCAATTCCGCCACCCTCCCGTGGGAATTCCGCCCGCATGCGCTGTTCATCTGCTTTGCGCCCTATGACTCTCCGCGCTATGCGGTGTCCGTCGTGATAGAACATGGCAACGCCGGCGCCGATGCGGCGGCTCCACTGGCCCGTGACATCATGACCGACACCCTGTTGCGCGACCCGGTCAACCACAAGAGCGCACCCGGCCAGACAGTGGCGGATGCCGAGTAGTCCACCCGGTCCCTGAACTGGTCCCCATCTGACTTCGAGGAGGGCATCACCGTGGATTCACGGATGCCGATGAGGCGTTTTCGCAAGCGGCTGTTACGCGCCGAACCGAATTTTCGCACACTGTCCAAGCTCTGGCAGGTAAGCTGGCTGTACATCCTTCTCATCTGCACGCTGGCGGGCATCGGCTACATCGCGCTCTATTCCGCAGGTGGCGGCTCCGCCCGCCCCTTCGCAGGACCACAGGCCGCGCGTTTCGGTTTCGGGCTGGTCCTGACGCTGACTGTCGCCATGCTGCCACCCAGATTCCTCGTCCGGCTGGCGTGGCCGCTCTACCTCGTCTCGCTGGCGCTGCTGGTGATCGTGCTCCAGATGGGGCATGTCGGCAAAGGCGCGGAACGCTGGGTGATGATCGGCGGCACACAGGTCCAGCCGTCCGAATATGCCAAGGTCGCGCTCGTCCTGATGTTGGCGACATGGTTTTCCCGGATTCCCTATAGCAAGATGGGCAACCCGCTCCGTCTGATCATTCCGGCGCTGATGGTTCTGGTTCCCGTCGGTCTGGTTCTCAAGGAGCCCAATCTCGGCACCGCCGTCATCATCGGCGGCATCGGCGCCTCTCTCTTCTTCGCCGCCGGAATGCGTTTATGGCAGATCGTCCTGCTTTTGCTACCTGTGCCTTTTCTTCTGAAAATCGCCTATGCCCATCTGCATGATTACCAGAGAGCGCGGATCACCACCTTCCTGCATCCGGAAAACGATCCTCTCGGAGCCGGCTACAACATCATCCAGTCGAAAATCGCACTCGGCTCGGGCGGGATGTGGGGACAGGGCTATCTGCACGGGACACAGGGACAACTGAATTTCCTTCCCGAAAAGCAGACGGACTTCATCTTCACAACCATCGCCGAAGAATGGGGCTACGCAGGCGGAATACTGGTCATAGGCCTGCTGCTGCTGCTCATACTCGGCGGTATGGTGATGGCCATCCGCAGCCGCAACCGTTTTGGACGCCTGCTCGCTCTGGGCATCTCAGTGAATTTCTTCCTGTATTGTCTGGTCAACCTCTCGATGGTGATGGGCGCGATTCCTGTCGGCGGCGTGCCTCTGCCTCTTGTATCCTACGGCGGCTCCGCCCTGATCAATGTG
Organism: Acetobacter sp.; assembly: GCF_022483985.1. Lineage (NCBI taxonomy): Bacteria > Pseudomonadati > Pseudomonadota > Alphaproteobacteria > Acetobacterales > Acetobacteraceae > Acetobacter > Acetobacter sp. The sequence goes on along the minus strand of NZ_JAKVME010000001.1, from coordinate 436,604 downwards.
ATGCTTGGTTTCGGACTGCTCATGTCCGTGTGGGTTCACCGTAATTCCCGGTTTGGCGAAGAGGGGGATGAAGAAGCGTAAAGGCGCAGAGTGCGTCCGGCTCAGGGTTACAGTCTGCAAAACTCTGTTGTCCTTTATGATAGAACCACTCTGTCATCTGACGGCTTACCTTGCAGCCCTGTGTCGTTCGACTCTCTGCCCGTTTCTCCCCGTTTTTAGAAACATCTGGGCAGCCGCATATAAGCTTTTCAATGAAAACGCCTCCCCGCTGTCCGGTCTTTGTCTTGAATCAGCGCCATGTTAGCGCCATCGTTTTCATGTCATATTGACCTGCAACACAGCTCAGGAAGTGAGTTCCCTATGCGGATAAAACATATCGCATTCATCATGGCGTCCGTTCTGAGCGTCGCGCCCGTCTGCGCGATGGCCCAGCCCATGCCCGGTGGCCACTCGGGTCCGGGTGGAGATTACCGGGGCGGAGGCGGGCGCGACAATGGCGGCCCAGGACGTGGAGGACCGGATCGCGGTGGTCCGGGACCGCGTGATTTCCGGGGCGGCAACTATGGTCGTCGTGGAGCACCTCCACCACCACCCATGAACAACTGGCGGCCCGGAGCACGCTATTGGGGCGGTGATCCGTGGATCAACAACTGGCAGTCCTACAACGGCCTTTATGCGCCTCCCTACGGCTATCGCTGGATTCAGTCCGGCAACCAGTTCCTGCTGACCGCCATCGCCACCGGCATCATCTCCGCCGTGGTCGTGAACGGCATGGCAATGGGCGGACCACGCTGACCTTTGAAGCAAAAACACCCCCTGCCATACGGACAGGGGGTGTTTTCATCCAGCCGATATCGGGCGTGTTATCCGGCTGAAGGAGTTGCCTCTTCTTCAGCATCCTGCCCTCTGAGAAACACCTTCAGTTTCTCATCAGCCTTTCCGATATGCACTTCCAGCCGGACATACAGATTTCCGGCCTCGTGCTTTCCATGCTCTTTCACGCCACGCCCCTTCAGACGCAGAACCGTGCCCGTGTCTGAATCAGCCGGTACATTCATACGCACGGCGCCCGATGGCGTCGGCACCGTGATGGGGCCACCCAGAATGGCCGTTTTCAGATCGACAGGGAGCGTCTGGCGCAGGTCGCGTCCTTCCCGCGTGTACTGAGTATCCGGCGCCACCGTCACGGTGATGAGAGCATCTCCGGCGGGACCGCCCTGCGTCCCCTCGCCGCCTTTTCCGCGCAGCCTCAGCACCTGACCACTCTCGATGCCCGGTGGAATACGGACATCCAGCGTCGCGCCACCCGGCAGCGACACGCGCGATGTCGTGCCCAGCACGGAATCGATAAAGGAAACCGTCAGATTGTAGGATCTGTCCTGTCCCGGCTGCGGACCGGCAGAACGACGGTTGAAGCCGCCGCCGCCCCGGCCACCGCCGAACATTCCACCGAACAGGTCACTCAGATCCTCGGTCGAAAAACCACCGGCTCCGCCCCCCTGACGGAAACCGCCCATACCTTCGCCGAAGTCACGATATCCACCGTGCGCGCCATAGCCCGGAGGTGCCCGCTCCTGCCCACCGGCATCGATCTCACCACGATCATACCGCGCCCGTTGCGCTTCGTCGGACAGCAGATCATTCGCTTGACTGATGGCCTTGAATTTCTCCTCGGCCTCCTTGTTGTCCGGATTGAAATCCGGGTGATACTGCTTGGCCAGCTTGCGGTAGGCCTTACGAATCTCGTCCTGACTCGCGGTTCGCGCGACACCCAGTATCTGATATGGATCGCCTGCGCTCACTCATCTTCTCCTTCAGGCGTGGTCACAGCAAAGCTCTCCGTATCCAGCAGATTGATCAGAACCGCGACCGTCACGTCGGCCGGAAAGCCATTCTTCACGGCTTCAGCTACCAGCGCGTTAAGGCGTGGTTTGAGAAACCGTGCCTCTGGCCCTTCAGTCATAATGGTCCTGCTCCACCTGATCCGGAACGGTCGCAACCCGCGCCGCAACATTGCAGACCCGGTTCCGGGCCGCCCTGTGACGCGCCCGCACGGATCTTTTTCACGATGCGGCCCCGCCGCGCCTCCTCTATGGACAACGCCCGGACAAACCGCACCGCATTTTTACAAAATAATGGGAACGCAAACCTGTCCGGTCAATGGGAATGGGAACAAGTCTTTCACATCATTCATCTCTGACCCGTTTTTTCATTTGCCGCCCTTTCCTCCGTCAGCAATATCATCTCCCGAAAAGAGGCTGTCCCGTCCTCCAGCCGGAAGTTCCGATGCAAGTTGCCCTTACCGTTCTCGCTTTGCTTGTCATGACCGCCCTGTCCGGCCTGTTAGGACGCCTGCTCCCTGTCCGTATCCCCCTGCCCCTGCTGCATATCGCGGCAGGCAGCGCGGTCAGTCTTCTCGGCTTCTCAGTCCCGCTCTCATCGGACCTGTTCCTGCTCCTGCTGATGCCGCCGCTGCTCTTTATCGACGCCTACCGCATTCCCATGCGCGAGTTCGGAGAACTCCGGACCATTATCCTGTCGCTCGCCGTCGGGCTGGTGGTGTTCAGCACTGTCGCGGGCGGATACGCGATTCACTGGATCATGCCCGCCATCCTGCCCGCAGCGGGCATGGCGCTGGCCGCGGCGCTCTCTCCTACCGATGCGGTTTCCGTCAACAGCTTCCTCTCCACAGCCAAGGCGCCCATCCGCCTGACACAGGTCCTCAATGGCGAGGCCCTGCTCAACGACGCCTCCGGTCTTGTCTGTTTCAAGTTCGCGGTCGCCGCCGCCACAACCGGCCTGTTCTCGCTCAAGGCAGCCTCCAGCAACTTCGTTTATGTCTCGCTCGGCGGCGTGCTGGTCGGCGCGGGACTGGGCTGGCTCTTCGCCCGTATCGAGCTTCTGGTCCTCAGACGTGGCTATGACGATTCCTCCAGCCACATCCTGATTTCGCTGCTCATTCCCTATGTCATCTATCTCGCCGCCGATTCCATCGGCTGTTCAGGCATTCTCGCAGCCGTTGCCGCAGGTATGTGCATCCGCCTGACGGGCGTGATGCTGGAAACCCAGATCGAGACCCGGCTGCGCGCCACAACCTTGTGGGACCAGTTTTACGCCACCCTGAACGGGCTGGTCTTCATCATGCTTGGACAACAGCTTCCCGGCCAGGTCACACAGGCTTCCCACATCATCCAGTCCGCCGGGCTGACCCCGTGGGTACTGCCTCTGGCCATTATCGGTATCCAGTGCGCCATGAGCCTTCTCCGCGCGGTCTGGATGGCCACCAACGGGCTGGTGTTCCATGTCGTGGGGAAACTGGTCCATCGTCCACAGGTCATGCCGTCATGGCGCAATGTGCTGGTCATGACGCTGGCGGGCGCACGCGGGGCCGTAACACTGGCCGCCATCATCTCTCTGCCGTCGGAAAGCGACATGCCGGAGCGGACCGTGATGGTCGTGCTGGCGACCGGCGTCATCATCACATCGCTGCTGCTGACCACCTTCGGCCTGCCCCGCGCCCTGAAACTGCTGCCGCGTAATGACGGCGAAACCCCGGCGCAGCGCGAGCTTCTCGAAACCCGCATTACACTGGCCCGTTCCAGCATCGCCGCCCTTCAGGCGGAGCAGGCGCGACTGCCGCCCGACGCCAACCGCACCAACGACACGGTCAGCCTGCTACTGACCGAATTCAACGAGCGCCTGCGCCGTCTGGACCCGAGCAATGACGATGATGGCAAACGCAACAACAGCGTGCAGCGAAAGCGCGACGAACTGATGTTACGGCTTCGCATCGTGCGGCTGCAACGGCGTGTGCTGCATTCCCTCCTGACGGACCGCAATATCAACGACCTGACAGAACGGGCTATCGGGCGTCAACTGGATGTGCGGGAGCAGGAGTTTCTGATGGAGATGAGTGATCTGCCGCAACTGCCGGAACCGCCGCCTGCGGAGACTTTGGTTACGGCGATGCCGGTGGGGGATAATATTGAATTGAAGACAAAATAACTTAAAGCATTACGGAAATAACCGAATCGGAAATTCATCGAGTAATTTGATATATAAACTTTTTTGAATTATAATAATATTTAAATATCAAATATCATCGCATTAAACGCTTTTATGAATATAAAATACACACAATTTTGAAACTTTTAAAAAAATACGTGACAAAATTACAGATAATACAATAAAATTAGTACAGATATTGCACTAATTTATTTAATAAATACATTAAACTGTCATATCCTTATAAAATACTATATCCACTGATATACCTGTTTTTATTAATTTTTATTGCGCTCCAATGAGAACTGGCCCAGAAAGATATCTGACAACCTGAAAGCTTAACGCTGTAGTCAACTCTCCTGTTGCAGCAGTGTATTGATAAGGATCTCTACCAATTACCACGGTCCACCTACCTAACTTCAAGGCTTCGTCACTATGAATGAGCATAGGAATCCCACAACCGTATAAGCTCCCGCATTTAGGAATAACAAGCGCTGTATTTTTATCAATCCATTGTATTCTTGAAAGCAAACCAATCAATAATTTATAGCATTTTCCATTTGTATTAAAAGGATTCCCATCAGTGTGTATATTTTCTTCGTAATTAATGCATGTTTTTTCTGCTATTTTTTCTTTAGGTACAATCATTCGATTAGATGGTTTTATATCTACCACATTATGGAAGGGTGACGGGAGATTCATACCAGTTTCTGCGTTATACTTGTCCAGAGCATTAATGATGTCTGATGTTCCAACCAATGACATAGGAAGATGTTTTCCATCAAACGTGATAAATGCTTTATTTGCCGAGGTAAAATTATGAATGATGCCAGGGAGATCTCCAGTATTTATCTGGCCTAAAAAACATTGAAATAATGATGGACAACCATCAGATACATAAGTAGGGAATTCTAAAATATCGTCGTTCAGACTCAATGTCACATTTGATACCGAACGCGCATAGACACCAATAAGAAAAAAGAATTTCTTAGAGTCTCCATTCAAATACATCTTCGCTATAAAGCCATCCTGCTGACTTTCAAGTAAAGCAGAGTGCTCTGTTTTTGATACTTTCAGAGTCCAATCACCAGATTGTTCAAGAGTTTTTATATTAGAAACCAAATCATCTTGTGCAATTGATTGCGTTCCAGAAAATAGAAGACTACCAACCACTAAAAGAAAACCATAAAATCCGAAACGCATCTAACATTCCTTTTGAATATAATAGATATTCTGCACATATCCGGGAAAGAAATACTAAAAATCCTCCCAGAACAAATGCACCAGTTTGGACCACGTTAATTCACCATGATTGAGAATTCACGCGTATTCAAGCATCAGTTAACCCCGGATTGATCTATTGTAAAACAGCCATATCCAAAACCAAAAAAAAACCGGGAACAAACCTGTTCCCGGCTTCCAAAACTTATCTCGTCACAAAAGCCCCTCACTCCGTCTCCGCCGCATCCTTCTTCACGACAGGCTTCGGCTTGGGCAGGTTCAGTGCGATGGACAGTTCTTTCAAACGCGCAGGCTCGACGGTGGACGGTGCGCCCATCATCAGATCCTCGCCCTGCTGGTTCAGCGGGAACAGGATGACCTCGCGGATGTTAGGTTCATCAGCCAGCAGCATGACCATACGGTCCACGCCCGGAGCAGCACCACCATGCGGCGGGGCGCCGAAGCGGAAGGCGTTCAGCATGCCGCCGAACTGCTCCTCGACCACGCTTTCCGGATAACCCGCGATCTCGAAGGCGCGGATCATCAGGTCCGGCAGGTGGTTGCGGATCGCGCCGGAAGTCAGCTCGATGCCGTTGCAGACGATGTCATACTGATAGGCTTTGATCTCAAGAGGATCTTTCGTATTGAGCGCCTCAAGACCGCCCTGCGGCATGGAGAACGGGTTGTGGGAGAAATCGATCTGTCCCGTTTCCTCGTTCTTCTCATACATCGGAAAGTCGACGATCCAGCAGAAGCGGAACTCACCTTCTTCGATCAGGTCCAGTTCGGTCGCGATCTTGGTACGCACCAGACCGGAGAACTTCGCCACTTCGTCGCCCTTGCCTGCGGCGAAGAACACGGCGTCACCGGCCTTCAGGCCGAGCTTGTCCTGAATGGCCTTCACGCGGTCGGCTTCGAGGTTCTTGGCGATCGGCCCCTTGCCGCCTTCCTCGTCGAACTGGATGTAGCCGAGGCCACCTGCGCCGTTCTCACGCGCCCATGCGTTCAGCTTGTCGAAGAAGCCGCGCGGTTTCGGACCAGCGCCCGGAGCGGGGATAGCGCGGATTTCGCCACCATCGGCCGCGATCTTGGCGAACAGGCCGAAGGATGAGTCGGCAAACTGCTCGGTGACGTTGGCGATCTTCAGCGGGTTGCGCAGGTCCGGTTTGTCGGAGCCATAGACCGCCATCGCCTCAGCGTAAGGAACACGCGGGAACGGTGCGGGTGTCACGGCGCGACCATTGCCGAACTCGCGGAACACGCCTTCCATCACCGGCTCAAGTGTCGCGAACACTTCTTCCTGCGTGGCGAAGGCCATCTCGAAATCGAGCTGATAGAACTCGCCGGGGCTACGGTCGGCGCGGGCGGCTTCGTCACGGAAGCAGGGCGCGATCTGGAAGTAGCGGTCGAAGCCCGCGACCATGGCGAGCTGCTTGAACTGCTGCGGAGCCTGCGGGAGCGCGTAGAACTTGCCGGGATGCAGACGGGACGGCACGAGGAAGTCGCGTGCGCCTTCCGGGGAGGAAGCCGTCAGGATCGGCGTCTGGAACTCGGTGAAGCCCTGCTCGACCATACGGCGACGCAGGCTGGCGATGACCTGCGAGCGCAGCAGGATGTTGCGGTGAATCTTCTCGCGGCGCAGGTCGAGATAGCGGTATTTCAGGCGCAGCTCTTCGCCATAATGCTCGTTGCCGGCGACCTGGAACGGCAGGACGGCGGCGGCGGACTGCACCGTGAATTCTTTCGCGCGCAGTTCGATATCACCGGTCGGCAGGTTCGGGTTGCGCGTGGTTTCCTCACGCAGCACGACCTCGCCCGTCACGGTGATGACGCTCTCGACACGGACTTCTTCGGCCACTGGCATGACCGGAGATTCGGCGGGAATGACAATCTGCGTCAGGCCGTCCTGATCGCGCAGATCGATGAACAGCAGGCCGCCGTGATCTCGCTTGCTGTGGACCCAGCCGGACAGGCGCACGGTCTTTCCGGCGTCTTCGGCGCGGAGGGCGGCGCAGCTATGGGTGCGATACGGATGCATGTGGTCAATTCCTGCCCGGCTGGAACGCGGCGCGGACGACGTGGAGCCGTCCGGCCACAATGTGAAAATTCAGGGGCGGAGGAAGCCGGTCGCAGGCGCTCATGTCAAGTCCGGAGAGGTTTCGCAGGCATGAACAGCGCCGTTTTTTCCTCTGCGCCGGAAACCCTGCCGCGTTCCAGTATCGGTGGTCGAAGACACGGGGAGCGGATACAACCCCACATGAACTTCATCTCCACCGATCAGGCTGCCCGCATGTCCGACACCCTCTCCACCCCGACGACCGGCGTGGAAACCGTTCTTTCCGCTCTCCGCGAAGCTATGGGGAGCCAGATCAGCACCGTAGCTTCCGTGCGCGAAGAACACAGCCACGGCGAGGCGCTGGACACCGCCTGTCTGCCCGCCGCTGTTGTGTTTGCGGAAAGCACGGACGATGTCTCCCGCGTGTTGTCCCTGTGTCACGAACATCGCGTGCCGGTCGTCGCATTCGGTGCGGGCACGTCGATTGAAGGCCATGTCACGCCGCCCGCAGAAGGCATCAGCCTCGATCTGTCCCGCATGAAGGAAATCGTGCAGTTCAATCCGGAAGATCTCGACTGTCGTGTGCAGGCGGGTCTGACGCGGCAGGAACTCAACGCGCACATCCGCGATTCAGGCCTGTTCTTTCCGGTCGATCCCGGTGGCGAGGCCACGCTAGGCGGCATGTGCGCCACCCGCGCCTCCGGCACGGCGGCGGTAAAATACGGCACGATGAAGGAAAATATGCTCGGCATGACCGTGGTGCTCGCCACTGGCGAGGTCATCCGCACAGGTGGCCGGGTCCGTAAATCCTCGACCGGCTATGACCTGACCTCTCTGTTCATCGGCTCGGAAGGCACGCTGGGCATCATCACCGAGATTCAGTTACGTCTTTATGGATTGCCGGAAAGCATCGCCGCCGCGATCTGTCAGTTCAGTACGGTGGACGAGGCGATCACCACCGCCGTCGAGATGATCCAGTATGGCCTCCCCGTCGCCCGCGTGGAGTTTCTCGATGAAGTGCAGATGGCAGCCAGCATCGCCTTCTCTCACCTTGATGAACTGAAACCTCTGCCGACGCTGTTCTTCGAGTTCTCAGGCGGCCCCGCGTCCGTGCGTGAGCAGGTGGAAGCGACGGAAAGCATCGCCCGCGACAATGGTGGTCTCGGCTTTGCGTGGGCTGACACACCCGAGGAACGCACCCGTCTGTGGAAGGCCCGTCACGACGCGTTCTGGGCGGCCCGGGCCATCGACCACGTGGCGCTTGTCATCTCGACCGACTGCATCGTGCCAATCTCCCGTCTTGCCGAGCTGATCGACGGCGCACGCGGGGATATCGCTGCGTCCGGCCTGCGTGCCGCCATGCTGGGTCATGTGGGCGATGGTAATTTCCATACCCTGATCCTCACTGAAAATTCTCCAAAGGGACGTGAGCGGTTGCTTGAACTGGACCGCAGGATTGTGGGCCGTGCGCTCGCGCTGGGCGGCTCATGCAGCGGCGAGCACGGCGTCGGGATCGGCAAGCTTGAATTTCTGGAGCCGGAACATGGTGCCGATGCGCTCAGCGTGATGCGGGCGCTCAAGCAGACGATGGACCCCCGTGGCATCCTTAACCCCGGCAAGCTTCTGCCTCCCGGCGAAGCCTATAAAGGATGACGACATCCACCATTCTGGAGGACATCTTCCGCTGGCGGCGGGATGTCCGGCATTTTCGTCCTGAGCCAGTAGCCGAGGCTACACTCGATGAACTGCTACAGGTCGCCAGCATGGCGCCATCGGTTGGTCTCAGTGAACCGTGGCGCTTCATGCGGGTGGACAGTCCTGCCCGACGTAATGCTGTGCGGGATATCTTCGCCCGTAGTCAGGCCGAAGCCCTCGCGGAACGCGAGAGCGAGGACGCAGCCGCCTATGCCCGCCTGAAGCTGGCCGGGCTGGATGATGCGCCCCATCATATTGCGGTGTTTTCGGTGGAGAATCCGGAACAGGGAGGTGGTCTTGGCCGCCGCACCATGCCGGAGACGACGGTATGGTCCACGGTCATGGCGATCCACACCTTCTGGCTGGCCGCCGCAGCACAGGGGATCGGCGTGGGATGGGTTTCCATCCTTGAGCCTGAAGCCGTGAGAGAGGCGCTCGAAAGCCCGACATCCTGGCGGTTCATCGCCTATCTGTGCGTCGGATATCCAAGTGAACGCCACGACACACCCGAACTGGAGCGGCTCGGCTGGGAACAGCGCCAGTCAGCCTGTCGGGAATGGATCAGGCGTTAGCTTCTTTCGCCTGACGCCGCTTTCTGAACTTTCCGCCGAACCTGTCCATAATCTCTCTGAACATTTCGGGCCGGAAGACCGCAAGCAGCGCGGGATAGACGACGCAGGTCACAAGACCGATGACCATGCACTCCACGAAATCGTTGCCGTGAAACAGGCTGGTCTGAGCAAGCGCCATACCGGCCCCGATGGCGATACAGGAGAATAGCATGGGCAGGAAATAGAACTCGGCCACGGCCAGGACAGATACACCCGACCCGATCAGAATCAGGTAAGAGGTGATGGGGGGCCACAGAAAATAGTAAACCGCCACAGCATACGCGACACCCATGACGCCACTACAGTATCCGCCGAGACCGACCATAATGTAGAATAACAGCAGTGCAATGATCCGATACTGACAAGAACGTGCAAACTCCCGTCTTGCACTTTGGAGAGCGCCCGTAATCCAACTGATTGAATCAAATGGCAGACCAATACTCAGAATGATGACATAGGGTACCGCTGGCATCCAGCGTTCACCAAACAGCAGATGCAATCCTGGCTTGGCCAGACCCGCCTGCAAAAAGCAGAACGGCATGACAAGATAACCAAGCAGGCGACACGCACGAAGAACGGCATCAGTCTGACGGACTGGTTCATTACGAAACTGTACAAGCGCCGGAAAAACAACGTTAGTTACATTACCAGCGAGCATGCGCACAGGTTGAGCGGCAAAACGAAAAGCAAAAAAATAATATCCTACCATAACCTTCGATGCGATCAGTCCAAGAACGATGTAGTCACCCTGATTGATGAATTCGATACAACTCCGGTTCAACAGAATAAGCGTGCTGTTACCCACCAGATAGCGGGCCTGTATGGCCTTATAGCGCCCTTTAATAGCGGGTATGGCTCGCCTCCAAAGCCAAGCCGTACGCGCTAAAGCGACAACGGGATATGGAATTGCAAAAGCATATGCTCCCATCCCCAGAGCCGCCAGAACAATGGTCAGAACCTGCAACGCTACAATTTCAAATGTATTGCAGACGGCCAGAAAGCGGAAATCCATTTCTGCCCGGACCTTGACGGCAGACACCGTGCTCAACGCCCGGAGGGGCGTGGCAACAGCAATCGCTATGATGAGCCCGACAAGTCCCGGTGAATGGTACCAGTGTGCGGCGAATGGCGCTGCGATGAACATCCCCAGCATGCCTACGACACTCACACCCGCCGACATCCAGAACGCCAGCGGTTCCCACAACGTCATGGTTTTCTGACGCTGAAGCAGAACCTCATCGATCCCGAAACTGATCAGGGAGTTGGCAATGCTGGTGACCGTCAGCGCAAGACTGATCGCACCGAAATCTTCCGGCAGAAGCAATCGTGCCAGAAAAAGCTGTGAGATAAACCCGATACCACGAGCGGCCAGGCTCTGGACTGCAAGCCAGAGGAAACCACTTGTCGCCGCCTTCCCCACCTTGGATGGACCTGCTGTTTTCGCAGTCATAGCGGCATAGAACTGTGCATGTGATCCAATCCGGTTTCTGACATGAACATTACTGACATCATGAATATCGCGTCTGGAGCAACATCCAAGCAGACAAAATCGTCTGATCAGATAAAGCTGCCCGACAAATAATGAACCAGCGCGAAACCCGTCCTCCAGTCTGAACGGATACCGCCTAAAAACAATCCAGTTTTATACATCTTTTAAAACTGCATGCACCCTCTCTCCAGTCAGAGAGCGCTCTCTGTCAGATACAACACGTCTTCAGCTCACCGATCCATCTTCAGCGCGGCAAGAAACGCGCTCTGCGGAATTTCGACCTTGCCGAACTGCCGCATCCGCTTCTTGCCTTCTTTCTGCTTCTCCAGCAGCTTGCGCTTACGCGAGATATCACCGCCATAGCACTTCGCCGTCACGTCCTTGGACAGCGCACCGATCGTCTCACGGGCAATCACACGTGCGCCGATGGCCGCCTGAATGGCGATCTTGAAAAGCTGGCGGGGGATCAGGTCTTTCAGGCGTGCGCAGATGGCTCGGCCACGGCTCTCCGCCGCAGAACGGTGCGCGATGAAGGACAGCGCATCCACCGGTTCCTGATTGACGAGAATCGAAATCCGCACGAGATCGCTCTCTTCATAACCATCCATCTGATAGTCGAAGCTGGCGTAGCCGCGTGTCAGCGACTTGAGACGATCGTAGAAATCGAACACCACTTCGTTCAGCGGCAGGCGATAGACCGCCATCGCGCGATTGCCGACATAGGTGAGATCGCTCTGCACGCCACGGCGCTCGGTGCAGAGTGTCAGGACGGCGCCGAGATATTCGTCCGGCACCATGATCGTCGCCTTGATCCACGGCTCCTCGATATACTCGATCTTCATCGGATCGGGCATGTCGGCCGGATTGTGCAGATCCTCTTCCGTGCCGTCGTTCATCTTCAGGTGATAGACCACGGACGGGGCGGTCGCGATCAGATCGAGATCGAATTCACGCGACAGACGTTCCTGAATGATTTCCAGATGCAGCAGACCAAGGAACCCACACCGGAACCCGAATCCCAGCGCGGCGGACGTCTCGGCTTCATAATGGAAAGACGCATCGTTCAGACGCAGCTTGGCGAGACTGTCACGCAGCTTGTCGAAATCATCCGCGTTGACCGGGAACAGACCACACCACACCACCGGGATCGACGGCTTGAACCCTTCCAGCGGCTTGTCCGCCGGACGACGGTCATCGGTGATGGTGTCACCCACGTTACAGTCGGCGACGGTCTTAATGGCGGCGTTGATGTATCCCATCTCACCCGGTCCGAGATCATCCACCGGCACCATGCGCGGCGCGAACACGCCGACCTGATCGACCAGATGGGTCGCCCCACTGGACATCATGCGGATACGCGCGCCCTTCTTCAGGCGGCCTTCCTTGATGCGGACAAGAATAATGACGCCGAGATAGGCGTCATACCAGCTATCCACCAGCATCGCCTTGAGCGGCACATCCGCATCGCCCGTCGGCGGCGGCAGCCGCGTGACCACGGCTTCCAGCACACCTTCAATGTTGATGCCGGTCTTGGCGGAAATCTCCACGGCGTCCTCGGCGTCAATACCGATGACCTCCTCGATCTGCGCCTTCACCCGCTCCGGCTCGGCGGCGGGCAGGTCGATCTTGTTGAGGATGGGCACGATTTCGTGATTGGCGTCGATAGCCTGATACACGTTGGCCAGCGTCTGGGCTTCCACACCCTGCGAGGCGTCCACGACCAGCAGCGAACCTTCACAGGCGGCGAGCGAACGGCTGACTTCATAGGCAAAGTCAACGTGACCCGGCGTGTCCATCAGGTTCAGGATGTAGGTCTTACCGTCCTTGGCCGGATAGGTCAGGCGCACGGTCTGCGCCTTGATGGTGATGCCGCGTTCGCGCTCCAGCTCCATGTTGTCGAGCACCTGATTCGTCATCTCGCGGGCGGTCAGCGCACCACAGGCCTGAATCAACCGGTCGGCAAGGGTGGATTTGCCATGATCAATATGGGCGATAATCGAGAAGTTGCGGATCAGGGAAAGCGGCGTATCGGTCATGCCCGCTCCATAGGGGATAAAGGAAGAAAAGTCAGCACGCGAAAGCACGGGAAATGCAGCCTGCCGCAAAGAATCAATCGGCCTCGCCACCTGCATCCGCCCGCGCTACAATTCCGGACATGGTAGATCAGGCTCCTTTCCCCCTTCCGCACGCTCGACTGCGACCCTTTTCCGCTCAGGTTTCGCTTGCAGCGAACACTCAGTCATCAGGGCAGAGCACAGACATTTCTCCACCCCGATGGGATTTGTCCGACCTTTACACGAGCCCCGACTCGCCTGCGGTAAAGGCTGATCTGGACCGTGCGGCCACCAAGGCAAAGGCTTTCGCAGGGCAGTACAAAGGCACCATCGCTTCGCTTTCCGGCGCTGATCTGGCTGAAGCGATCAAAAGCTGCGAAGCGATCAACGAAATCCTCGGCAGGGTCGGTTCCTTCGCCTCCCTTTCCTTCTCCGCCGACATGACCGATCCCGAGACCGGAAAGTTCAGTCAAGCCATCCGTGAACGTATCTCCGACATTTCGGCTGATCTGCTGTTCTTCACGCTGGAACTGAACACCATCGAGGAAGATGTGCTGGAGGCGAAACTGTCTTCCTCCTCCGCGCTGGCGCACTGGCAGCCATTCCTGCGTGACCACCGGATGTTCCGCCCACACCAGTTGTCGGACGATATCGAGCAGGTGCTGCTGGAAAAATCCGTAACGGGCGCATCCGTCTGGTGCCGCCTGTTCGACGAACAGATCACGGCTCTGCGTGTATCACTGGACGGACGGGAAATGCCTCTCGGCGAGGCGCTGAACCTGATGTCGGATCAGGACCGCAGCCGACGCGAGGCCGCCGGCAGGGCTGTCGGAAAGGCGCTGGAAAGCAACATCCGGCTGTTTTCTCTGGTGACCAATACCCTCGCCAAGGACAAGGCCATCTCCGACAAGATGCGCCATTATCCGCGCCCGGAATCTTACCGAAATATCTCCAACATGGTGGAAGACTCGGTCGTGGATGCGCTTGTGTCCGCCGTGACGGATGACTTCCCTCGCCTCTCGCATCGCTATTACGGACTGAAGGCCAAATGGCTTGGTCTGGACAGGCTGGAACACTGGGACCGCAACGCACCACTGCCGGGAATGCGCGAGAAGGATATTCCGTGGACAGACGCCAAGACGATCGTGCAGCAGGCGTATGAAAAATTCGATCCCGCGCTGGGAGAAATCATCAGCGAGTTCTTCAACAGACCATGGATCGACGCGGCTCCTGTTCCGGGCAAATCGCCGGGTGCCTTTGCCCATCCGGTTGTGCCTTCGGTGCATCCTTACGTCCTGATGAACTATCGCGGTCGCACACGCGACGTCATGACGCTGGCGCATGAACTCGGCCATGGCGTGCATCAGAAACTGGCCGCGAAACAGGGCTATTTTCTCTCTTCGACGCCGCTGACACTGGCGGAAACGGCCAGCGTGTTCGGGGAGATGCTGACTTTCCAGCATCTGCTGGACACTGAAAAGGACCCTGTTCAGAAACGTCTTCTTCTTGCCTCCAAGGTTGAAGACATGCTGAACACGGTCGTCCGTCAGATCGCGTTCTATCAGTTTGAAAGCCGCGTGCATCATGCCCGACGTGAAGGCGAACTGCTCCCCGAGCAGATTGGCACCATCTGGCGTGAGGTCCAGACCGAAAGCCTCGGTCCTGCCTTCAATTTTACGCCTGAATACGACACCTACTGGGCATATGTTCCCCACTTCGTGCATACGCCGTTCTATGTTTATGCCTACGCTTTTGGAGACTGCCTCGTGAATGCGCTGTATGGCGTCTATCAGCAGGGCGAACCGGGGTTTCGGGAAAAATACCGTGCCATGCTGGAGGCCGGTGGCACCAAACGTCATGGCGAACTACTCGCTCCTTTCGGCCTCGATGCCAGCGATCCAGCCTTCTGGCGCAAGGGACTGGATGTGATTTCGGGCTTTATTGATCAACTGGAGGAAGCCTGAGTCATGGCGGAGAAAGATCTCGACAGCACGGGACTGTTCGGAGAGTTTCGCCGGATGGTTCGCACCACCGGCACGGTCGGTGGCATCGCGGCCCGCATGGCCGGACACCGTCTTGGCTTCAAGGGCGACGGCGCCGCGCACGCGGAGGATCTGAAGGCCATTCTTGGCGGCCTCAAGGGACCGCTCATGAAAGCGGCACAGCTCCTCGCCACCATTCCGGGCGCCCTGCCAGACGAATATGCGACTGAACTGGCGCAGCTTCAGTCGAATGCGCCGCCGATGGGCTGGAGCTTCGTGCGTCGGCGCATGGCGGCCGAGCTTGGCCCTGACTGGCAAAAGAACTTTCGTGAGTTCGGTCGGGAAGCGGCGGCGGCGGCCAGTCTTGGGCAGGTCCACAAGGCCGTTCTACAAAACGGCGAAATCGTCGCCTGCAAACTGCAATATCCGGATATGACCACGACGGTCGAGGCGGATCTCAAGCAGTTCCGCATGGCAATGGGTGTTTACCACAAGCTGGACAACGCCATTCGTCAGGACGACGTCATAGAAGAACTGACCGACCGTCTGAGAGAAGAGCTTGATTACAAGCGTGAAGCCGCAAATCTACGGCTTTACGATCTCATGCTGAAAAACTCGGCATCTGTGACCATTCCAAAAACCGTTGACAGCCTCTGCACCCGCCGCCTTCTGACAATGGAATGGGTCAATGGTCAGGGACTTCAGAAAGTCCTCGACACCAATCCGACACAGGAAGAGCGCAACACCATGGCGCGTGCGCTTTTTGAGGCGTGGTATGTGCCCCTTTACCGTTACGGCGTCATTCATGGCGACCCGCATATGGGCAACTTCACGGTTCGTGATGATTGCGGATTCAATCTGCTTGATTTCGGCACGATCCGTGTCTTCAGGCCGCGTTTCATCAAGGGCATAATCGAACTGTGTGAAGCTCTCCGCACCAAGGATGAAGATCGGGCAGCCCATGCCTACGAGATGTGGGGCTTCGAGGGACTGTCCCGTGAGACGATGACCGTACTCAACGAGTGGGCCAGTTTCCTCTATGAACCGCTCATGGAAGATCGTGAGCGCACCATCAATGAAAATGCCGAAACGATCTTTGGACGCGACATAGCCGGACGCGTTCATACCGGTTTGCAGAAGACGGGCGGCGTCAAGCCACCACGCGAATTTGTTCTTGTCGACCGCTCAGCGATTGGTCTCGGCTCCGTGTTCATGCGGATCGGCGCGAAGCTCAACTGGCACAGAATGTTTCAGGATCTCATTGCTGATTTTGATGAGGATGCTCTGGCCGCCCGCCAGGCCGAAGTTCTCACGGCAGCAGGCCTTTCGGAATTTATCAAGAGATAGTCAGGTTTCTTTCCAAGAAACCGACATTCGTGGTGGTGGACAGGCCAACATCCATCACCACGAGCAGATGATCTGTCACAAAGCATTTTTCTGAATATGCCAGTTATTTTTTTCGTTTTTTCATTACGATATCGAAATATTTAATGCAAATTATAGAAAATAAAGTTTTCCATTTTTACATAATATTATTTAACAAAAACAAAGTATTTATTGCGTTAAAAATCATAAATACTCAGATCAACCGGAAAACCGGGGTAGTTTATTTGAGGATTATGCCATGTACGCCTTACTGTTTGCAGAACCCGTTCTTGATCGCGATGTCGTCCGTGTCGGCACCAGAGAAGGCATATTTTCATCTCAGCTGATCCGCGCCTGCGCCCAGGGTGACCGCGCCGCCATCCGCGCCCTGCTCATCGGCTTCTGGCCCTTCGTGCAGGCGTTTGAACGCGCCATTGACCAGCGTGTCGGACATCTGCCTTTGCGTCCTCTCGTGGAGCGCTTCGGTCAGTCGCGCGTCAAAACGTTTTTCTCAGAAGCCCGCGAGGCTGTCAGGGAGATGAAGGAGGAGGAAGGTTCGCACGCACTGCTTTGGGTAGCGGGCGCAAAAGAACTGGGAATTGATCTGAATACGGACCATTACCCACTGCTTTCATCTGTTGAAAACCTTATTCAGGCTTCCACCAGTGACGACCCGGTCGAATTTTTCTCTTGGCTGGCTGGCGTGGAATATCTTGCGGAAGAGCTATCAGCCTACCTCTGCCACGCGCCCCGCTTTACCGGAACGTTCCCTTCCGGACGCTGGATCTGGGGAGAAGCCCACAACGCCCACGAACACCACGGCCCATCACATCTGGAAATAGATGAAGATCTGGCCCGTGCTTATCACCCGTCGAGTGATCCGGAAATCGTGGCGACAACGATCAGCACAAACATCCGTCGCTGCATTCATTTTTTTGACGAGGCTGCGGATCAGATTCAGGAAACTCTTGTCCAACCGGAAAAAATTTCCTAAAAACAGAGGTGTCTTTGAATTAAAGACCTGATTTTATTTTAATACGATCACGTCGTTTTTTCAAGAGAAAATGCCTCTGTTTCTTGTATGACAGGGAAAAGAGGCATTTCCGGAACACACGGGAGGTAGCTGGAGCATGAAAATTCGACAAAATGAAATTTTTGTCAAAAAAATATGAGATTTATCAATTTTTTTATACGCTTTTGGAGAAAACTGAAGAACAGTCCTTTTATGTTGAAAGGACAGGCTATTGCGCCGCGCCTGAAGGGATTCGTCAGAAGGCAGCAACGTAGAACCCTTCTCCGTCTGCTTCCCTTTCATCTGACAGCCAACATCATCAGCGCACCCTTGACCCTGTCCTTCATCGAGAAGCGTCATCCCCTTTATGGAATGGTCCTTCTCATTATTATCGAAACCCTTGTTTTAAGCTATACTTTTTGTGTATGTTTTTTTCAGGAAACAGCACTATCCAGAAAAAACTTCACCATCTTCAATGCATTACTCGGCATTTGCTGGGCCAGTGTGCCTGTTGTCGTCTTTCCCGCCGGTTCAGATCAGGAACAGACGCTGATTGCCGGCGATATTGTTGCCCTCATTGCAACGTCTCTTTCCGTATCACCGTTTTTCTGCGGAACCATCGCACTTGCCAGCACAATGATCGTCGGCTGCACCATAGCCCTGATCTGGGCTTGGATTCTTCAGCCTGATACTTTTTATATAGTGCTCATGATGCTGCTGGGCATATACGCAGCCTTCATTCTTGGACTTGGCCGCGCCGTCTCCATTCTGCTCGAACGCTACATCCTCACCAGTCTGGAACTTGAGGAGCAGACTGAAATCGTGCGGCTGATGTTGCGCCGTTCGGACCAGAGTGTCGGCGATTGGGTGTGGGAGACAGATGTCAACGGAAGTCTGACCGCCAACATTCCTGCTCTTGAAGCTATTTTTCAGGACACAGGCAATCTGTCGGGAAGACCGTTCCTGCAAACACTTGAAGAATACGTGACGGCACAGGCCCAATGGCATCACCTCGCGGAATGCATGCAGTCACGTCTGTTTTTCCGCGATCTGATCGTCTCGCTCAAAAGCGCGCACTCAATCCGCGTTCTTTCCCTCACCGGACATCCTCTTTTCAACGATGACGAATTCACGGGATATCGCGGCATAGGTGCCGATATCACCAAAAATTATACGCTGGATCAGCAGGCTTCATTCAGGGCCGCTCATGACAGTCTGACCGGATTGCCGAACCGGTATTGCTACGAAGATTCCCTCAGGGCCGCTCTTGTCAAACTCTCCCGTGAGCACACGCCTTTTGCACTTCTCGCACTGGACCTCGACAGATTCAAACCCATCAATGACACGCTGGGACATGCCGTCGGTGATCTTGCGTTGATCGAAATTTCGAAACGTCTGCAAGCCTGCCTGAAGAATGATGACATGCTGTTCCGTATCGGCGGCGATGAAATGATGCTCATTCACCATCATGCCACGCTCGATTCCGCTACAGACCTTGCAGCGCAGCTCGTAGAAGAGGTCGCCAGGCCGCTCTGCATTGCGGAGACAGTCGTTCCCTGTTCCATCAGCAGCGGCATTGCTCTCGCGCCTGTTGCGGGCTCCAACGAGAACTCCCTTCAGGAAGCGGCAGACCTCGCTCTTTATGAAGCAAAACGGCAGGGGGGCAACACCTATCGCGTCTTCGTGCCTTCCTACAGGGCTGTCGCGGATTCCCGCAGGGATCTGATCCGTGATCTACGTGAGGCTATCCGGACACACAGCATCACACTGTATTACCAGCCCATCATCAATGCCCAGACACGTCACCTTGCCGGTTTTGAAGCCCTTGCACGTTGGACCCATCCCGTTCTGGGACCTATTCCACCGGATCGCTTCATACGTCTCGCTGAAGAAGCCGGTCTGATGCACGATCTGGGTCTGTCTCTTCTGACCGAAGCCTGTCGCACAGCCCGCTTCTGGCCTCACAATCTGTGGATATCGGTCAATATTTCAGTCGGGCAGCTCTACCATCGGAATTTCATTCAGGAAATCAGGAGGGTTCTGAAGGAAACCTCCTATCCATCCAAGCGGCTCCAGTTGGAAGTCATCGAAACCATCTTCATGGAATCTGATGCGGCGACCTATGGCGTGTTGCAGGAACTGGATACGCTCGGCATCCGGGTCGTTCTTGATGATTTCGGAAAAGGCTACTCGTCTCTTGGATATCTGAGATTCTTCCCGTTTTCCAAGATCAAGCTGGATGCAAGCTTCGTCCGGGACATGCTGTCAGATTCCCGCAGTGCGGCAATTGTCAGCTCCGTCATTGCCCTGGCAGGCGATCTTGGCGTGGCCGTGACTGCAGAAGGCGTTGAAACGGAAGAATATTTCTATCGACTAAGCAGCAAGGGCTGCACGGAAGTACAGGGCTACCTCTTCGGATATCCCATGCCGAAAGAGAAGGTCCCAGCCTTTATCGAAGACAACTGCCGCAAGGTGCCTTTCTTCTCCCAAAGCACACAGCAATCGTGACGCTCTTCGCACTGGACGGGCCAGTCCCGTTTCTGCTCCACTCCCCGACGATGACCGGAATCATCACCTGATATCCGGCAAGTCTGCGGAGTTTTCCATGAACACAGAACCAACTCTTAATTTTTCCGTTCTTTTAGGAAGTCTGCGTAAATCGTCGCTCAATGCGGCCATTGCGCGTGCGCTGCCTGATCTGGCGCCTCCCGGCATAACAATCACGCCCCTGGGGTCAATTGGCGAGTTTCCGCATTATGACGCCGATGTGCAGGAAAAAGGCTTTCCCGCACCCGTTCTGACGATGGCGCAGCAGATTGCGGCCTCTGATGGCGTCATCATCGTAACGCCGGAATATAACTACTCTATTCCCGGCGTTCTCAAAAACGCGATCGACTGGCTGTCCCGTGTGTCACCGCAGCCCTTCACAGGCAAAGCCGTCGCGATCCAGACCGCCTCGCCGGGCCTTATCGGAGGAGCCCGCGCCCAGTATCATCTCCGTCAGTCGCTGGTCTTTCTGGACGCATTCGTTCTCAACAAGCCCGAAGCCATGATCGGTCAGGTTACACAGAAAGTAGACCCTGAAAGCCTGCAACTGACCGATGTCGGGACACGGGAGTTTCTGACCCGCCAGATCAGCGCTCTGGCCACGCTTGCCAAAAGGGTTCGTGAATAGCCTGCCCGGTTGGAAGCGACACGAAGGGTAGCGCAGATTTTCTGAAACAATCATCAGAATCAAAAAGGGAGAAGCGGCCTTAAGGCTGCTTCTCCCCACACGGAAGATCAGTCGTTCTTGAAATTACCGACGCTTGCGCGAAGATTCCCGCGTTGAATCGCCACCTGAACGGCGCGGCTTCGCAGTACGTGAGCCCGGTGCCCGTCCACGCGGAGAGGGTGCTTCGTTGCCCGATGGCGCTTTAGCGGGCTCGATCCGGATTTCATCCGCATCCGCGGCGGAAGCGCATTCGGTAAACCGCTGTGCTTTCTCAGGCGAGATTTCCACAAGCGTATAAGTCGGTGCGATACGGATTGAACCGATGTCCTTCTTGGTCACGCCACCAAGACGGCAGATGACGGGCACCAGCCATTTGGGATCGGCCTTGTCCGCACGACCAACCGACAGCTTGAACCAGCTTCCGCCTTCCATCTGCTTGCGCTCGCGTGGTTCACGGGGCTCGCGAGGTTCACGTCCCCCTTCTCTCGGAGCGCGAGCTGGTGCGCTGGAAGGTGTAATCGGCCGCACCCTGACAGGCTGGGGCAGACCCTTGTTCCACAGGAAGACCAATGCCGCCGCCAGTTGTTCAGGCGTCCGCTCAGAAATCAGGCGTTCAACCAGCGGTTTTACATTTTCCGGGGTTTCACGCGTCAGAGCCTCGCTGGTGATCAGCCGCTCCGTATCCGCTTCGTGAATCTGATCCAGCGTCGGCGCCGTATTCCACGTCACGTCCACGCCAGCCGCCTCAAGCAGACGGTCGGCCTGACGCTTCTTCGATGGCACTGTGACAAGAACGCAGATACCCTTGCGGCCCGCACGACCGGTGCGGCCTGAACGGTGCAGCAGCGTGGCGGGGCTGCCCGGCAGGCTCGCATGAATCACCAACCCAAGCGAGGGCACGTCAATGCCGCGCGCCGCTACATCGGTCGCCACACAGACACGGGCCTGACCGTTGCGCAGGCTTTCGATAGCCCGGCTACGCTCGTTCTGGCCCAGTTCACCGGAGATCGCGACGGAAGAAAAACCGTGCTGAAGCAGAGCCGCGTGCAACTGACGCACGCCTTCTCTCGTATGGCAGAACACCATTGAGCAGGGGCTTTCGATCAGCCGCAGCGTGTTGATGATCGCGCCGATCGTGTCATTCTGGTCTGCAAGAATGGCGCGATATTCGATATCGGTATGCGGCTCGTTGTCGCCGATCGTGTCGATCCGCAGCGCATCATGCTGATAGCGCTTGGCGAGGCGAGCGATTTCGCGGGCGATCGTGGCCGAGAACAGGAAGCTGCGACGATCCTGCGGCGTGGCGTCCAGCAGCGTTTCCAGCTCTTCGCGGAAACCGAGGTCAAGCATCTCATCGGCTTCGTCGAGAACGGCGACCTTGAGGCCCGAAAGATTGAGGTTTTTCCGTGAGAGATGATCGCACAGACGGCCCGGCGTGCCGACCACAATGTGGCAGCCCATTGATAGCGCGCGCGCTTCCTTGCGCGGCTCCATGCCACCGACGCAGGACACGATACGCGCTCCCGTGTCCGCATAAAGCCACTCCAGCTCACTCTTCACCTGCAGGGCGAGTTCACGGGTCGGCGCGATGACCAGCGCCAGCGGTGTGGCGGCATAAGCGGCCTTGCCCTGCGCGTCGAGCAGTTCATTGGCCATGGCCAGACCAAAGGCGACCGTCTTGCCGGACCCTGTGCGCGCAGAGACGAGAAGATCCCGTCCCTTTGCCTTTTCATCCAGCACGGCCTCCTGAACGGGCGTTGGCTCCTGATAGCCGCGTTGGGCGAGAGCGTGCGCAAGCGTGGGGACTGTGTCCGGAAAAGGCATGGTTTGAATTGGTCCTGGAACGGGTGACTGGAAGCCGGGCATAGAGAGAAATCTCGGGAAAAGCCAGCTTCAGCTCATAAAAAACAACGGGCGCCCGGAGAGGAGCGCCCGCGTATGCTGTATGCAGCCATATTTACTGAAATGGCAAATATCGGAAATCAAAGAATATCTGGCTTTCGGATGTATGCGGCTTGCCACCCACGCCTTCCCACGCCTGTACGCGAGAGTAAGCAAGCTGGGTTCCGAATTCGACCGTCCCGAACCGCCCCTTGAAAAAGCGCCACCAGGCACCGATCGTGCCTTCCATGACATTATGGATGTTAGCCGTGCAGGGCATCGAGGACATTTCGATGTTGCAGCCCGTATTGAGTGCGTTCGGGTTGCCATAACCATACGCCGAACCGTTCAGCGTCGAATAGTTACGACCGGCCCACTGCGTTCCAAAATAGCCATACACATCAAATCTCGGGTTGGGGTGGGCAATGATGCCCGCCGTGCCCTGCGCCGAGAATAGCGGCTGAGGCTTGCCCTGAGCATTGATCGTCGCGTCAGGCAGGAGAACCGAGCCGTATCGTCCGATTCCATATCCCGCCAGCCCCGCGATACGCACTTCAACTTTTTGGGGAATGATCGGCAGGATCATGGAGCCGCCGCCGCCGCCGGTGGGCACGGTGTAGTTGTGACCGCCACCCTCCCAAGACACCCGGTCATGGGCAAAGTGAGCAATCCCTTCGATTTCGTAATGGCCCCAGCTCGGATCATAGGCGATTTTTGCGATCACATCCGGCGCGATTTCGTTCGAGAACGGCCCGTTATTGGTCAGGCCCGTGCCATCCTTGTTGATTGTCGCCACCTGACCGCCAGGGAGAACAACCCTTTCATCCCCCTGCGTTGTAAAGCCCGTCGTGTCATACAGGGTCTGCGGATTCTCGATGGACAGGCCAAGCCAGAGCTTGTGTTTGAAGAAATCCTGCGTGATGCGAACCTGCCACTGACGCGCCCAGGTCTGGCCAGCCAGCATTGCGGCGTCGATCGTTTCCGGCAGGCTTTCCTGTCGCGGCACGATACCGATACGGCCGGGAGTCAGCATGCTCCAGGCCTGACCAGCAAGAAAATGGAAGTTCTCCCTGCTGTTGTCATAAACAAGGTAAGCCTGTCGGAGACGCGGCGAGTAGCTGTTGCTCTCATAAGCGTTAGTCGTGGCCGCGCCCGCGCCGAAATCAGTCTCAAAGAAACCTGAAATAGTTTCGTACTGATCGATATTTCCCCTCAGCATAAGGGAAAGGCGACTATACCGCGCTCCCCCTTCAAAGCTGTTGGTGTGATAATTCGGACTATTTCTGTAAGGCAGACCGGACCAGAACGTGAAGGTGCCTGTTGACATCTGACGGTTCTGCAGGACCGTTGCGGTGTCAACAAACCCGCCGAGCGCAATCGTCACCGGCCCGACATGGAAAACACCGTGATCACCCACGGCGCCGGCGGCCTGCGCGCCCACTGTTTCACGCGGATGCGGACCGACCCCGTTTTCAGCCGTGTGTACGATCGTGTCTTCTGCACGATGCGCGGTCACCGTCTTGATCGTCGGCACGTCATCCGTGACGAAACTCGGGTGCGCCTCCGGTTCATGCCTGCGCGATGCTGCATGCACCGGCTCTTCGATTTCCGTTTCCGGAACAGGCACGGCCTCGTTATTGGCTGTCATGATCTTCTGACGCGTGGCCTTGCTCAGACCGGCATGGCTCGTCGTGTGATCTGTCGCGGCCGCCTTTCTCGCAACGAGCTGCTTCTGAAGGCCCATCAGGGCTTTGGTAAGCTGCGCCTGCTGTTGCTGAATTCGTGCAATCTGTTGCTGCATGAGCTCCAGCGATTCACTCTGCTCGTCAGCATAAGCTGCGAGAGGGGAAAAGGCTGCCCCTGCACAAAGCAGGAAAGTGAGGGAATAGCTGGTCCGGCGGAAAAACGTCGGGCATTGGGGCATGGAGGAAGAGCGTCCGTTCTCTCGAAGAAGTTTTACGTCAAAGTATTTCTTATTCAGGACATTTAATAATAAACCAGCATTAAAATGTCATTCAAAAAAAATTTAAGAAGTCCCCCCAACCCCATTTTCCCTTTAAATTTTTCGCACAAAACCGTGCATTCCGGGGATTTTTGGCCTAAATGCCACATATGAAGACATTTTTTCACAAGATGCATGGATTGGGGAACGACTTCGTCATTGTTGACGAAAGATCGGCCTCTTTGGACTTGACACCCGCCCGCATAGCCGCGCTGGCCGATCGCAGACGCGGAATCGGCTGTGATCAGTTCGTCACTCTCTCCGGACCGTCAGACAGCAAAGCCTCCGTCTTTGTGCGCTTCTTCAATCCTGACGGGAGCGAGGCAGGCGCATGCGGAAACGCCTCCCGTTGCGTCGCCAGCCTGATTGGCGAGGAACTCCAGACCGACACTCTGATTCTTCAGACGCAAAACGGTCTCCTTCGGGCGCAGATGCTCTCCCGCAACGGAACGCAAGGGGCTGTCGTCACGGTTGACATGGGACGCCCCAGGACTGACTGGCAGGCTGTCCCCCTGGCGCACCCAGCCGATACACTCCGGCTCCCGCTTGCGGGTGAACCTGCGGCCCTGTCGATGGGCAATCCGCATGCAACCTTCTTCGTGCAGGATCTAGCCAAAGCGGAACGCGGCCCCGCTCTGGAAATCGATCCCCTTTTTCCTGAGCGTGCCAATATCGGCTTCGCCCGCATCGATGCCCCGGACCGGATGCGGCTGCGGGTCTGGGAACGTGGCGCGGGCTTCACACTCGCCTGCGGTTCCGGGGCCTGCGCGGCCGTCGTGAACGCGGCCCGGCGTGGGCTGGGTGAACGCCGGATGACAGTAGAGGTTGACGGCGGGGAGATGGTTATCGCATGGGATGCCGACGATCATGTGCTGATGACCGGTCCCGCCCAGCTTGCCTTTGAAGGGACCGTCGATCTCGAGGCCTATCCAAAATGACTGACACCCCTCCGGACATGCCGGTGGACGACACGCCCAATTCAACACGGGACAACCCGACACAGGGCGTGGATATCCTGACCTTCGGCTGCCGCCTCAACACCTATGAGAGTGAGGTGATGCGAGGCCACGCGGCTGCGCTGGAGGATGTCATCATCGTCAACACCTGCGCCGTCACGAATGAAGCTGAGCGGCAGGCGCGGCAGGCCATCCGTCGCGCTCATCGCGAGCGTCCGGATGCGCGCATCGTCGTGACAGGCTGCGCCGCGCAGATCAATCCGGACCGCTGGGCGTCCATTCCCGGCGTGACGCGCGTGCTCGGCAACGAGGACAAGCTGAAGGCCGAAAGCTGGAGCCTCCCTGCCCTCAGGTCCGGCAATGCCGTGTCCGACATCATGGCCGCCAAGGAGACCGCCGCTCATCTGGTGACGGAGTTCTCCGGACGTACTCGCGCCTTCGTGCAGGTGCAGCAGGGCTGTGACCACCGCTGCACCTTCTGCATCATTCCCTATGGACGCGGCCCGTCACGCTCCGTTCCGGTCGGTGTGGTGGTCGAACAGGTGCGCGCCCTCGTTGCATCCGGGTACCGTGAAGTCGTGCTGACAGGCGTGGACATCACCTCATGGGGAGACGATCTGCCCGGAACGCCGCAACTCGGTCAGTTGTGCCGCCGCCTGCTTGCACTGGTGCCTGAACTGGAACGGCTGAGGCTGTCCTCCGTCGATCCGGTGGAGATCGACGAAGATATCTGGCGTCTGCTGGAAAACGAACCACGCTTCATGCCCTACCTGCATCTTTCCTTGCAGGCCGGGTCAGACATGATCCTGAAGCGGATGAAGCGACGTCATCTGGTCGCGGATGCAGCATCTGTCATTGAACGCGCTCGCTCGATCCGCCCCGAGATCGGCATTGGTGCTGACCTGATCGCCGGTTTTCCCACCGAGGATGAAGTGCTGTTCGGGGAGACGCTGTCTTTCCTTGAGCAGGCCGCCCTGCCCTATCTCCACGTCTTTCCCTACAGCGCCCGTCCCGGCACCCCTGCCGCCAAGATGCCTGCCGTGCCGGTTGTCGAACGCAAGGCTCGTGCCGCCCGGGTCCGCGCTGTTGGCGAACAGTCGGCGCAGAATTATTTCAGGAGCCTTCTTGGCCGTGAACTGCGCGTGCTGATGGAAACGCCGGAAAGCGGTCACAGCGAGGAATTTGCCCCTGTTCGACTGGCCCACGGTCAGTCGGAGATGGGACGCATTGAAGTTCTGCGTCCGGTAGCGGTTGACGAAAAAGGGCTTGTGGCGGAGATCGTATAATCATGGCACTCGGATTTTTCTCCCGTCTCAAGCAGGGGCTGTCGCGCTCCACCCAGAAACTCAGCAGTGTCTTTACCAAGCGCAAGCTTGATGAAGCGGCCTTGGAAGATCTGGAAGAACACCTGATCGCCGCTGATCTCGGCCCGGAAGTGGCTGAGCGCGTCATCGAATCCTTCCGCAGCACCCGTTTCGGGACGGAAGTGACCGATGACGAAGTCCGGCAGACACTGGCGGATGAAATCGCGCACGTTCTGACGCCTGTGGCGATCCCGTTCGAGCCGAACCCGGATCTCAAACCCCATGTCATGCTGATGGTTGGTGTCAACGGCACCGGCAAGACCACCACCATCGGCAAGCTGGGCCGCTATTTCAGCGAGCAGGGCAAGAAAGTCATCATGGTGGCGGGCGACACCTTCCGTGCCGCCGCAGTCGAGCAGCTTCAGGTCTGGGGCGAGCGGACGGGCGTGCCGGTCATTGCCGGCAAGCCTGAGGCCGATGCTGCGGGACTTGCTTTCGAAGCCCTCAAGCGCGGCAAGGAAGAAGGCGCGGACCTGCTTCTGATCGACACGGCCGGACGCCTGCACAACAAGGGCGCTCTCATGGAGGAACTGGCCAAGATCATCCGTGTGATGAAGAAGTTTGACGAGACTGCGCCCCACTCCGTCATTCTGGTGCTCGATGCGACGACCGGACAGAACGCTATTGAACAGGTGCGTGTCTTCCGCGAACTAGTGAACGTCACAGGTTTGATCGTGACCAAGTTGGACGGCTCGGCTCGTGGTGGTATCGTGGTCGCGCTCGCAGACCAGTTCAAACTGCCGATCCATGCCGTTGGTGTCGGAGAGAAAGCCGAGGATCTGCGTCCTTTTTCGGCGCAGGAATTCGCCCGGGGTCTTGTTGGCAAAACCGAGATTTCGACGACAAGTGCAGAAGAAAGCGCCGAGCAGTCGGTTTCTGAATAGCCCAGAATCACAAAAGCGTCTGTCCTTGCTGGCAGGAGAACAGACGCAGTCACTGTCGTTATCCTGAGCGGTTTTTTAATCCGACCTCCATGACCTGACGCTACAGTCAGTATAATACATTAAAATTCTTATGTATTTACGAAATTGCGAGTGTACGTTTCTATTAAAAAAACGACAGGAATGTCCGCCTCGACTTCTCCGTCTATATCTTATTAAAAGATATTTTAATTTCATTTCAAATACAATAATAAATAACGTCACATTATACTGAAATCACACACCCCATTCATCAATATATTTCTGCACGAGACAGGATTCGCAATGCCGTTGTCAAAGTGGAAATCAGTTCTTCTTCCGGCATTGGCCTGCCTGACAATGGAAGGCTCCGTTTCAGGCTACGCTGCCATTCCATTATTTACCAAAAACACTGAAGCAGCGGGTTTCGAAGAATGGTGGCGAGCCATAACTTTGTCTGGTCGCATGGATGGCGGCATTACCGCTAATCCCGCAAGGCCAGACAATGGCATCAATTTTGGAAACTTCATTGGCGATCATGCCAATCAGGCCCAGCTCAATCAGTTTGCCCTGACTCTGGCGCACGGCATCGACACAACGACCAACGGGTATAGCTTCGGTTTTACTCTTGAAGCTTCTTACGGTTCGGACTCCCGATATTACCACCTTCTCGGCATTTCAGACCGGGCTTTCAACTCGCGTTACCAGATCATTCCCTCACATGCCCAGCTTGACGCCCATCTCCCCTGGTTCACCAGACTGGGTGTCGATATGCATGCTGGCATTCTTCAGGCTCCCATGGGGCTGGAGGCTTTTGATCCAACAGCACGTCCATTCTACACATTCAGCTATACGGGTCAGTATTCAGTCCCCTTTCAGCATGTGGGCATGATGGCCACCATCCATGTCACCCCCATGATTGATGTTCTCACAGGTATCGATACCGGTAATCAGACCACTTTTGGTCGAAACGACAACAACAGTGCTCCCGCCGGATATGCGGGAATCACACTGAATAATCTGGCTCATGGGAAACTCACACTAACGGAGTTAAGCCGTTTTGGCTCCGAGGATTCACGTATTGCTTTTACTCACGGAGTCAATGAGGATTTACGTTTCTGGAATGACCTGACTGCCATCTACAAAATTACTCCCACCATTATTGTGACGGGAGAATTCAATTACATGCACGATGACGGATTGAGAGCCGACACAGAAAGCTTTGTCTCTTATCTCAGTTGGAACTTCATGAAAAATCTGACCTTTAATTATCGAGGCGAGATTTATCGTGACAATACGGGGCTGATGGTGGCCAGCTTTTTAAGTAATGAAGGTTATATGAATGCCATTGCAGGACGTTCAGCACCTGTGGAGAGCGCGCCCCGCACTACATATGGCGCACTTACGCTGGGCATAACCTACAAAACATCGCTGAGCAAAGACTACGGATATTTCGCAATCCGTCCGGAAGTCAGGTTCGACCGGTCGCTGAATGGCACGACACCATTCAATGACAATCGGAACAGCGGAATGTTCACATTCGGTGGAGACGCCATGATTGGCTTCTGAGCCCCGGCGAAAGGACTTTTAAACGTCCTTCCGCGAACACCCCTCAACGAAAACCAATTATATGTAGTTTGCCAGCGTCATACTCTTGAGATCAGAGATCAGGGTATACGACGCAAGAAGCTGATCCTGAACATTCCCTGTCTGCACGGAAACAGCCGCGATATCAACTTCCTTGATATCGGCAAGCTGGGATGTGAGCATGCTGCTCATTGTAGACAGGTTCGTCGACTGAGCCGTCAGCGAGTTCTGCATAAGACCGACAGCACTCTGCTGATTGCTCAGCGTTGTTCCCACGGAAGCTGTCGATGTTGTCAACTGCGTCACAAGATCTGAGAAACTACTGCTGGACGTATCAGCACTTCCAAGAGATGCGACAATCATCAGATTACGCATCAAATCCCGAATGGCTGAGCCGGTCGTTGTGGAATCCGCCGACGTTGTTCCTTCCGTGGCAACCATTCCAACATTAACAACAGAGGATTGTCCGACAACTGCTTTTGTTTCAAGGCTTTTTGCCGAACTTGGATCTGTGGACAGAGCAGACGAGAAAACGGACAGGCTGACCGTTGCACCGGACGCATCAGTGTACGTTCCGCCACTTGCGGCGTACGATGTCGCTGTTGCAAAAACAGAGGAAGCTCCCAGCGTATCAAGCTGACTGACCGCATCGGAAGTGGCCGTCGCAAGGGTGCTGCTCGCCAGATCACCTGTATCGGAAACCGGAGCATTGTTGACGTCAGTCCCGGCGAAGACATAGCCGTTGCTACCTTTGGTATTCAGGTAATCGCCCAGTTCGGACAGAGCCGTCTTTGCGCTTTCTGCAACAGTCGCCAGAGTATCCTGTCCAAGCGTTCCCTTCAGGGACAACAGGTCATTTTGCAGTGTCGTATTGAGCGCAACGATCTGCGTCAGAGCCCCCGCTGTCACGCTCAGGTTCGTCTGCGCACCGGTGATGGAGGTCTGCCATGTGGAAATTGCGGTAATCTGAGGTTGCAGACTCAGCGCCTGCCCACGCTGGTCTCCCAGACCGGCATAGGTGTCGGACACCACGCCGGTTGTCGCCTGTGAGACTAGCGCTGTCTGCTTGTCAGTCAGGGTGCTGACTGCCTGCTGCAACACATAAGCTGTGCCGCTTGCTCCATAAAGACCAACAGATGTGCTCATGACTTTTACACCGCATTCAGAAGCGCCGTGAACATATCCTTCACGGCTGTTATGATTTTTGCATTCGCTGTATAGGCATTTTGTAATGCAATGATGTGGGACATCTCATTATCCACATTGACCCCCGAAACATTCGAGACTTTTGTGGTCAATGAAGACTGCACGGACGTCGCAGTTGTAAGGCTGGCCGTCACCGACGACGCCACCTGCGCCTGAGCGGATGTCAGAGAGGTCGCAAGATTGGCAAGTGTCTGACTACCGTTATAACCGGTGGAAATATTGCCATTGACACCCAGCCCCGAACTGGGTGCTGTGGGTGAACCGGCCCCTAATGCAGTCTGCAATAATGCCTGAGCGGTATCTGTCGATCCATTTTCAGACAATGGAGATGGATCAGCGGCCAGCGTCGCGCTCACCTGAATGACACTTGAAAACCCTACAATACCCGAAGGCGAAGAGGAGGTTGTGTCTGTTCCCGGCACGTTACCGGAACTGTCGGTGAACAACGCAACTCCTTCATCATTGAATCGCGTTGCGAGCGTTGAGGAAAAGGAATCAAGCTGGGCCTGCATCTTTGGGTAGACATTATCCCGCAGGTCGATATTGGCGCCAAGCTGACCACCCGTCAGATGAGACGTCAGATCCGTTGTGCTGCCCACCAGCGTAATGGCCGGAATATAGCTGCTGTTTGCGGAAGCGGTAATGGATGAGGTCGCAGTAAGGGTTATAGCATCCGTCGTCAGGGGCCAGGTCGAACTGGGCTCCAGAGTGGACGTTCCCTCGCTGTTGGAACTTGTTGTCGGATAGGTCGAAAGGCTGTTGTTATTGCTATCCTTAGGATAGGTTGGCAGTTGCGTTCCATCTGCTGTCTTGACCAGCATGTCGCCTTTGGATGTCTCCGTATACGTCACCGACAGATACGAAGAGAGGTCGGACATGGCGGCGGCACGCTGGTTTTCCAGATCGGCCGTGCTCATGCCCTGCACTTTAAGGGACATGATCTGCTTCGAAAGAACACCGATCGTTGTCAGATCTGTATTCACCGAAGAAACCTCGGTAACAATCGAATCCTGTGCCGCCTGACGCTGTGACTGATAGGCTGACGAGAGAGTATTGATGGATGCCGTCAGCGCCTGCGCGTTGCTGATGACGTTACTTCTCGCCGTCGCATTGGAGGGCGTTGAAATCAGCGACGTAATGGCATTCGAAAGATTGCCAACCTCATCCGACAGGGTCGCGCTTGATCCTGAATCCGAGCTGGTCGATCCCTGAAGCGCCGTAATGGCGGAAAGGGAATTGCTCTTTACCGTCAGCGCGGCGACTGAGGCGTTCTGTGTGTAAAGACTGCCCTGTAGCGCATTGTTGACGTTGCGCGTTGTCAGTCCGATCGAGACACCGGACCCCGTCCCCGTCGTATCGGCGGAATTGAGGTTTGCAACTTCCTCCACATAACCAGTCGTACTGGCGTTGGAGACGTTCTGTGACAGCACGCCAAGAGCGTACTGAGTGCCTTCCAGCCCGCTGGTGGCGATGGACAGAGCATTGTTCAGATCCATGACCTTGAACTCCGACAAAACCTCGCCAACCCAATAAGAATGTAGCAAGGCGCACCACGCCCAAGTTTTTTGGCGACGCGGCGCTTTGTTGAACCGGGCGGAACTACCGATCTTTTGCTCATCTTGCTCCGCTCAGGTGAAAAACAGGTTAATCAGCCGTTAGCGGATCATCGCAATCGTCGCCTGCAGCAGGGTGTCCGCCGTCGTGACGATCTTGGTGTTGGCTGTATAGGCTTCCTGAGTGACGATCAGGCTGGACAGGTCGGATGTAAGGTCAGTCGTGGAGGATTCTGTGGAAGATGTCTTCAGAATACCCGTGCCATTTGAACCCACCGTTCCAATTGTTGCGGAACCCGAGGCTGAAGTCGCCTGATAGGCCTGACCATCAACAGCCATCAGACCGTTCGGGTTTACGAACGAAGCCAGCGCCACCTTACCGACAAGCTGCGTGTCACCATTACTGAAAGTCGCCATGATGGACCCGTCGGATTCCATGGAAATACCCTGATAGGTGCCACTGGTCACACTATCACTGGTCAGTGTGGGTGTCGTTGAATTCGCTGCCGCGGTTGTCGTTCCTGCGCTGCTGCCAACCGTACCCAGATCGAGATCAACCGTCTGGGACGCCGCACCATTAGAGTAGGTCAGTGTAATCGGCAGGGTTGCCGAGGAACCACTGTAACCCGTACCGACCAGATTACCGGATGAGTCCTTCACATCCTTGATGTTTCCACTGGAGTCAAAATCAACCGTATATGTGGAAGTATCGCTGCCAACAGACAGTGTGGAGTCGGTGGAATCACCGTTTGCAATCGCAACCGTATATGTGGACCCGCCAGTATTGTCGCTGGATGTCGTCGTCTGCGTCCAGGTTGTGGAGAGTGTATGGGACTGGGACGTCGAGTCATAAACCGTCTGGGAATACGTCTTGCCGGTATCGACGCCACCACTCATCGTCAGGGTCGTTGTCTCTGTCGGACGGAACGCAACATCTGAAATCTGAATTTGCGTCAATGTGTTGTTGAGCGTTCCCGTCTTGGGATCGACCATGTAACCATTCAGGTAATAACCTGATGTATTGAACAGATAGCCGTTCTTGTCCTGATAGAAGTTACCATTACGTGTAAAATACTGCTGGTCCGAGAATGTTTCCTTACCAGCGGTCGCCTGACCTGATGGCTGCGAAACATCGAAGAAACCGTTTCCTGAAATCGCAAGGGCAAGCGTATTCGTGCTGGCTGAAATCGTGCCCTGCTTCTGCGTCTGGGACGTCGTGTAAGCCGTCACGCCATCAGAAACGGCCTGACCCTGTGCATAGGAAGCAAGATTGTTGGAGACCGTATCCTGAAAGCTCGTATCGGATGCCTTGTAGCCGACAGTCTGGCTGTTGGCGATATTGTTACTCAGATTTGTAAAAGCCGTTGACTGGGCATTGATACCGGCAACAGCTGTTGTAAGAGAATTGAAAATCGACATGGATCACTCCTAAAGGGCGGCCCCGGCAACCCGGCGCCGACGACCTCAACACCCCTTATCCATGCAGAAAACGTGCCAACTTCCACCTGATCACGTTTTTTTATCGATGTTAATAAACACTCCAGGAAATGCGCCAAAGAAATCTGCAATATTTACCTTTCCATTTTCCATTCAGAACTTCCGGAAAAAACTTCACTCAACAGACCGGCAAATTCTGCCGAGCATGGTATTTTCGTGCCTGTTTGATGCGAGCGTTCCTCTCGTTCACTTAATTCCCACCTCCACTCAAATGAGAAACCTTGCGATCTTTATCTGCATAAGGATTTTACATAAATTCAATATTTTCAGTATATTACATAACGGTCGGTTCAAAAAAACCTTCTCAGACCCTCTTCGGGGAAACTATCTCCCCTCAGTTGGCACGAAATTTGCATCTATTCTCATTGCATAATTCGACTGGGATTAAGTTATGGCAAGTCTGCTGACATCGCTGCTTACAGAAAACTCCCCCAAAGTGA
This sequence comes from Acetobacter sp., assembly GCF_022483985.1. Lineage (NCBI taxonomy): Bacteria > Pseudomonadati > Pseudomonadota > Alphaproteobacteria > Acetobacterales > Acetobacteraceae > Acetobacter > Acetobacter sp. The sequence continues at coordinate 402,515 of NZ_JAKVME010000001.1, read as the reverse complement.
CCAAGGTCGCTTCGGGACAAACCGGTTCTTCTGCGGCGATATCCCGGCGGTCCCCATCCCCCGCCAGCTCACCGACAGACGATCTGGCCAGAACAGGTTCGCAGACCACATTTGGCGACCATATGGCACGTCAGACCGCCAGCCTGCCGGACAGCTCCCAATCCAAAACCAGCCCGGCAAATTCTGCCCAGTTGAAATCCTCGGACATCTCATCCCCATCAGCAGGGAAAAATGAGAGCACCCAGACATCATCGGACATTACAGCGGCCTCCGCCGATACGTCGCTATCGCTTTCCTCTACCAGCACGGCTCAGGAGGAAACGGCCGCCATAGCAACCAGTCTGTCTCCACTGTCCGTCGTCACGAAAGATGCCTCTGCCCCCCCCACTGCCAGCAGCACCACCGACAGCAGTCATACAACCCCTAACAGCCGTCCGGTAAAAAACCAGCGTACGGAAAAACAGAGCAGTTCTGAACAGTCCGCCAGCGACAGTAACAGCACAACACAGACGCCCTCGGATACAACGCTGGAACTGGCGGCCTTGACCGTTTTGCAGCCTTCATCGCTGCCCACCGAAGCCGCCGTTACTTCCTCTGATAAGAGTGGCCAGACCGTGTCCTCCCTCGGCACAGGGCAGGCAACCATTTCTTCTCCATCGCCTGCATCCGGAAACGAGTCAGGAAAACCCGTCCTGACCGCGGAAACAGTCAGCAATGCGCTTTCCGGCACACATATTTCTCTGGCTGGGTTAACGACATTTGGAAATACGGAAGCGAGTGCATCTGATCCACTCGTATCTCTGAGCGACGCCTCACCTCGGACACAGCAGAATGAAGGAACGCGTGACCAGACTGCCGTCAGCGCGATCACAGACACGCAGATATCGGGCAACAGAATCACGGGCCTTCAAACAACCAGCGTTCAGGGAACGAAAAACCAGACAGCCACTACCGAGACGGCCAGTGTGCAGGCGGCTGGAGACAAAGCCGTCCTCTCAATGATAGCGGATGCAAAAGTCACCTCTGACCTCGACACCAGTCACACATCGTCTTCGCCTGATGGTACCCGCCCTGCGAGCACAAGCAGCTTCGGGCAAATTCAGTCCTTGCAGGATATTGCGATCACTCTCCCCAACACCGAAGAGAGCAGGCACACTCTTTCAGGTGAAACACTCTCTTCCTCGAAAGCGCAGACTGAAACGGCATCTGTTTCCACAACGACCACTCCCGTCCGGAATATGCCATCTGAGTCGACGGTCCTACCGGCACAGAGTCAGGTCAGTCCATCAGCGGCACTTCAGACTGCCCAGAGCAGCAACAGTGCCGATACTGCCCAAGCAGCACAGATATCGGCCCAGTCCGTCGGTTTGTCTTCACTGACGCAGGTGATCTGGAATCCAGTTTCTGGCGTCTCGGCTTCCCCGACAGGGAAAACCAGCGCAGCCGACACATCCGGTCTGGAGGTCAGCACCCGGTCACGCACCGATATTCCGGGTTCTGCACAGATACAAACCGCCGCTGCGGAACCACAGACAGAAGGCGTATCGTCTTCCATCATCTCCGGGAAGACAGCCACCGACCAGTCAGGCAACAGTGACGACAACAGGCAGTCCGGACAGCATGCTTCGTCTGATCACTCTCTCACTGCAAACATGACGACACCGCAGGCCTATAACGAAGCCACACCATTTTCTGAGCGACTGTCCGCCAACACGGCAGGCGACGGCTCTTCCTCTGCCGTCAACACATCGCAGTCAGCAGCAACGACTTCCACCAGTTCCATCGACAGGACCGCATCGTCCGACACAAGCTCCACAGCGCTCAACCTGACAGTCGCGCTGCAAAATGATGACCAGACGGCATTGCACGTCACGATTGATAAATCCGCCACATCTGACGGGCTGAACATTCATATTGGAACGGACGGTCTTACGACCCTGAACGAATTACAGACCCATAAACACGAACTGGTTCACGCTCTGGAAAATGCAGGCATCTCGACAACCGGATCGCAGATTTCATTCGGCCTGGCAGACAACAGTTCTGTTTCTTCCTCTTCGCAGAACAATCAGTCTCATCAGCATCCACAGGATAACAGCGCGGCAACGCCAGCAGGCTCTTCAGATTTTACAAACGCTTTTGGCGGTACACTCTCCGGGAACAGCAACGGCGACGGTGCACGGAGCAACTGGAGTGCGGCCCCATCCGCGAACTCGACCACGGCGTCAGACGCCGATGATACCAGCGACCAGACATACGCCCTGACTGCCCTGCGGACAGGCTCAGTCAACATCACAGCCTGAAAGAACCGGATATGACAACGATAGCAACATCCTCCTCCACTTCGCTTCTTTCATCCGCAGTCAGCGCGTCCCAGTCCGCGGCATCGGTCAATGCGGCCGCCAACACTGCCGCCTCCAGCACCACGGCAACCGATACCAGCACAAGTGCGCTTTCCTCGCTCACCAGCAACTTCAACACGTTTCTCACCCTGCTCACCACGCAGCTCAAGAATCAGGACCCGAGCAGCCCCATGAGCAGTGACTCCTTCACGTCCGAACTCGCCCAGTTCGCAAGCGTGGAACAGCAGGTCGATACCAACACCAACCTGAAGACGCTCATCTCCCTGACGCAGGATGGTCAGCAGTCGACCGACATGTCGCTGGTCGGCAAGACCGCCATCGCAACCACCAGTGAACTGCCCCTGCAGAACGGCAGCAGCAGCGTTTCGTTCAAGACGACAACGCAGGAACCGATTGCAATCGCCGTCACCGACAGTAACGGCAACGTCGTCAAGACGGCGGAACTGACCTCCTCTGTCGGCACCAATACATGGACGTGGGATGGCACCAGCAACAGCGGAGTCCAGCTCAAGGACGGCTCCTACAACATCGCCGTGCAGACAGCGGACAATTCCGGCAACACGTCAGACGTGCCGTTTACCGTCACCGGCACGGTCACCGGCATTACGCGCAACGGCAGCACGATTTACGTAAATATGGGCGACAGCACGATCGATATGTCGGACGTCAATTCGTTCTCCGACGCGACAACTTCCAGCACGACCTCAACATCGTCCACGTCATCGACTTCTTCTTCCAGTTCAAGCTGACGATGACACAGGACTGGGTCTTTCCTACGGATGAGACCCGGCCTCTTTCAGCAGAGAGATCACGGGGCGCTGCCCCGGCTCTCGCCAAAGGTGCGCCCTTGAAAAGCGTTTATCGCCAATAAATCGGAAGAGCGTGCGGTCCCTCTCGGGTCGGGCAACGCCTGTATAAAAGGCGTGCCATAGGGTCGTCGTTGGTATTACTCGTCCTCGCCAAGCACCTCACGAGAGCGTCGGACGACCGTCTCATACTCTTCATCCGACAACTCACCCCGATGGTGAAACTCGCTGGCACGCGCCAGAGCATCTCTGGCGTGGCTTTTGTCAGGAATAGGATATCGCCGCCCCGGCAGGGCAAAGGCGCTATCAGGAAGCGCATCGCGCTCGGCTTGCGTCAGACGTGACATGGCGGTCCCCCAGAAAAAAGCGCTCGAGCAAAACCATCACATCAATGATCGTGGATCGAGCGAGAACAACACGACCGACTTTAAACCGACCAGTGACAGACTGCTTTGATATGGCCCCTGTTCCCGCCGAAACAATCACGGAGGCCCATCTTTAGCGCGAGATTTTACGGCGATCCGTCCTTCGCATACAGATCCGCCTCTCCCATCTCGTCGAGATCCACCATGGCGGCCTCCGCGCTCTGCGTCGGCACATCACTGGCCCGGACATCCGTTCTCTGCATCGGAGCCTTGGCAGCCCCCGGCACTGACAATCCGTGCACGACACGGAAGGCGACAATAATCGCCAACCCTCCGAACAGCACGCTGCCTACCGCCTGACCGATCTGCACACCCAACGCGCCGAATCCGGCTCCATAGGCAACAAAGGGAATCGTTCCCAGTGTCGCGCGCCCCCAGTTGAACAGGGTCGAATACAGCGGATGGCCGAGATTGTTGAACACCGTGTTGGCAACGAACAGCATCCCGACAAACAGGTAGCCCAGCACCGTCCATGAACAGAACAGATGGATCAGGGCAGCCCCATCCCCCTGAAGGTGGAAGCCCGCCGTCAGCAGATTCTGGGAAAGCGCCAGCACGAGCCAGGTGCAGGCGACACAGCCCACCACAATCTTGAGAGAAGCGACCAGCACCTCCCTCACCCGATCCAGCTTGCCCGCTCCGAGGTTCTGCGAAATGATCGGCCCAACAGCGCCTGTCAGCGCAAAAACCATGGCGAACGCGACCACCACGATCCGCTCGACCGCCGTCTGGCCACTGACCGCCTCAAGACCGAACTGCGCCATATGCTCGGTGACGTAAGCCCCTCCCACGGGGGTCGCCAGATTTGTCAGGATGGCCGGAATGGCAATCACCGCAACGCGACGGCTGTCACCCCACACGGCGACAAGCTTGGGCCATTCGAGCATTCCATGCAGGCTCGCCCCACGCCATCCGAGCACGAGAACCGCTCCACGAGCGAGGATCGTGCTGATGGCGGCCCCCACCAGTCCCTCTCTGAGCCCGAGAATCAGCAGAGGGTCCAGAATGGCGGTGAGGACCGCCCCCACAAGGGTAACATTCATGGAGCGTTTGGCATCTCCGACGGCGCGCATCAGCGCCGAGGCGGACATGCCGAGAGAAATCAGCGGCAGAAATGGAGAGGTCAGATAGAGATAGAGAACGGCCTGATCGAGCGCCTCTCCGGATGCTCCCAGCAGCGAAAGGATGGGACGTGCCAGAATCGCCGTCACGATGCCCACCATCGCCGTAAGCACGAAATTGGTCAGCATGAAGGAGGAGGCGATCCGCCGCGCCCGATAGAAGCTGCCGCCGCCGATCTCCCTGCCGATACAGGCGCCAAGCCCAATGGTCAGACCGATGGAGACCGCTATCTGGATGCCGCCCACCGCGCCGGCAAAACCGATTGCCGCAGTCAGGGCCGGCTCACCGAGATGAGCGATATAGATCATGTTCAGCATGTCGACGGCAAACACGGCCATCAACCCGATAGCGCCGGTTCCCGCCATAACGAGAACGTGCCGCATCACACTGCCGACCACGAAACACGCCTTTTGTCCGGGCACTGCTCTTCCGTTCATTCAGATTCTGCGTGTCGGACTTCAGGAGTGCTTGGCCCGCTGCTACTTCACCGCACTATGGCATGGCTGGCCTGTAACGCGAATGCCGAACGCGTATCACAATAACATTTATATTCCATGACGTGCCGCTCCGGACAAACGGGGCGAATTCCGGCCTGAAAGGACTTATCCTCCCTTCAGGCTCATTCCCCGTTCACGAGACCAGTTACGCCAGAGCAGATGCAGCGTCGCCATCGCAGCCGGGCCGAGAAAGAGACCGAGAAGCCCCCATGTCTCGGCACCACCGACAATCCCGAGCAGCACCCACAGAAACGGCAACTGCGTGCTGCCACCGATAAGCCCCGGACGGACGAAATGATCCGCCGTGAAGATCACCACCGCTCCGATGGCGAAGACAGCCACAGCCGACATCGTTCCGCCGTCAACAAGCAGGAAAGTCGCGGCGAGTCCGACCGGAATCATGGCGCAGAAGGGGATCATCGCCGCAATGGCCGTCGCGCCACCAAGCAGAACCGGATGAGGAACTCCCGTCAGAAAATAGATCACTCCCATGATGATCCCCTCGCCCACTCCGACGAGCACCAGCCCCGCGACAGTGCCGTGGATGGAAGCGATGATCTGGTGTCCGATCAGTTCACCCCGTCGGCCGAAAGCCCGGCGGGAAGCCACGGTACATTCCCGCATGATCGTGTCCCCGTCCTTGTAGAGAAAGAACAGGGTCAGGATGGAGAAGAAAAACAGCGTGCCACGATGGACGACCTGTGACCCGACCGTCCTTGTCATGGCCAGCCCCCGCGCATCAAACGAGCTGAAGAACTCCGCTGCGGCGCTGGGATCGGAGAGATGGCTGTCCCACCACTTGATGACCGCATTGGCTCCAAAAGGCAGCCTGCTGACCCAGACCGGCACCGGCACACCGGCATTCCGGGCATGCTTCATCAGACCCAGCACGTTCTGCGCTTCGTTGGCCGCCTCAAGTCCGACAAACAGCATCGGGATCAGAAAGAGCAGAGCCATCCCCGCCGTGCAGACTGCGGGCAGAAATGCCCCGTGCGCCAGACGGGGCCAGCGCGCCTGTATCTTGCGATAGAGCGGCCATGTCGCCACGGCGAACACGACACCCCATGCCAGCGCACTCAGAAAACCATGAATTGTGTAGGTTGTGATGGCGACAATGGCGAACGCGAGTACCTCCCGCGCTTTCCACTGCGCCCGTCGGGCTGCCTGCCTCTGCTCAAGCGTGACATCTTCGACCGTACAGGGCGCGAGGTGAACATGGTCGTCATCATGCGGCGGCAAACCGGATTGTGACATTCAGCTATCTTCCCTCAAGCCATTGCTCCCCGGACAGCCTCGGCAAAATCCGTGGATCAGATAAACGCCAATGCCACGCAGGACCGCTCCTGTCACGCGCTCACCTGTCGGCCACGCGCTTCTGCCCAGATCGCGAACGCATGAATCAGGGCGGCTTCATCAAGCGCCTTGAAGCGTCCGGACGCGCCGCCATGTCCCGCTTCCATGTTGATCCTCAGCAGAAGTGGACTGTCTGAGACAGAATGGTCCCGAAGCTTCGCAATCCATTTGGCGGGCTCCCAGTAAGTCACGCGGGGGTCCGTCAGGCCGCCAATGGCGAAGATCGCCGGATAGGGTTTTGCAGTAATCTGATCATAGGGTGAATAACCGGCAATCCGGTCATAGGCTTTTTCATCAACCAGCGGGTTCCCCCATTCCGGCCACTCCGGCGGCGTCAGCGGCAGACTGTCGTCCGACATGGTGTTCAGCACATCCACAAACGGCACAACCGCGACGATCCCTGCGAACAGGTCCGGACGCATGTTGGCGATCGCCCCCATGAGCATGCCGCCTGCCGAGCGGCCATCCGCCACAATACGACCGGCATCCGTCCAGCCCTGCCCGATCAGATGGTCAGCACAGGCGATGAAATCCGTGAACGTGTTTTCCTTGTGCTCCCCTCGCCCGCCAAGGAACCAGTCCCAGCCCTTTTCCGAACCGCCCCGGATATGCGCGATGGCATAGACCCAGCCACGATCGACCAGACTCAGGTTACGGGTCGAGAATGTCGGGTCAATGGAAATGCCATAGGAGCCATAACCATAAAGCAGCATCGGCGCGGGTTGGCCCTCCGGCGTGTCCCGGTGCCATAGCAGCGTGATCGGCACGAGTTCGCCATCCGGCGCTCTGGCCATGAGACGCTTCGTCCGATAGTGCTCCGGATCATGACCCGACGGAACGTCCTGCATCTTCAGCAGATGCCGCGTGCGGTCCTCCATGTCGTAGGAAAACCACTGACGCGGCGTGGTCGGCGACTGGTAGGAATAGCGGAGTTCCGTCGTCTCGAACTCGTAGGAGCCATCGAGCGAGAGTGTGTAGGCGTCTTCATCCGTCGCAATCTGATGCCGTTTACCCGCGGCGTCTTCGATCACGATGACAAGGTTCGCATTCACCCGCTCGGTCCAGACCAGATGCCCGGAAAAGCAGACCGCGCCCGTGACGTAGTGCCCTGCGCGGTAAGGCACATGCTCACGCCACGCCGAACGTTCACCAATCGCTCCATCGGCCGTCCCATCGGCGACTGTCATCAGCTTGAAGTCCGTCGCCCCATCGGCATTCGTGCGAATGACAAACCTGTCTCCCCAATGGGACAGTTCATACATCAGCCCCTTTTCACGACGGGCGACACACACAGGCGACGCCTCCGGGTCACTGCCGGGAATGATCCAGTTTTCCGACGTGTCATGATCATTGGTGCTGATGACAATCCATTTGCCGGAACGCGCCGCGCTTACTCCGACAAAAAAACCCGAGTCCGGCTCATCATACACCAGAACATCGTCGCTCCCGGTCAGCGCCCGGCGATAAATCCGCACCGGACGACCGTTATCATCCCGACAGGTCCAGAAAATGAAACGCGTATCGGGAGAAAAGGTGAATTCTCCTGAACAGTTCGCTATCTCGACAGGCAGCATCTCACCTGTGGTCAGGTCGCGCACACGAATGGTGTAGATTTCTGACCCCTGCGTGTCTTCCGCCCATGCAAACAGCCGGTGGTCCGGACTATGAGTTGCGCCGCGTGCCGCGTAATAGGGCTGATCCTTTGCCCGGCTATCCGCATCGAGCAGCACTTCTTCCGTATCCGGATGACCTTCCGCATGGCGAACATACCGAGGATACTGGGACCCGGCCTCATAGCGGACACCATAGCGCCAGCTTCCGTGCGGAAGTGGCGGGAAAGAGTCGTCTTCCTTGAGACGCCCTTTCATCTCGGCGACGATGTCGCTCTGCAACGCGCTGGTAGAAGCAAGCACAGCGTCAGAGTAGGCATTTTCCGCACGGAGATGCTCGGCAATTTCCGGGCGCAGCAGGGCCGGATCACGCAGAACGGCCTGCCAGTTATCGTCCTTCATCCACGCATAGTCGTCCACACGGGAACGGCCGAGTTGCTTGATGCGACGCGGGTTCTTGTGAGCGACGGGAGGTACGGGGATTGCGGACATGCAAATGGCCTTCCAGTGACTACCAGAAGGCCATTCTTGCACAGGATGGCTTAACGAACACCCTGTCACCAGACGGGATTCAGCCATGCATGTATCGAAAAACCGTGCGTCAGGAGTCTTTCAGCGCCTTGCCTTCTTCAGCACGTGTACCAAACGGCACTTCCTGCCTGTCGTCCAGTTCGTCCATGCTGCCGCCGGGATTGCCTAGATTTTCCTGAATTTTCGCATTTTCGATCGGCTGGCCGTTCGGAGCCAGCGGCACGGGAAACTCGACCGGGATTTCTCCCGCGTCCGGGTTGAGTTCCATCCCGACCAGATCCGTCGCGGCTTCCAGATAACCTTCCGGACCACAGGTCGGCTTGCCGTCGGCAACCCACATCTCGTTGGCTCTGGCCTTGATTCTGGCGTCGCGCTGCGGCGAGTCTTCTAGCGGATTTTCCATATCACGCACTCCTTCAAATGACGGTCACTGTGCGGAGATCACCTCCGCTTCCCCATCAGAACAGCCTGATCGGGAGGCAGTTTCGGTCCTGTCCGTCATGTTAGGCCAGCCGCCGCCGGAAGACACCCCTTCAGTTAGCAGATCAGGGAGCCGGGTTGTTGTGGACCTGATGAATGTCGTTGATCCGGCTTTCCAGTTCTGGCGCAATCTCGACATCCACAGACCCGAGAATCGTCTGCAACTGGGCGATGCTGGTTGCGCCGATGATATTGGAGGTGACAAAGGATCGTGACGTCACAAACGCCACTGCAAGCTGCACCGGATCGATCCCGAATTCCCGCGCCAGAACGAGGTAGGCCCGAATGGCGTCATCCACGCCCGGCTTTTCGTAGCGCTGTCCACGGTTGAACAGGGTGGTGCGTGCGCCGGCTGGCCGTGCGCCGTCCAGGTATTTTCCTGTCAGATAACCCTGAGCCAGAGGGGAATATGCCAGCAGCCCAACCTGTTCGCGCAGGGCGAATTCGGCGAGCCCCAGTTCGAATGTCCGGTTGATCAGATTATAGGCATTCTGGATCGACACCACACGCGGCGCCCCCTGACGGGATGCTTCCAGACATTTCGCAACGCCCCACGAGGTTTCATTGGACAGCCCGACATGCCGGATTTTGCCTTCCGTCACGAGGTCGCCCAGCACCCCCAGCGTTTCCTCAAACGGCACTTCATCATCAGCAGACGGTTTTTCGAATGTCGTGCCTCCGGCTCCGAACAGATTGACCCGACGATCCGGCCAGTGAAGCTGGTAGAGGTCCACATAGTCCGTACCCAGCCGCTTCAGAGAGCCTTCCAGCGCATAACGGATCTGACGCGGTGAGAGACGGGTTTCCTCGCCGCCGGGACGAAACCATTCCATCGGACTGCGACCCACGACCTTGGTGGCAAGAATGATCTGGTCACGACGTCCGGTTTTGGCCAGCCAGCTTCCTACAATCCGTTCCGTCGCACCAAAAGTCTCGGCTCTCGGGGGAATGGAATACAGCTCTGCCGTATCAATGAAGTTGATGCCTCTGTCGATCGCAAGATCAAGCTGGGCATGACCTTCCGCTTCCGTGTTCTGCTGACCGAATGTCATCGTGCCGAGACAGATTTCACTGACAAGGATGCCGGTTCGGCCAAGTTCGCGTTGTTTCACGTTGCTGTCTCCTGTCCGGATGAGTTCCCGCAGGAGATAAGCAGCGCTTGGGGGACCATCGCAAGGGAGGCTGATGATTTTTCCGTCAAATTATCCAATCGTATCAATTGATAAAAATCAACTGATACATTGCAAAACAAACAATCAATTCAAAATCCGGGAAATGATTTTATAGCCCCCCTCGATATTATCTGCTGATGGTAGTCCAATTCACTCCACCACCCGATCGTCATTCATAACTGACTGTCAGTTCACCAACATTTTCGCATCTGGCTTCCAGAATATCATGAACATTGACCTGACCGACACCCGCTGGTGTGCCTGTCATGATAAGGTCACCCGCACGCAGTGTAACACTATACGACAGCACAGAGATCATGTCCGGTATCGACCAGATCATATCGCTTATTCGCCCGGATTGCCGGATGTCGCCATTGACCGTCAGGGTGAGAAGACTCTGTTCCACCTCACCTACCAGACTGGCCGGACGAATAGCGGAAATGGGACAGGCGTTATCGAATCCCTTGGACAGGCTCCACGGATGCCGGTTGTTTTTGGCCGCCTCCTGCATGTCTCGTCGGGTCATATCCAGACCCACGGCGTAACCATAGATCAGCCTGCGACTTTCTTCCGGCGACAGATTGGTGCCGCCAGCATTGAGCGCCACCACCAGTTCCACCTCATAATGGAGTTTCTGTGTTTGCGGCGGGAACGGCAGCACAGAAAGAGTGCTTATGTTGTCAGACGGTTTTGTAAAAAAGAACGGCGGGTTTCGCTCGGGGTCGCTCCTCATTTCCCGGCTGTGCTCCGCGTAGTTGCGTCCAACACACCAGATCCGTCCGACCGGAAATTTTACGTCCAGCCCCTCGATTGGCAGTGCTGAAATCGTAGGAGGAAACAGGAAAGATGCTTTCTCAGTCATAGGCAATACTCCGGAACCAGAGAAAAAACACATGCAGAAATACGCGCACCAACCAGAACAAGGACCACATGCGTCAGGTATAGCTGCGGTCCTGTGAAACACTGGTCTGGTTAGAGCAACATCCGGGCAGATGCGGTTGTCTGATCGGATAAAGTTGCTCGACAAACAAAGAGTTAGAGCGGCATCGCCCTGCTACTGTTTACAGAAATTTCCATGCCTGCTCACTGGTCGAATCTGAGCGTCATATAGCCATCGCCCACACCGAAGGATGTACCATAAGGCGCGGACAAATCCTTGATTTTCTCCCGAACACGATGGCTGTCGGCATCTTTCGCCAGATAAGGCACGCCGCGTTTATGCGCAGAAAGCCCCAGTCCGAGCGTCACAGGATGAACATCCACCGCTTTAAGAACACCCTCTTCAAAATGGCAGACAGGAAGCATGCTATCCCAAAATCTCTGATCCGACGGAAAGCCTTTCGTATCATTCTCGCTCCGCCCCTTATAAAGCCGGTGCGGCGTCATATCCGGTGTGTAACGAAAAGCACTGTATGAATCCATCGGCAGACGGGACACCAGTTCATTCTGTCCGATAAAATTTCCCATTCCGTGAAAGATCGGGGTATTTTTGTAAATCTCGATCCCTCGCAGCAAATGCGGGCCGTGACAGACAACAACCGATGCTCCGGCATCGACGACTGTGTGCGTGAATTCACGCAGAAAAGCAGCCGGGACTTCGATATCCGGAGTTCCCTGTGCGTTGTAATCACTCTCATGCGCGTGAATGCTGACGACAACCACATCAGAAACAAGCTTTGCTTCTTCAATCCATTTTACAATATCGGCAAGATCCTGCTGGTTCGCGCGGGTCTGCACACGGGTCTGGTCGCCAGTTGTAAATTGAAGCCCATCAAAGGGTAATGTGCCCTTGGGAGGGTGGAAGGAGAAACCCTGCCGGATTTTCTCATCCAGAATATCCTGCAAGCCCAGACGCTCATAAATGCCGCGCAATTGCGCGATTTCTTCCGGTGTGACCTGATACGTTTTGCTGAAGTGCAGCGGATTGACGCCCGGCCGCCCCGCCATGAGGCCTGTCTGGGCGGCGGCTTCCTGCCCACGCGCAAAAGTGGAAGTGCAGGATACCAGCGCCACCGTTCCCGCCGGTGTTGTGGTATATGCGGGCCTGCGCGCCTCCTCAAGGTTGACGCCAACACCCGCGTAGACCATCTCCCGCTCATCCAGAGCCTGCATCATCTTACGCAGGCCGGATATGCTGTAATCAAGACTGTGGTTGGTTGCTGCGGCGTACAGATTGAATCCGGCGTCATTCAGTTCATCCAGCACCCAGCACGGGGCCCCGAAATGCGTGCCGCCATGATCCAGCGCCGGATCACCTTCAAAATCATTTGCTACAAACTCAAGATTTGTAAAACTGATATCACATTCGCGGATCAGATCAAACAGAGGAGCAATGGCGGCATCCCGCTGGCTGTTCAGACGACGAAAGAGAATGGAATCTCCGGTCAGAGCCAAACGCATCAATCAGATCCTTTCCGCACGAAGTTTAAGAACGCCATCCAGAACGGAAGTCGCAGCAGCAAAATCGGTCATTTCGAGATGTTCGTAGGGATTGTGGCTGCCATTTTCATTCCGGACAAACAGCATTTCCGTTGGAATGTCGCGGTTGGCGAAGGTTGCGGCATCGTGTCCTGCACCACTTGCCATGCTGATCGCGGGAATCTTCAGCTCCCGGCTCACATCAAACGCCAGACTCTGGAGCGTTGCATCCATGAGCGCCGGGGCACTGCCTGTGCGCTCGCCCAGATCAATTTTTACATTATGGCGCGTGCCCACATCCTGCACGACCTGCTGAATATGCCGATCGACTTCGCCCAGCAGATCCGTATCCTGTGATCTGACGTCAAGCGAGAACGAAACCTTGCCCGCAACAGCGCTAAAATTGGCCTGCTGTGCATCGGTATGACAGACACCGAAGGTCAGAGTCATGGCCTTGCCATTACTCTCCATCTGCTCCCAGTATGCCTGTAGCGTAGTCACAAGATCCGCCATAGCCACCACCGTATCGGCCCTGAACTGGCGGGGTGTCGCCCCCGAATGAGCGTACTGCCCCAGTATACTGGCATGGCGATAACGCATGCTGCCACAAATTCCTGACACCACGCCGATAACGGCATTATTACTGGGCAGAACAGGGCCTTGCTCTATATGCAACTCAACAAAACAGTCTATTTTTTCGGGTTGCAGAATACCCGCATGTGGCCATTGCGGTTCCCCGCCGCATTCCGCCATATGCTCCGCCAAGCTTCGGCCTGTATCGGAGCGTCTGGCCTGAAGGTCCTTTTCTGTCAGCAAATCGAAAGCTGTCCTGCTGCCGATATAGGACACAGGGAACCAGACACTCTCTTCCGCACGGGTCGCCATGACGGTGACATCCCGTTCAGGCGTAAATCCGTCCCTCACCCAACGGCACAGGACGGACAGACCGGCCACGACGCCCGCAGCGCCATCGTAATTACCGCCCGAAGGGACCGTGTCCATGTGAGAACCAGTCATGACGGCAGGCTTGCTCCGGTCACGACCTGGAAGCGTCAGATACAGGTTACAGGCCCAGTCCCGTCGAATTTCCAGTCCATGTTCGCGTGCGATCACACAAAGCATCTCGTGCGCTTCATTTTCCTTCTCGCTGAAGGAAGGACGCGTCATGCCCAGCCCGTCAAAACTCATTGCGTGCAGGGCTTCGAAAAGCGCCTGTCCGAATGCCTGATGAAATAAGGTTACACTCATGCTTCGGGAACTCTTCGCTTGGGGTATCAGGGTAAATTGACGAAAATCAACTACATTGACCGGAAAGAAACGTAATAAACTTTCCAACCGATATCTTTCTTCTGCTATTGAAGGCCATAACGCCTATTTCTCGTTTCTGAGAAAATTCTGGTATGTCTATACATTTAATGTTTTCGTATTTATTGATTTCCTGACATGAAGGAATAATGGCAATCCCGATATTCTTGGAGACCATATCCAGAATAAGGCTGATTTCCTCCGTCTCGGTAATATCATGCGGCGTCATACTATGCATTTTCAAAAAACTACTGATACTGCTGCCACCAAATGAACGACTGTCATAACGGATGAACGGATGCTGATTGAGGATGGACTTCCAGTCCTGCACCTCAATGCTTTCATGCATCACCATCACGTAGTTCTGGGTCACAAGTGGCACCCATTCCATATGAGGAATAAGACTGAATGGCGGCTTGACCATAATCGCCATATCGAGTTCCTTGGCCTCCAGTTTCTGAAGCAGCGCAAGAGACACGTCGACACTGACTGAAAGCAGGACATCAGCATAAATTTTCAGGAACTCGGCCATGGCAGGCGCCAGAAGCGCCGAGTAGGCCGTAGAGATGACTCCAACCTTGATGGTACCGCTAATGGTGTTATCTCTTGGAATATCACGCATACGATCAAAAAGCGTAACAATCTCGGCAGCACGATCAACGGCAATCAGACCTGCCTTGCTCAGACTGACCGCCCGGCCAGTCCGTTCAAACAGGGCATAACCGAACTCCATCTCCAGACGTTTGATCTGCGCACTGACAGCCGACTGGGTCAGCCCCACTTTTTCAGCCGTGGCGGCAAAGCTTTCGAGTTGGGCGGCAACGAGAAAGGTGCGCAGTTCCGTTATCATCATACAACACTTTTTTTGTGCCTCAGAGGCAAAAATTATCGATATTTTTGTTGCTCTTTTTTGTTCTATAATCGAAATTAAATGGAAGACAAGCTCTTTTTGCGGGTGACGAGGACAAAAACTTCTTTTTCTGAAAAGGGAAGTTGAAAACCTCAATACCACCGAAAAAACTGTGAAGCCCATGTGTGTACGGAGAGATAACGATGCCACGCAACCTTGATGTCATGCCCGTGCCCCGTTCAATTCTTCCAGCATGATTGTCTGAATTTTGACGCAGGAAAAAAATCAGGACGTGCATCTATCCTCTTCTCTATCGAGCGGAGTGGCCGGAACAACATGGAGGCGGGTTGCCGTCTGTGCCGCCACAGTCATGATGTGTGTCATCTGTTATGGAGACAGAGCCGCCCTTTCTGTTGCATTACCTGACATTGTAAAAGATTTTGGTCTAAGCCCCAGTCAGGCAGGATGGGTTCTGTCGAGTTTTCTCTGGTCCTATTTTTTCCTGAATCTGCCCTCTTCCATCCTTCTGGACAGACTCGGTCCACGGCTTGTTGGCATTCTGGCCGTGGCAGTATGGTCCGCGGCGATGGTGCAGGGCAGTCTGGCCATGACGCTGCCTGCCTTTCTGCTTTCCCGCGTTGTGCTCGGGGTAGGAGAAGCACCAACTTTTGCCTTGGGGGCCAAGGTCATGCGCCTGTGGTCGTCTCCCCATCAACGGGGGCTGATGATGACCCTGTTCACCAGTGGCATTTCAATTGGTCTGGCATCTGGCGCCCTTGTTGCGGGCTACATGGTGGCGCAGCATGGCTGGCGCATGACATTCATCATTCTGAGCTTGGTGGGATTTCTGTGGTGTCTTCTATGGTATTTCCTCTACCCCCCACGAACGAAAGCAACTGAAAAATCCATTAAAAAAACGCGTTTTTCACTCAGGCCATTTTTTGCATCCCGCTCGTTCTGGGGCGTGGTTATCGCACAATGCTGCGTCAATTATGCCAATTTCCTCATGATGTCGTGGCTGCCTGTTATTCTCAAACAGAGGATGAATCTCTCGGTTTTTGATGCAAGCGTTTATACTGCCTACTGTTACGCGGGCGCTGTCATTATTTCACTTGTTGCGGGCCGGATAGGAGAAAGCCTGCACAGCACCCACGCAAACACACGCTCTGGTCGGAAACGTATTGTCGCACTCTACCTTTCCATGGTCTCCGTGCTCGGCATTCTGCCATTCATCCATTCGGTTCCTCTGTCGATGGTCTGCCTTATCCTGAGCATGGGGTTTGTAACCGCTGGCAGCGGCGCAAACATGGCTCTATTGGCCGACCTGCTGGTCGAGCATGACGCTTTGGGGGCAGCCAATGGGCTTGTGCTGACCTTCAGCAACGGCACCGGCATCCTCGCGCCGGTTATCACCGGATATATTCTTGAATTTACAGGAAGTTTTGAATACGTATTCTACATGGTCGCAGCCATTGTTCTGGCTGGGGCTGGAGCGATTCTGACTTTCCCCCGCATTCCCATAAAACTCGACACTGTTGCAAACGGATAATTTGTCATGCGTATCAGTTATGCGGGCGTGGAGGCTTTCCTGTTGGACATGTCCGAGGGGCCATTCCTTGACGATATACAGACCCGGATATGGAGTCTGGAAAATATCCTGAAAAAGAAAACCGAAATTCAGACAGTCATTCTCGGAGCAAACAATCTTCTGGCCACGTTTGACTGCGAAAAACATGAAGCCGCCGACATACGCCAGATATTGCATACCGCATGGGAACAGGCAGGATCAGCCCACATCACTCCGCGAGAGCTGGTTATTTCTGTGACTTACGGTGGACCAGATGGAGAGGACCTTCCCTTTGTAGCCGAGACGGCAGGGCTGTCCGAACGTGAAATTGTGGCCCTTCACACGGGCGCAACCTATCGGGTTGCCATGGTCGGCTTCTCTCCCGGTTTCGGTTATCTGACCGGAGTGCCGAAACCGTTGGCCATCCCCCGCAGAAACACCCCTCGTGTTAGTGTGGAACAGAAATCCGTTTGTCTTGGCGGTGGTTTCACTGCGGTAACGCCCAGCAAGGGACCGTCAGGCTGGCATATTCTGGGTAAAGCTCACTGCCCTGATCTTTTCGACGTAACGGAAGATGATCCCTGCCTGCTGAGAGCTGGCGATATTGTCCGTTTTGTGAGCGCATGATGCTTGAAATTCTCACGAATGCCCCCCTGAATACCGTGCAGGATCTTGGTCGCGCCGGAAGCTTGCCTTTTGGGGTGTCCTGTGGTGGCGTCATGGACCGCACCGCCTTTATTCTGGGAAATATTCTTGTCGGGAACAAACCGGATGCAGCCGGTCTTGAGATTGTGTTTTTTCCTTTCAGAATCAGATTCCGTCAGGACTGCGTATTTGCCATTACCGGAGCGCCCGCCAAGGTCCAACTGGATGCAATGCCTCTGCCTGCCTGCTGGAGCATGAAAGCACGCGCTGGTCAGACACTGGCCCTGGAAGCTCCCAAAAAAGGAATGCGATCCTACCTGACGGTTGCCGGAGGAGTGGATGTACCCACCTTACTCGGCGGTCGCTCAACAGACATCAAAGGCAGCTTTGGCGGTTTCGAAGGGCGTGGCCTGCAAAAAGGCGACCTTCTGTCCTGCGGCACAACAACAGCCAGTCTCCCGGTACCCGTCAATGGACTGGGACTGGCAGCCCATCCCCCCATGCCTGATAAGGATGGCGTGGAACTGCATGTTCTGCCCGCAGCCGAATACGAAGAATTTACGGAACAGGCACAGGCTTGTCTGGTACAGCAGCCGTGGCGAATCACCACACAGACCAATCGGGTTGGATTCCGGCTTGAAGGAGACTCCGCCCTCCAGACCCGGAACCCCCTCAGCCTTCTGTCACACGGACTTCTGCCCGGAACGATACAGGTGCCTCCATCAGGTCAGCCCATCATCCAGATGGCGGATGCCAACACCTGCGGAGGATATCCAAAGATAGGTATTGTTTCCGAACCTGACCTGAGTTTTCTATCCCAGATGCCTCCGGGAGGCTGGATCAGATTTCGTATGATCGACCATGAACAGGCGCTTGCCCGACTCAGGGCGCATCGCCAATATCTGCGACAGATGGCAGAACAGGTTGATACTGCAAAATCCCATATTCTAACAAAATAGTTTCTTTTCTGGAGAAGACGCCATGACAAAAACAACAATCGACATGAACGCCGATCTTGGCGAAAGCTTCGGTCACTACAAGATCGGCGATGATACGGCGATGCTGGATATTGTCACTTCAGCAAACGTCGCCTGTGGTTTTCATGGAGGAGACCCTGAAGTCATGGCGCAGACATTCCAGATTGCCCGCGAAAAAAATGTCGCTGTCGGCGCGCATCCCGGCTACCCTGACCTAT
This sequence comes from Acetobacter sp., assembly GCF_022483985.1. NCBI lineage: Bacteria > Pseudomonadati > Pseudomonadota > Alphaproteobacteria > Acetobacterales > Acetobacteraceae > Acetobacter > Acetobacter sp. Next base: position 384,176 of record NZ_JAKVME010000001.1, on the reverse strand, counting down.
GGGGTTTCGGTCGCAGGCTGATCCCTTTTTCTCCAGAAGAGACAGAACGCCTGATCGCCTATCAGATTGGAGCGGCTCAGGCCATGGCCACCTATGCTGGCCACCCTATAGCCTACGTCAAGACACATGGCGCGCTCGGCAATCTGACAGAACGGGACGCTGATGTTGCAAATGCCGTCCTGAACGCCATGCAGGCTGTAGACCCTTCCCTCGCTCTTGTTGCCGGTGCGTTTGGTGAACTGGAACGGCTTGGACGTGAACGAGGCATGACCGTCTACACTGAAATCTTCGCCGACCGGGCCTATACCGAGGACGGACACCTCGTCTCCCGCAAGGAACCGGGCGCCGTGTTGCATGATGTGGATTTCGTCTCTGAAAGAGTCATACGCATGGTCAAGGCAGGCGCTATTGAAACACGTTCCGGCAAAATGCTGCCAACCCAGATGGATACCATCTGTGTCCATGGAGATAACGCTGAATCCGTTGCCATTGCACGCACCGTAAGAGCCCGTCTGGAGGATGCCGGTATAGCTCTCAAGGCTTTCATATGAAAAAAATACCGTCTTTTTCTGGCACAATGGACATGGAGCAGTTGTGCGCTCTCATGTCCTGCATGCAACAACTGGGCGTGCGCCTGCTGGACTATACGACCCCGGACGGCAAACGGATTGTTCTGCGCGGGCCAGAAACCGCACAGACGGAACAGCCCGCGCAGTCCAGAGGCGCAGCCATCCTCGCCCCGCCCGCTCCAGCACCTCTTGCAGCCAGCCAGCTTGAGGCTTCCATGCACGGGGTGTTCTACGCCGCTCCCTCTCCCGGCGAAGAATCTTACGTTCAGCCCGGTGATGTCGTGGAGGAAGGACAGACAATTGGCATTCTTGAAGCCATGAAAACATTGACCTTGCTGGAGGCTGACTATCGCTGCCGCATTCTCTCGGTTCTGGTCAAGAACGCCACGATGGTAGAGCCGGGTACGCCGCTTTTTAGCGTGGAGAAACTGGATGACTAAGCCATTGCGTGTTCTGATCGCCAACAGGGGTGAAATAGCTCTACGTATTGTTCGCGCCTGTCGCCTGATGGGGCTGGAAACCATCGGTATCTATTCCGAAGCGGATGCGGATCTCGCCCATCTGGACCATGTGGATGCCAAAGTGTGCATTGGCCCTGCCAGCGCTGCACAGAGCTACCTTGATCAGGAGCGTATCCTGCGGGCCGCCCGGTTGTGTCAGGCAGACATGGTGCATCCCGGATACGGTTTTCTGTCCGAAAATCCTGATTTCGCAGAGGCCGTGGAAGATGCAGGCCTGATATTTATTGGCCCAACTGCGCAGGTCATGCGCCTTATGGGCGACAAGATCAGCGCAAAAAAGGAAATGATTGCTGCTGGCGTACCCTGCCTGCCCGGTTCTGATGGTGCGTTACCTGACTCAGCGCAGGACACACAGCGTATCTGCGACACCATTGGCTACCCTCTGATCGTCAAGGCGTCTGCGGGTGGTGGTGGCAGGGGCATGCGGATTGTGGAGTCCGCGACGGATGTCGCCAATGCCGTTGCCAACGCCAGACAGGAAAGCCTTCTCGCTTTTGGCAAGCAGGATGTCTATGCCGAGCGTTTTTTGGAATCTCCGCGTCACATTGAAATTCAGGTCATGGCAGACCGTCACGGTCATGCCGTATGGCTGGGCGCACGTGACTGTTCTGTGCAGAGACGGCACCAAAAGCTGATGGAAGAGGCTCCTCCAGCCGGCATCCCGGAGCAGGAGATTGCCGCACTCGGGGTCAAATGTGCTCATGCCTGCCAGCAGATCGGATATGTTGGTGCTGGCACGTTCGAATTTCTGTACGAAGATGGGCAGTTCTGTTTTATTGAAATGAACACACGTTTGCAGGTTGAACATCCGGTAACGGAGATGACAACCAGCATTGATATTGTGCGCGAACAGATTTCTGTCGCTCGTGGCCACCCCTTATCCTTTACGCAGACCGACGTGAAATGCATGGGCCACGCCATAGAATGCCGGATCAACGCGGAAAACCCTGATACTTTCCTGCCAAATCCAGGAAAAATCACAGAATGGTGGCCCGCGGGTGGGCCCGGTGTGCGTATGGACAGTCACATTTATGAATCCTATGTGGTGCCTCCCTATTACGACTCCCTTATCGCAAAATTGATTGTTTACGGCTCTACAAGAGAAGATGCGATTGAACGTATGCGTGCCGCGCTCGCCGAAACACGCATTGGCGGCATCTGCACGACCATCCCGTTACAACAGCGTGTTTTGCAGTCGGAATCGTTTCTCAAAGGCATGGTTACTGTTCACTCACTGGATAAAGGGCTCATGAAATGATCATGCCCGATCACAACACTCAGTTGATCGATCTTCTGACAGTCCTTGTGCCCCGCATGCGTGAACATGGCATTGTATCCTGCGATGTCCCTCTGGAGGAAGGTCAACTCAAACTTGAGCTAACTCCACTGCAAATTGTCGACGTTCTGCATAATGTTTCGACAGTAGAGTCCGCTGCCAGAACAGTGGACGCACTCAGCCCAGAAATGGGAATCTTTTCCGAAGCAGTCGTGGAGGAAGGGCTCCATATCACTAAGGGAGCGATTCTGGGGTTTGTCGATGTCGGACCGTTGCGGCTCGCACTGGATGCACCCGTTTCGGGCACCGTCCTGCTCTGTCTTGTGCCGGTAAACTCTGTGGTTGGATATCATCAACCCGTTTTCCGTATCCAACCGGATTAACCTTCTGTTTTCATTACTATCCTGCCTGTTTCAGGATTATTCAGATCGCGTAAAGGATCAATTTCGGTGGAATGTTTTATCACCCAACCCGTGCATGAAGCCGCTATTACCTTCCTGAACAACCACGGTATTGCAACACGTTACGCTTCACGCCCAGACATGCGGACCGTTATTGAGGAAATAGGCTCGGCCGACGCGGTCATAACACGTGATCTGGGTCTGGACAGGCAGGCCATTCTTGCCGCTCCCAACCTGAAAATTATCAGTTGTCACGGTGCAGGCACCAATCGGATTGATGTCCCGACTGCCTGTGAACGGAACATTCTTGTAACCAACACGCCCGGCGCCAACAGCCAGTCGGTTGCTGAACTGACCGTGGGCCTGATGCTCGCAAGCGCCAGAAACATTTGTGAAGCAAATCAGGCTGTCCGCGAAGGTAACTGGGGCTTTCGTTACTCTGCGCACGGAATGGAATTACACGGCAAAACACTGGGGCTCATCGGCTTTGGCATCATTGCTCAGAAAGTCGCCACCATTGCAGGCAGAGGATTGGGCATGCGTTGTATTGCATGGTCGCCCAGCGTGCCCGCCTCCATCTTTACGGAGCATGATGTGGAACAGGTTCACCATCTGGAAGATCTTCTGAAAAATGCCGATGTCGTTTCAAATCATCGCTCCGGAAAAGCGACAGACACGCCAATTATTAACGCCTCCACACTGGCGCTGATGCACCCTGATGCAATTCTCATCAATGTAGGTCGGGGTTTTTCCGTGGAAAGCACGGATCTCGCTCATGCGCTGGAAGAAGGACGCCTGCATGGCGCCGCACTGGATGTATTTCAGCAGGAGCCTCCCTCCGCAACCTCTCCCCTGCTCAAGGCTCCCTCACTCATTGTCACGCCTCATCTTGGCGGCACAACACAGGAAGCCCTGCGACAATTAGCCCTTATCTGCGCGCATCAGGTACGGGATGCGCTCACGGGCACGCAACCCGAGCATATTGTTCTGGCACACTAGAGCAGTATCCGTGATCCAATCTGAACGGATGACGATCTAGTTTCAGACTGACGTGTCAGAAGCAGGCTATTTATGAACTCCTCCGCTTTCGTCTCCGCCCATGATGGCCTGTACGGGCGTATGCGTCTCTGGGCCATGACAGCCATCACGCTATCCATTCTTCTGTCCATTCTGGATTACTCTTCAGCAAATATTGCTCTGCCGGTCATGGCGCATGATCTCGGCATATCACAGGCGCAGTCAATCTGGATTGTTAATGCCTATCAGTTCGCCTCTCTGATTACGCTGCTGCCCTTCTCCTCCCTAGGAACCCGAATTGGGTATGCGCGCATGAGCCTGATTGGCACTGCCGTTTTTCTTCTGGCGTCCATCTTGTGCGCAGTAGCCACTTCCCTTTCATTCATGATGTTCGCCCGCGCCCTGCAAGGTATAGGTGGAGCCTGCATCATGAGCGTGAACCTGGCTCTGGTACGTCTGGTGTATCCTGCTGCAGAGTTGGGTAAAGGCATCGGTGTGAACGGCCTTATGATTGGGCTTGGCGTTGCCATGGGACCAAGTCTCGGGGCCTTTATTCTCGCTCTCGCCAACTGGCACTGGATTTTCTGGATCAACATACCCCTTGGCGGCATTGCCTTGATGCTGGGTATATCAGCCCTGCCAAAGACGCAGCACCACACACAGACATTCGACTTTCCGCATGCGGTGCTTACGGTTGCGGCGCTGGGTTTTCTGGTGATCGGTTTAAATATCTGTGCGCATGGACAGCATGTGCCGCTTGGCAGCACGCTATTATGTGCAGGCAGCGGACTCATTTTTTTGCTCTGGAAGCGGCAAAGCAAGGCCGATTCCCCTCTTTTTCCCGCCGACCTCCTCTCCCTCCCGGCCATGAGACAGGCGAGCGCGGTAGCCATCATCAGTTTCATTGCCTCCAATTTTTTCCTGATTTCCATCTCGTTCACCTTGCAGGATGACTTTGGCCGATCTTCCGTCGTATCCGGCCTGCTCATCACCGCATGGCCCATTGGTGTTGTTCTGACTTCTCCGGTTTCCGGCAGAATGGCGGACCGATTTTCCAGTGCGTTCCTCGCATCTCTGGGATTACTGGTCATGACCTGTGGCTTTGCCTGCCTGTGGACACAACCACTGACGGCAGGCAATCTATCCATTGCTTCATGTATTTTTCTGGCTGGAACAGGTTCTGGCCTGTTTCAACCTCCCAATAACCGCATCATCATGAGTTCCGCTCCCAAAGGGCGTGAAGGCGGCGCAAGCGGTGTCGTTTCTCTGTCACGCCTGTCCGGGCAGACCCTCGGAGCAACGGCTGTCGCACTTGTCTACCGTTTATACGCAGACCACGCCGCACAGATCTGTCTGGGCATGGCTACAGCCATAGCGTTTCTCGCTGCAATTGCGAGTTTCTGCAGAATACAGAAGAAACAGAATGATCCACCCATATCTGGGTAGCGTCTTTTTTCCACCTCATGAGTGAGGCATCCAGTGTCTGTATTTTTTGCTCTTAGCCCTAAAAAAGATCATTTTTCACAACAGATCACCCACCTTATGTGTTTGTTTTTCATGAGGAGAGTGAAAAAATGACTGCCCAAGAAACAACCGCACGATCTATCCCCCCTTTTCATCTTGCTTTTCCAGTGGATAACCTGTCGGAAGCACGCGCATTCTACGGTGACAAAATGGGATGCGGAGAAGGTCGCAGTTCCTCCGATTGGGTTGATTTTGATTTCTTCGGTCATCAGATTGTTGCTCACATGGCCGATTGCTCTCAGAACCGGCTTCATCTGAGCGGTGTGGACGACCATGACGTCCCCGTTCCGCATTTTGGTGTCGTTCTGACCATGCCCCAGTGGGAAGACCTTTCCAAAAAACTGATCGACGCAGGAACAAAATTTGTTATCGAACCTTATATCCGCTTCAAGGGACAACCTGGAGAGCAGGCGACAATGTTCTTTTACGACCCGTTTGGAAATGCAATCGAAATCAAGGCTTTCAATGATCTGAAAAGCCTTTTTGCAAAATGATCTATCACCTTTTCCGGGCGTCTACGCGCCCGGAAAAGCGGAATATAGTTGCAAATTACACCGCGCGATTCATCAAAAAAATTCAGAATTCTGATTATCAATCAGGCAGACAGACCTCATCTCCAAATCTTTCTCACAAAGTGCATTTCGAACAGATACAAATCACTTAATAAATTGATTTTTAATATAATTTTCTTCATATACACCTCCTACTCACATCCATTCATCTGATCTCATGGCTGCCCCGAGCCACAAAAAAATAATCTCTTGGGGCCAAAAAATATCGTTTTCCGAATTGGCGCACCCAGATTATTATCATTTCGAAACGATATTGCCGGAAAGAAGAATCGGCCCGTATATATGGAGAGCCAGAGATTGATCTCCTGCCGAGACCAGACTTCCTAAAATATTCCTGTTGTAACGGTGCATCCAACCTCTTTTTTTTCTTCATTGAATGAGTTTTAGGTTGTTCTCCCGTCGCAGTTACGTGGTCCCTTGTTTAGCTATGGAGTATATTTGATGCGACAAAAGACCTCACCCATCGACAAGAAGCTGTTGATCAGCACAGCCGTATTTGTCTCGGTTTTTTCAACACAGCACGCCACTGCTGCCACGACGTCGGGAAATATCAGAAAAACATCCTTCCAAAACAAGGATGTTACAAACAACCCTACAAAACTGGCATCTACCCAGGCAATATCCAAGCCTGCATCCGTTACGGCTTCAAAAAAAAGCTCTCCTCATAACCTGTATAGCCGTTCCAACGAAGAAGTCAGGGTCGCTGCGTCTCGTGTTATCGGGAAATCCGCAACATCTCCCTCTACCCCCGTGAACAGCACAACTCCTGTCACGGTGATCAGCGGCGCCGAACTCGCCGCAACCGGCCAAAGCAATGTCATGCAGGCGCTGGCCCAGCTCTCTCCTGCCATCACTTCCCCGGCGGTTCCGGGAATCGGCGGGAACGCCTTTGTGCAAACCATGCAGCTCCGTGGCCTCTCCGCCGACGAAACCCTGATTCTGGTCAATGATCACCGTCGTCACATTGGCGCAAACTTCAATGCCAATGCGGGTCCAAACTGGGGCACGGAACCAGCGGACATCGGCCTTATCCCCATGAGCGCCATTGACCATGTGGAGGTCATTACCGAAGGCGCAACAGCACTGTACGGACAGGACGCCCTTGCTGGTGCAGTCAATATCGTTCTCAAATCAGACACACACGGTGGTTCTGTCAATTTCAAGAACAGCGGATTTTATGGCGGAGATGGTCAGGGCATCAACGGCTCTGCGAATATCTCATTTCCCCTCGGTCACCACGGCGGTTATCTGGATCTCGCGGCGGAAATCGTTCATCAGCTTCCGGCCTTCCGTAATGGCGACTACAAGAACAGCAGCCGTTATCCCAATGACCTGTATTACACCCTTCCTGATGGCAGCACAGACCCACGTTCAAGCCGTAGCCGTGACGTGCAACGCTCCAACGGCCTGCCCAAGAAGACAACGGAAACCCTGTCTGCCAACATGAGCGTGCCGGTTACGGACACGATCAACCTGTATTCCACTTCCACCTACGGGCATCGCAACGTGAGCGTGGGTCAGGCTTACCGCTCTGCGGCGGATGATCTGACCGTCACCGCCCTTTGGCCTAATGGCATGCAGCCTTACTATCTGATGGAAGAAAATGATTTTGAAGTTGATAACGGCTTCAAGGGTCATAATCTGGGCTTTGCGTGGGACACTTACGTCAACTACGGCAAGGACATGCAGTCCTACGACCTGAAAGATACGGACAACGCTTCCTACGGCACAGACAGCCAGACGCGCTTCCACACCGGGTCCGCCGTTTCCAGCCAGTTGACCGCAGGTTTCAAGGCATCACGCAATATCAATGTCGGTTTCCTGCCCAAGCCTGTGGGACTGGAGTTCGGAGCAGAATATCGTCGGGACACCTTTCAATTGGGCGCCGGTGAATACGCATCTTATGCATCAGGTGGCGTGCCAATCCTGACAGGCCCCAATGCGGGCAAGACAGCAGCCCCCGGCGCGGCCACTCATGCCGGCAACCCTGATTACGTTGCTGGAAAATACACACGCGATGTTTTCGATGGCCACGCCAACCTGGACTTTTATGTCACGCCGAAATGGGAGTGGACAATTGGCGGCCGGACCGTCGCCTATCACAACTATCCTGTCGTCTCTACAGGCTCGATCGGAACACGCTACAACTTCAACAAGCGTTGGGCCATCCGCGCCAATATCAACACAGGCTATCGCCCACCAACCCTTGGCCAGACCTATTATTACTACAATTCACCACAGGCAACCTACTCAACTCTGTCTCTGCCCAACAACAACGCTGCAGCTCAGGCACTTGGAGCAGGCAAGCTCAAGGGGGAATATTCGCGCAGCTTTACTGTTGGAGTCGATGCTACTCCTCTGGATAACTGGCATGTAACCGGAAATCTGTATTACATTGCCATTAACGATCGTCTTGCCAGCACTACGACACTGAGCGGTAATTTTGTTGCCCAGACTCTTGGTGCGTATGGCATGGGCAATGCAACCTATGCATCCTACTACTCAAATCCGGTCAACACCAACACATGGGGTGGTGACCTGACAACAGACTACACACTTCGCACCAGAATCTATGGCACATTCCGTTTTGCCTTCAGCGTCAACTTTTCTGATAACGAAATTCGTAGTTATAACAGCACACCGAGCGTTCTTCAGGCCAACGGACTTTCGTCCTATAACGCTTACGCCGTGGCGGAGCTTATTCACTCCAGCCCCAAAAATCGTGAAACTCTGAGCCTGAACTGGACCAAAGACAAATGGTCTGTGTCAGTGGAAGAAATGCGTTACGGTTCCAGTGTCTTTATCGCGGCCCCCAGCCTCCCCACCAATCTCTGGACGAAAATACATCCGGCCTTCATCACGAACATGGAAGTTGGCTACAAGATTACTCCCATATGGCGCGTAGCCATTGGAGCCAACAACCTTGGCAACAAATATCCGACACGCGTCAAAGCTGCGGCCGCAGCATCGAACAATAACCTCTTCAAATATCCCACGTCCTCAGCCTTTGGATATTTTGGCGGCATGTATTACGTGAACACATCCATCAATTTCTAAAGCATACCCAGCTTAAATGGAGATATTCAGGCTAGTGAGCAGACCCTTCAAACATAGAGTTAATAAAAACTGATACTCATTGATTGAAGATTCCGTCACAAGTCTGAAAAAATTTATATGGTCGGAGGGTGAGATATTTTCTCATCCTCCGACCATTTTTCGTAAAAATTCCTACTCGACAGAACGAAAATTTCCTTCACCATTCAACCACATGCATTTTTCAACAATCGTTTCATTATAGCCATAAAAACGATTGCACTTCTCAGAGCTACAAATGCCTGGCATTCTGCTGAATGATTTACGTCACAACTTCATGGAAGGCGGGCAGTAGATGCTGGTTCTAGAAACCCTGCCCTTTCAGCCTCACTCCAATCATCACGTCGATATTTCTATCAGAACAACCAACCAAAATAGGCTTTTAGAACCTGCCATCGTGCCGAGACGGATTTCACTGGCAATACGCCATTTTGGAGAAGTCCGCGTTGTTTCATGCTGCCTGTCTCCTGCTTGAACAAGTTTCCGACCGAAGGCAGGCAGCGCTTTGAAAAGCATCACAAGGAAGAAGGGATATTGTCGGCATCAAATAATCATGTGGCATTAACTGGAGATTTCATTTCTCAAGTAAATTGCCCCAAACAGATTTCCATATCCGTATTTCATCCCGAATTATCCTGTCATTTTGGCAGGATGGTCAGAGCGTCAATGGAATACGTTCACGTGTTTCCCATGCATAAATCTCTTCTCCAAGAGCAACCGGATTATCTCGACCGTCTACAATCTGCTCACTTCTTTTACCCGTGACACTGACGGGTGTATCTCCCACCAGCGTCACACGCTGCAACTCCCTGTGCTGTGCGCCAAAATCCGCTGTTGCACGATGCTGCGTCGATCTGTTGTCCCAGATCGCTATATCGCCAGCCTGCCAGTACCACGTCACCGTGTTTTCCGGACGTGAAATATATGACTGAAACAGATCAAGAAGCGAACGTGAATCAGGAAGATTGAAGTCAGCAAGGCGCTGAATAAAGTTCGCCAGGAGCAGGCACTTCTCTCCTGTCTCCGGATGAACATGCACGACTGGATGTTTTGCCTCAAAAATGCGGGCAGCGAAAACATTCGCCTGCCACCGCACGAATTCCCAGTCTCTCTCGGACACCAGATCTGTATGGTCGTAGGCATTATTCGTATGAATTGCCCATATTTTTTCAGCAAGCTCCTGAAGTGGTTCTGGAAGCATTCGATAGGCGCTCGCCGTATTCGCCCACAGGGTCGCACCACCATACTCTGTCGGCTCAACGCACCGGAGTATGGAGGCCTTCGGGAAGGACTTCATGAATGTCATGTCCGCATGCCATGTGTTGGCTGCACGTCCATTACGGGCCTTCAGTTCGAAGATATGGCTAGTCCCTTTCGCACTGGTCACAGTGGGGTGCGGCACCAACACGCCAAAACGTTTACCCAACTCTTCCTGCTGAAGGCTGGAAAGCGATTGCCCTCTAAAAAAAACAACTTTGTGTTTTAGTACATTATTCCAGATGAGGCTTATTATGTCCTCATCAAGGTCAGGTGAAAGACTGACTCCCCTGATTTCCGCTCCGATGTTTCCACCGATTCTGTGTACCAAAATATCATCGATCTTCTGAGAACCATCTGTAGACATACCAAGCACTCCTTTTATCCACCATTTTTCCCGTTAGAATTCAAATCGAAAGACGATCAAAATAAAAAATAATTACCTTATTTATCAATTATATATAACAAAATCTCTCATATTTCACTATTTTATAAAGCAATAAAAAACTCTCATAATCAGCCAAAAAGAACGAATTTAATCATAAGAAATGCTGCATATCCTGATTTCAAAAATATAACAACATTGACTGTGTGTGTTTTATGGATAAGAAACACATTCACGAATCGCAAAAGTTAAATTTAACTATTTATGACGGTAGATACCTAGATGACCGCTTTCTCTCAAAAGCTCCGCCGGATCACACTGAACACGTCAGTAACGTCGCTCGGCTGTGCTTTGGCCATGAACGCAGTTGCTGCCGCGCCTCACACATCCGGCGCAAAAAAGGCAAAGCCCGTCGCCCTACAGGCCAGCAAAACTGAAGAAGTGACGGTTTCAGTACGTCGCCGAAGCGAACCTCTGCAGAAAGTTCCTGTGGCCACATCGGTTTACACCGCGAAACAGGCGACGAAGGACAATGTCCATGACCTCCAGGGCATTTTCCAGTTCATCCCTTCCGCGAACTTCAGAGCAAATGCCTCCTCCAAAGACCGTGCAATTTTTGTGCGGGGCATTGGCACCGTTTCCACATCACCCGGTGTATAGCCATCCGTTTCAACCGTGATCGACGGTGTTGTTCTGGCGCGCCCCGGCCCGGCAACGGCCGATATCCTCAATCTTGATCACATCGAGGTCATGCGCGGCCCGCAGGGAACGCTCTTCGGCAAGAACGCCTCAGCCGGAGCCGTCAATATCGTGACGGCAGCCCCCACAAAGGATTTTCACACCTTTGCTGAAAGTTCCTATTTCTCTGGCAATGAATACCGTCTGACGGGTGGTGTTTCAGGCACGCTCGTTCCTTCAAAACTCATCGCGAACGCTTCTTTTCTGGTAGGTGGTTTTGATGGAAACGTCACCAATCTTGCCACGCATGACATGGTGAATGGTTACGAACATCGCGGGGCCCGCACCAAATTTCTCTGGACCCCCGACGAGAAGACCAATGTCACCCTCGGTCTTGATTACATGTATCAGAACGACCGTGTGCCTACCGGTGTCTATTCCTCTTCCCGCAATATCGCTTACCCCACGGGAGCCGTGACCCTGAATCCGGCTCTCGCGTCAGCCCTGACGGCGGAAGGCATCAAACCTTCGAACAACAACACCTCCGTCAGCAATAATACCAACAGCCAGTCGGTGGACCATACGGGAGGCGCCGCGATAACGCTCGATCGTGATATGGGGCACGGATACAAGCTGACGTCGATTTCAGCCTATCGTCGCTGGCAGAATATTCAGGATCAGGATTACGATGGCCTCGCTTACGTACACGCGGGTCTGCCACAGGTCCGCGATCACGGCCAGCTCAACTTCTGGCAGGCCTCGCAGGAAGTCCGCATCGCATCACCTCGCGGACACTTCTTTGATTATGTCGCCGGTTTTTATTACCTTCACAGTGTGGACAGGGAGGTTTACACACGCTCCCTGTCCGCATCAGGTACCAACGCACGCGGACAGTCCCGTTACGGCACGGTCAACAACAACTATGCGATGTTTGCCGAAGGTAATCTGAATTTCACCCGGAATTTCAGGGCCATTCTGGGGCTACGTCTTCTTCGCGACGATATCGGCTACGATATGTCCCGCGTATCGAGTTCGGCAGTCGCCGTGACAGGCATTCGCCCCTCCTATGCTTCGTCAGGTTCAACCGCACGCAATGGCTATGTCGATCGAATCGGGCTGCAATATGACATAAACCCCGACATGCACGCCTATTTTACGTACTCTCATGGGTACAAGGGGCCTGCCTATAATGTGTTTTTCAATATGTCGAACACGGACACGCAGGCGCTCAAGCCCGAGCAGAATGACAGTTTTGAAATCGGCCTGAAATCGCAGTTCTGGCATAAGAGGATCACAGCCAACCTGACCGGTTTCATGGAGAACTTTACAAACTATCAGGCCAATTTTCTCGATCAGGTCGCAGGCGGCACTGTCTACCGCATGATCAATGCGGGTTCGGTCTCATCCAAAGGCTTTGAGGGAGATATTTCCGCCCGTCTTCTGCCGGGTTTCACCCTCGGCGGAAACTTTGCCTACACCTATGCTGTCGTGGACAAATTCAATTGCCCTGCCGGTTCTCCCGCTTCCTGCAATGTCAACGGACAGCCCCTGCCCTTCGCACCCCGCTGGAAATTCGTTCTCAGCGCTGACTATGCGCGTCCGCTCAACGACCGCTTCATAGCCTCTGTCGGCAGTGATTACGTATGGCAAAGCCGCACCCAGTTCTCCCTCACCGAAACTCCGGATACGGTGCAGAAAGCCTACGGCATCTGGAATCTGAACGCTGGTCTGGAAGACACGAAACTCCGACTGAAGCTTACACTGGTCATGCGTAACGCGATCAACACGCACTATGCTTCTTACATGAGTTACGGCGCAGTGGGCGGCGTGCTCAATTCGCTGCCCCGTGATTATGGCCGCTACGGAGGCTTCGTCCTCAGAAAAGATTTCTGACAATGCATGTCATAGACAGCGAGAGTCTGCCCATGCCTGTCCGCAGTCCGTCAGCAGGGTGGACCACGCCTCTCCTGTTTGGAATCATCGTTATTGCCGCCGCCGATCGACAGATCATGGCGCTCCTGAAACCGATCCTCGACTCAACCTTCGGCTGGAGCGCAAAAGACTACGCGGCGATTTCAACATTTACACAGGTTGCAAGCGCGTGCAGCCTGCTGGTCGCAGGCTGGCTTGTCGACCGGCTCGGTCCGAAACGCACACTTGGTATTGCGATGACAGGCTGGAGTCTCATGACCATCCTGCATGCTGTCGCCCGGACCGTCGTTGATTTCATCTGCATCCGTTCAGCACTGGGTGCGCTTGAAGGGGCGGGAATGCCGAGCTTGATGAAGGTCATCGCAACCAGCATCGCACGAAAAAAGCGTGCAAAGGTCATCGGCTATCTCAACGCCGCACCCAACCTTGCGGCCATTCTGACCCCGTTCCTCGTGACCGTGCTGCTCTCCTTCACCGACTGGCGAAGCATCGTGATCGGTCTGGGAGGAGCCGGACTGCTGCTGGCCCTTCTCTGGCAACTCAAGGCAACGCCAGCACCGTCAGAAAGAACGTCTGCTTATAACATTCACCCTTCATACGAGCGGAAAGCAGATATCCGCCGCATGTTCACGGTGTTTTCCGCCAGCAAGGTTTTCTCGGATGCCACATGGTGGATCACCCTGTTCTGGCTCCCGGACATTCTGCATTCACATTTTCATCTGACGATGCAGGCAACCAGCACCGCAACCGGAATCGTTTATATCGGCGCTGCGGCAGGGGCGATGCTGGGCGGCGTCCTACCCGCACGCTTACAGGTCATCACAGGCTCTCATGAAATCGCACGCCGGTTGATCATGGGCGTTGCCGCGCTCTGCATCATGCCGATGTCGCTTATCTTCGTAACGTCCTCATTGCCTCTCGGAATCGGACTGCTGACACTGGCCCTGCTGGCTCATCAGGTTTTTTCCAGCAATCTGTTCGGCATCGCCACCGAGTGGATGCCCTCCGTTCAGGTCGGACGCCTGACCGGAGTGGGAGCATTCTGCGGCAACCTTGGTGGCGCATCCCTTCTCTGGCTGACAGGGTTCGTGCCCATGCCTTTCATCCTTGCCGGATGCGGAACAGCCTATTTCGCTGCCTGGGGTGTACTCGCCGTTGGCGCCTCTCCCCGCTGGCTCGAACGCGCCTTTCCGCAGTTCCTTGGCGCCAACATCTGAACCCTGTAGATTTTCCCACAATAAAGGAACAATCCCATGAACTGGTCCCCCGACACCGGACGGTATGATAACGCAACTTTCCGTCGCTGCGGTCGCTCCGGCCTCGACCTGCCGCTGATATCTCTGGGCCTGTGGCATAATTTTGGCGATACCGACGTGTTTGAGACGGGTCGCGCCACTCTTCGCCGTGCTTTCGATCGAGGCGTCACACATTTCGATCTCGCCAACAATTACGGCACGCCTTACGGATCAGCCGAACAGAACTTCGGCAAAATTCTTGATCTTGATTTCCGTCCTTTCCGCGATGAACTGATCCTTTCCACAAAGGCTGGCTGGGACATGTGGCCCGGTCCTTACGGCAATGGCGGCTCACGCAAATACCTTCTGTCATCGCTTGACCAGAGCCTACGCCGCCTCCGGTTGGATTATGTCGATATTTTCTATTCTCACCGCCCGACACCCGATGTTCCTCTTGAGGAAACGATCGGCGCGCTCGTGCAGGCCTACAGACAGGGGAAAGCCCTCTATGTCGGCATTTCTTCCTACGACGACGCCACGACACGACAGGCGGAAGCAATCCTGCGACAGGAGGGCATTCCCCTTCTCGTGCATCAACCCTCCTATTCCCTGCTGAACCGGGAGATTGAGAAGGACCTTCTGCCCGCCCTCGATGAACTGGGCGTCGGCTGCGTTGTGTTCTCCCCGCTGGCTCAGGGCGTGCTGACCGACAAATACCTCTCGGGTATTCCCGCGGACTCCCGCGCCGCCAGAAGCCGTTATCTGGACAGGAACAGTCTGACCGAGGACCGGCTTGCAACAGTCCGCGCTCTGGCGGACGTCGCAGGCAAAAGAGGGCAGAGCCTCGCCCAGATGGCTGTCGCGTGGACCCTGCGGGATCGTCGCGTCACGTCATCCATCATTGGCGCGCGTAACGTGAAGCAGCTTGATGACACGCTCGATGCGCTGAAAAACATTACATTCAGCGAGAGCGAGGAACAGACCCTGAATCGTATTCTCGCCGGAGAAGCCGTTTCGCCCTGAAGCAGAATCCAGAAACCAGCCTACTCCGCCGGCCCCAGATGGTGCGTCCCCCGTCTGGCGGCCAGACGGGTCTGCTGCTCACGATCGGCATACCGACGACGCTGCGCCTCCGTCCGCTCGTCATGGCAGGCCGGGCAACTCACCCCTTCCTCGTAGAGCGGTGAGGCCTTGTCCTCATCGCTGACCGGACGGCGGCAGGCATGACAGACGGAATACTGTCCCTGCTCAAGCCCGTGCTTCACCGTCACGCGCTGATCGAAGACGAAGCATTCGCCATCCCAGAGACTCTCTTTCTCCGGGATGGTTTCAAGATATTTCAGAATCCCGCCCTTGAGATGAAAGACATCCTCCACCCCTTCCGCCTTGGCGAAAGCCGTGGATTTCTCGCAGCGGATGCCGCCCGTGCAGAACATCGCCACTTTCGGCGTGCGTCCCTGTGCGGCAAGCTCGTCCCGTCTGGCGCGAAACCAGTCTGGAAATTCACGGAACGTCGTAATCTTCGGGTCGATTGCCCCACGAAACGTTCCGACCGCGACCTCATAATCATTGCGGGTGTCGATAACGATCGTATCCGGATCGGAAATCAGGCTGTTCCAGTCCGCAGGGTCAACGTAGGTTCCGACAATGGCGCGCGGATCAACACCCGGCACCCCCATCGTGACAATCTCTTTCTTGATGC
Organism: Acetobacter sp.; assembly: GCF_022483985.1. Classification (NCBI taxonomy): domain Bacteria; kingdom Pseudomonadati; phylum Pseudomonadota; class Alphaproteobacteria; order Acetobacterales; family Acetobacteraceae; genus Acetobacter; species Acetobacter sp. Next base: position 368,014 of record NZ_JAKVME010000001.1, on the reverse strand, counting down.
GCACTTTCATCCGCAGAAACGGCAGTTCAGCGGCGCGGGATTCCTTGACCTCCAGATCGGCACAGCCCGGCAATGCGCGGATATGCTCCAGCACCTTGTCCATAGCCCCGTCACTACCGGCAATCGTGCCGTTGATGCCTTCTTGGGCGAGAAGAAGGATGCCCCGAATACCCAGTGAACAGCACAGTTTAGCCAGAGGGCCACGGATCACCTCACAATCCTCGAACGGCGTGAAGCGATAGAGCGCGACAACCCGAACAGGCAGCGTGGTTTCGGACAGATTATGATCAGACATGAGCATTCATCGCTTCCGTATAAGCCTTCAGCACATCAGAAGCCGGGCCATCCATTTTCACACGCCCGCCTTCAAGCCAGATAATCCGCGCGCACCATTCTTCAAGGACAGGCAGCGAATGGGACGTAATGACCAGAATTTCAGCCCCATCCACGACGTTGGCAAGACGCGCCCGCGCCTTGTCCTGAAACCGGGCGTCTCCTGCCATGAACCATTCATCCATCAGCAGTATCTGCGGCGCGATGGCCGTCGCCAGTCCGAAGCCAAGACGGATGGCCATGCCTGATGAATAGAGCCTCAGAGGCAGGTCCATGAATTCGCCCAACCCGGCGAACGTTTCCACATCCTGCTCAAGCTGTTTGAGCTGGGCCGACCGGAGAGCCTTGTGCTGCGCGAGCAGATAGATGTTCTCACGCCCGGTCAGCGCAGGATTCATCCCCGAATTGGTGTCGATCAGCGTCTCGACCGAACCCCGCACCGTCACCATGCCGGGCTGCGCGAGATAGATTCCGCCCAGCACCCGCAGAAGCGTGGATTTCCCTGCCCCGTTATGACCAATCAGACCGACACGTTCCCCGCTTCGGATCGTCAGAGAGAGATCACTGATGGCGCGCACTTCCAGCACACCGGGCGTGTTCTCGCTCATCCGCACCTCACCGCCCGTCCGGGAACCGCGTCCCAGCGCCAGCGGACGCTTGACCTTCCCGAACAGGCTTTTCTTGAGCGAACGCGCTCCACCGTGGAAGATCGGAAAATCGAGCGTCAGATGCTCAAGCCGGATGAGCGCCTTCGACTGCGCCGGTTTTCTGACGGTCATGCCGGGAGTGGATGCGGAGCCTGTCACGTTCGTCAGATCCAGAAGGCGAGTTGCGCCCGCGAGCGCGAAAACACAATGAGACTGCTGATCCAGAGCAGCACGCTCAGTCCGATGGCGACACCCCATATCAGCAGGGACGGCATATCCCCGGTCAGAGGCTGGCGCACAATTTCCAGCAGGGAGTAGAACGGGTTGAAAACCAGCCACCATCCCCGCGCTCCAAGTTGCCGGGCGCTCCAGATGATCGGCGTCACATAGAACGCAACCTGCACGATGCTGGCGACGATAGGCGGAATATCCCGGTACCGGGCCGCGACCGACCCCAGCAGCAGGCAGAAGGCAAACGCATTCAGCGCCCAGATGAGCAGTCCCGGCACGGCAAACAGGGCGACCGGTCCGGGCAGCAGGCCGAAGATCACATAGACTCCCACCGGCACGACAATGTTGTAGCCGAACATCACGCCGTTACGGACCAGCACGCGCAAAGCCTGTAAGGAGAACGGCAATCGGGTCGCCCGGATCGAGCTTGCAGCATTGATGAAGCAGGAGCAGGCGTCCTGTGTCACGCCCGCGACCCCGATCTGCCAGAGGATCATGGAAATCGCCAGATAGGGCAGATAATCCTTCAGGACGATATGAAACAGGTGGCTGTAGATGCCGCCCATCGAACCGATCATCACCGCCGTTCCGAGCGTGAGCCAGAGCGGTCCCACGCGTGATCCACGAAACTGGAGCCTGATGTCGAGCCAGCCGAGAGACACGGCCAGACGCCACAGGCGCAGACCTTCCCCGATATCCGCCAGAGCCAGACTCAGACGGGAACGCCGGGCGCTCTGTTCATTATCAGGATCGAGGTCACTCTGCTCCCCATCATCCATATCCGTAGCGGCAGACGTGCCGCCGTGCGGCAGGAGCGTCTGCTCCATGCTCTCCTGCGCGGAGATGGTCGGTGTCACTGCGGAACGCTGGCCGGTCGAGGCTGTCATGGTCCGATCGCGTAGCCCATCCGGCCCACATGCGGCAACTCCCGTCAGTCTCCCGCCTCCCGGAACCGTGCCGCTCTCTGTCGTTGTCAGGTCCACCAAAAGACGACTCCACCTGCGCCACGATAACGTCACAATTCGAAGCCAAACGAGGATTCTCAGGACCGGGTTCGTGTGCAAGGCGGATAAATCGCGTGCATCCTGCCGCATTGAGGGTTATTCCTGCGCTTTGAAACACAGGGTGGAAAGGGGAGATACGCTTTGCGGACCGGGAACGAGAGACCGATGCACCACGCGCCCGGGTTTTCCCCGTGTCACGCCAGAACATCCACTCCCATGAACAGTTCAAAATCCGCGCTCTCCCGTGTCGCCAGCCAGCTTCAGGCTCCCGCCGTTCTCGGCCTGCTCGCCCTCCTGTCGGCCTGCGCCGGTCAGGGGCCGCAGTCCGACCTCCAGATCCCCATCGCGCAGGAAGAAGCGCGCTACCGGGCACACGCAAAATCCTATTACGCCCCTCCCGGCTCAAGCGATGATCCGTGGGGACCATACATCACCGAAGCCTCCCAGCGTTTCGATATTCCGGAAATCTGGATTCGGAGCGTGATTCAACGTGAATCCGGCGGTCGGCTGTTCCATAACGGCGAACTGGTGACCTCCGCCCCCGGCGCAATGGGCCTGATGCAGTTGATGCCGCCGACCTACGACGCCATGCGCAGCCAGTATAATCTCGGCGACGATCCTTATGATCCGCATGACAATGTGCTCGCGGGAACCGCCTATATCCGTCAGATGTATGATATCTACGGATCACCAGGCTTTCTGGCGGCCTATAATGCGGGCCCCGGTCGGCTTGAGGACTTCATCTCCCGCAATCGCACCCTTCCGCGTGAAACCCGGAACTATGTCGCCGCCATCGGACGCGAGATCGCCGGGATTTACCCCAACAGCCGCTCACAGGCCGATCTTCTTGTCGCCAGCCATACCTCCGGCCAGAACGCGGAATATGCCGCGGCGGCGCCACCGGCAGGCAGCGCCGCCAGTGTCCGCAACGCCTGGGCGCAGCGCGCAGCCGGCAACACCCGGCCCGTCGAGGTTGCGGAAGCCCCGACATCTCCGACGGAAGACACGACACCAGTCGTTCCGACTCCGGCCTACGCCAGCCAGATGGCTCCGGTCTCCAGCAATACCGAGTCTCCTCAGGCCGTCAGTTCGGTGTGGGCGGCGCGCATGAAGTCCAGCGGCGCAAGCACGGAAACGGAAGCTGCGGAACAGCCCCAAGCTTCGGCTGACACATCGCCCACGCAACCCGTGGTCATCAATGACAGCGCCATGCCTGCGACACTTCCGGCCCGCAGCGCCAACCGCTTCGCTCTGATCTCGTCTGCCTCCGCCGCGTCCGCTCCGCTGCCCTCCCGCGCAGCCACCGTGACGAACAACCACATCAAGGCGCCGGTTGCCGAGAGCGCGGCCGCAGCCACATCCCGGGTGTGGGCCATTCAGGTTGGCGCGTTCAGCACGCCATCCCTCGCCCAGACCGCCGCCAGCCGCGCCCGCTCCAAGGCAAGCAATGACCTGTCTTCGGCCAGAACACAGATTGCAAGCGTCCGTCTGGCAAAAGGCCAGATCTATCGCGCGCGCCTGACCGGTCTTTCCCATTCGGAAGCGACGGCCGCCTGTCATCGCCTCGATGCCGGTTCGTCCAATTGTGTGGTTGTCTCGCCCGAAGGCATCTGATCGCCGCACGAAGCAGCCGCATTCATCGGCCTCATTCACCAGCAGGGAACGATTCTTATGCTCCTACGCAAATGTTTCGGTCTGACCCTGATGACTGGTCTTCTGATGACTGGTCTTCTGATGACTGGCATTCTGGTGACTGGCCTGACACTCACGCCGCAGGCCAGCGCCGCCCTGCAGACGGGCGCCAAGGCTCCTGTTTTCACGCTTCCAGCCAGTCTGGCGGGACACAAATTCAATTTCTCACTGGCAACAGCGCTGAAGAAAGGGCCTGTCGTCCTGTATTTCTATCCTGCCGCCTTCACACCCGGCTGCACGATAGAAGCGCATGACTTCGCGGAGGCTATGGATCAGTTTCAGGCCCTGAAAGCGACCGTCATCGGGGTTTCGATGGATCAGTTCGATACCCTGAAAAAATTCTCGGTCAGCGAATGTCGCAATCGTTTCGCCGTCGCCGCCGACGAGAGTGGGGCCGTTTCCGCGCTCTATGACGCCAGACAGTCCCATGACACCCATGCCGCACGCATGTCGTACGTCATCGCGCCGGATGGAAAAATTCTGATGAGCTACGAAAATCGCTCGCCCGACCAGCATGTGGCCCAGACTCTCAGCACGCTCCAGCAATGGAAAGCTGAATCATCCCGATAGTGCAGCAGTCGTCCTTGATGACTTCTGCGATCAGGCTTGCCTGACCCTTCTGCCGGGGGATGACGGAGCGCTAACGCGAACCACACCAAAAGCGCGTCTTTGGGAACCGTTTTGTCTGTAATACATTGGGGGCATGGGGCCTGTGGTCCCTACCGGGGTGCGGGCAGCGCCCGCTTCGATCCTGCAAAGTCCAGCCCGTTATACCGGCCTTACTGCTTTCTTGTTTTAAGTCATCTTCTTACGTGATCAGATGAACCATCTCATCACGATCTGCTCCAAAGGGCGGCGGTCACCCGCCCTCCCACTGAACTTTCCTGAGAAACCACTGAAGCTCCAGAACGCTGCTCAGGCGGGAGCCTTCCGCAGTGTCGATCAGCACGCCACTACGGCTACGAGGCTCGATCAGCCCCCATTTCACCAGATCGCCACGGATTTTGGCGTCGTCATACTCGTACCCTTCCCGCACGACCTCTTTCAGCCGTTCGACAATGGAGGCGAGGAGCGTGAGATCAGCTGCATGCCGCGCCAGCATACTGCGCCTCACCTCCGCGACTGCCTGCATGGCAACCCGCGGAACCTCACCCTCCTGAACGAGAGGTGTGATTGTGTAGCCAAGATTGAGGTAACGCTCGGGATAGTCGGTGGTGAGCCACTTCTCACGGCCCGCCGCTTCGACAAGCCATGCCTCGACCTTCGCCTCGACCTGAGGCAGGGCGAAGTTTCCGCTCAGAACCTCATCAGGCGTTGGTGAGTCCTTTCGCCCGGCAGACTGCGCTTCTTCCGAAGAGTGCTGTTCCGCCCGATCTTCAGGCACATCCTTATTCAACAGGATTTTGCTCCTCCGTGGGCACCGCCAGGGTAATTCATGACCAAAGTTGTCGCTGATCCGACAGACACTCCGCCAGAACGGCGGACATGCCATCTTCCACCAAATTCAGTAACGGGAAAACAGCCTTGCCACATTTTTCAGACGATGAGTAATGTCTCAATACATAATCCATTTCTATCGCCGACCATAGAGCCTGTACCTGCTTCATCGTAGAACAGGTTTTCGTCCGGCAGAAATCAACTGAACGAATGACCATCTCAGAAAGAGAGCCTATTGAGAGCGGCATTCGTTCAGACTGAATCGCGGATGCCGCTCTAAGCCATTGTTTATCGAGCAATTTTATCCGACCAGACGATTCAGTCTAATCGGATGTTGCTCTAAACGCTCCGAACCGTGAACTTCCATTTTGGCGAAAATCAGACCGGTTCGGTCGATCACAACACAAGCCGGGGCAAAATCGCTTCCAGCCTCACGCGCCCCGACGGCGTCGCCACCAGTCCTCCGCCGGAAAGCTGCCGCAGATATCCCTCTTCCAGACAGAGTTGCAGCACGCTGTCATCAAGAGCCTCAGAAAAAGCGCAGCCTGTCCGGGCCTCGAAAGCGGCGCTGGAAACACCCTCAGCCAGTCGCAGCCCCATCAACAGCATCTCCCGGGAACGATCCAGCCGGTCCAGAGGCTCCGCACTGGTTTCGCCCGAGCCGGTCTGCTCGACTTTTTCCGCCCATATCTCGGGCGCACGATGACGGCGCGTCGCCAGCAACTGCCCGCCCCACGTCAGTCGCCCATGCGCTCCCGCACCGATGCCGAGATAATCCCCGTAACGCCAGTATGTCAGATTATGGCGGCTCTCCGCCCCCGGCACCGCGTAATTGGAGACTTCGTAAGCCGACAGACCGTGCCGTGCCGCCACCTCTGTCGTATCGTCATAAAGCGCCGCCGCCAGATCTTCATCCGGCAGAACCAGCTTCCCCTGACGAAACAGTCCTTCAAATTTCGTACCGTCCTCAATGGTCAACTGATACAGCGAGACATGGTCAGCGACGAGATCAAGCGCCTGCGCAAGCTCAGTGCGCCAGTCCTCCCGCGATTGTCCCGGACGGGCATAGATCAGATCGAACGTCACCCGGGGAAAGATGCGTCGCGCCATTTCCAGCGCCCGCACGGCCTGCCCTGCCGAATGCTCGCGACCGAGCATCTTCAGCGCATCATCACGCAGGGACTGAACCCCCAGCGAGACCCGGTTCACACCAGCGTCACGAAATCCCTGCAACCGGGCCGCTTCCACACTCGTCGGGTTGGCCTCCAGCGTGATCTCGATATCAGAATCCGCGTCAAACAGCGTCCGGGCGTCCTCGATCAACTCCGCCACGCCTTCCGGCGGCATGAGAGAGGGCGTCCCACCCCCGAAGAAGATCGATGTCAGGGACCGGCGACCAAGACGCGCGGCTTCATGCACCAGTTCTTTCCGCAGGGCCGCAATAAAACGTTCGGACGGGATACGTTCCCGCACATGGCTGTTGAAGTCACAGTAAGGGCACTTGGCCAGACAGAATGGCCAGTGGATATAAAGCGCGAGAGGCCCGCCATCCGATGACGGGCCTCCCTGCATGAGAGATGAAGACATTGCCACAGGTCTCAGATGGCGACCTTCACGCCAAGCTCCACAACGCGATCCATCGGAATCCGGAAGAATTCCGTGGCGGGTGTGGCGTTCCGCGCCATGAACATGAACACCGCCATTCGCCAGCGCGCCATCTTCGGCACGGAGGAGCGGGCGATCAGTTCACGGGAAATGAAATAGGACGCCAGAGTCGGGTCGAAGTCGATGCCGTTGGACTTCAGTTCTTCCAGCGCACGCGGAATGTTCGGGGTTTCCATGAATCCGTAACGCAGAATGACGCGGTAGATGTCATGGGACAGTTCCTCGACCATCACACGATGCCCGCGATCCGCCTCAGGCTGGTCGAGGTTCTGGATGGTCACGAACAGCACATGATCATGCAGAACCTTGTTGTGCTTGAGGTTGTGCAGCAGGCATGGCGGCACAAAGTCCGGCGTGGCGGTCAGAAACACGGCCATGCCCGGCACGCGCACGGTGCGGGACTGCGGCAGACGGGCGATGAACGAGCCCATCGGCAGACTGTCCTGTCCCTGCCGGGCGATGATGAGGCTGCGCCCGCGTTTCCAGGTCGTCATCATCAGCGTGAGGACGCAACCCAGCATCAGCGGCACCCAGCCGCCATCGGGAATCTTCAGCGCGTTGGCTGAAAAGAAGATCGCGTCAATCAGCATGAACGGGATAAAGGTGGCGTAGACCGTCTGAGTCGACCATTTGAAATGCGTGCGGAACACGATGAAGCATAAAGCCGTCGTGCAGATAAAGGTGCCGGTCACCGCGATGCCGTACGCGGCCGCCAGCGCGTCCGAACTGCGGAAGGCCACAACCAGCAGGATCGCGCCCACCATCAGGAAACGGTTGAAATCCGGCAGATAGATCTGCCCCTCTTCCTCGGCGTTGGTATGCACGATCCGCATGCGCGGCAGATAGCCAAGCTGGATGAGCTGTCTGCACACCTGAAAGCCGCCCGAAATACCGGCCTGACTGGCAATGACCGTGGCGAAGGTCGAGAGGATCACCAGCGGAATCTGCATCGAATGCGGCGCCAGCATGAAGAAGGGATTCGCCAGCGCCGCAGGGTCCGCCATCACCAGCGCGCCCTGTCCGAAATAGTTCAGCACCAGCATCGGCAGCACGAAGAACAGCCACGCATAACGGATCGGCTGACGACCGAAATGCCCCATATCGGCATAAAGCGCCTCGGCACCGGTCACGCAGAGCACAACGGACCCGAGCGCCATAAAGGACAGGGTGCCGTGATGGATGACGAACTGGATGGCGTAGAGCGGAGAAATGGCGAACAGAACCGCCGGATGATGCAGGATCTCAAGAAGTCCCATCACCCCGAGCGTGCCGAACCACAGCAGCATGACAGGACCGAAGACCGCCCCCACCTTGCCGGTGCCAAGCCATTGCACGCTGAACAGGCCGATCAGGACGGAGATGGCCATGGGAATGATGATTTCCTGCGCAGCAGGGAAACTCACCTCCACGCCTTCGATCGCCGAAAGCACCGAAATGGCGGGGGTGATGATGCCGTCACCAAAGAACAGACACGCTCCGACGATCCCGACCAGACCGAGGATGATCCTCATGCGGCTGCTGGAGGCGCCACGCTGGGCGAGCGAGGTCAGTGCGAGAATACCACCCTCCCCGTTATGATCAGCCCGCATGACGAGGAGCACGTATTTCACGGTCACAACGATGATGAGCGTCCAGAAGATCAGGCTCTCAATGCCCAGAACTTCCGCGTTCTGCACCGGATGGTGCCCGGAAACGACTTCAATGGTGGAGCGCAGCGCATAGAGAGGGCTGGTACCGATATCACCATACACCACACCCAGCACGCCAAGGAGCGCCGCGAAACCAACGGGGGGTGTCTCGTGCTCGGCCTGATCAGCTCCGAATTCCGTCACTCTCGGGCTCTGATGAGCGCCTGCCGCCGCACCCTTGCCCGCAGCAGCAGGCGACGCGCCGTTACTGTCAGACGATGTCTCGTGTCCGGTCATTCTTCGCGTTAACTCCCTTACGCGGGGCCTGTGCGGGTTTTCACACCAGGAAATCCGCGTCTTCGGAAAATCGTTGCCGGAGATTTACCGGCTCAGGTCAGTCTCCGGCAACCCCTGCGGGTCTCTCGCCGAAAATGGCTGTTCCCACACGCACGAGAGTCGCGCCCTCGGCGATGGCCTGCGGATAGTCAGCCGACATGCCCATCGAACGCACGGGAAGGTCGTGCTCATCGGCCAGCGAGCGTAAAAAACGGAAGTGCGGAACCGGGTCCTCACCCGCTGGCGGAATACACATCAGCCCACACAGTTTCTCTCCGAACCGCTCCCGGGTCATACGGATAAACGCATCGGCTTTTTCTCGCGGAACCCCGAATTTCTGCGGTTCATCACCAGTGTTCACTTCCACCAGCAGGTCCGGCATGCGCCCCTCCTGATCCGCCGCCTTCGCCAGCGCGTCGGAAAGAGAGGGTCGGTCGAGGCTTTCGATCACATCCGCGATCCTCACGGCCTCCCGCGCCTTGTTGGTCTGAAGACCGCCGATCAGATGCAGGCGAAGATCGGGATATTGCGCTCGGAGCCGGGGGAATTTCTCCGCCGCTTCCTGCACCCGGTTCTCGCCGAACACTCTCTGTCCGGCATGCAGGGCGGCTTCCACCGCGTAGGCCGGATGAAACTTGGACACGGCGACCAGCGTGACAGAATCAGACGGTCGCCCGGCAGTCTGCGCGGCTTTTTCAATCTGCCCGCGAACCTCATCCAGAGCCCTGCTGATAGATACGGCAACCATTTCCATGGAATATCCGTCAGAATGTGGGAGAGTCATGTCCTGCACCTTGCGCTTTTGTCATGCCCGGTCAAGAGGTCGTCCCGTCATCGTCCGATTGTGGTTATGCGCCCGGACGAAACTGCCCCTGACAAAACTGCGGGGACGACGCTTTCCCGCCTGCTGCTGCGCCCACCGGACCGCATGCGACTGGAAACCAGTCCCGCGCCAGTCTTGTGCAAGATGGGACACATTCCTTGATAGGAGCCCTATGATAGGAGCGGAACGACGCAGGCATATCAGTCCAGCCGCCGTTTTTCTCCCATACCGAAGGCGAGATAGTGATAGAAGGCCTTCATGCCCGAGGCGGCGACATCAGGATAAAGTTCAAGATATTTTCCGGCGTCGAAGGTTCGGGTCCGGGTCATCCGCCCCTCCTCCACCTTCACCAGTTCGGCTAGATCAGTGGGAACTGCCGGTTCCGCGGGCTGCATCGTTCCAAAAAATTCAGAGCGCAGCCCGATTGCCCTGAAATGGTTCAGCACACCGGGGAAGCGCAGATAGACCCCGTTTCTGAAGCGCCCGAGATATTCCTCTTCCGTCATGAAGAAATACTCGATCAGGTGCATGCCCGCGCCGACAAAACCTTTCAGCGCTTCAAGGTCCGTCACGTCCACCCTGTCACGCAGCTTGCGGGAGGCATGCTCCACCAGCATGTCGAACGGCTTATGGTGCATGTGCAGATAGGCCAGCCGTGTCTCGGCAAAACCTTTTTCCACCCGCGACGTAATCGCATGGTAGCCGAGATCGACCTCTTCGACGGTTCCACTGGCGACGAATTTCTTCGGAAAATCCATCGGCATGAAGCAGCCGGGCACACCGGGCACGTTTCCCGGACTGAACCGGATCTGCATCGCCCTTTTCTCTCCGATCAGTTCATCCAGACAGGCATGAACCGCCTCTCTGGAGCAACTGAAACCGTCTTCCGTGTAAACGGAGAGAAATTCGTCACAGTCAACCGGGATCGCAAAGTCGTATTCTTCCGTCGCATCCCAGAACTGGATGATGCGGCGGGCATATTCACCCTTCGCCTCGAAATCCTTGGCCTTGCCCAGCCCGCGAAAAATCCGCGCCCCGGCCTTTTCATACCGGTCGAGCGTGGCGAGCACCTCGGGTTCGACGGATCCATTATCCAGAACGACAAGGTTTTCAAAACCGAACAGGTATCCGTAGTGCCTGAACCACGCTTCCAGCAGCAGGGTTTCATCCCGCTGCATCATCACACATTTCACACGCGCCATTCGCGCAGCACCCCGATCGGCCTTGACATGAAGCCACCCTATAGCCGGGGTGGTTAAAACTCTATTCCTCCCGGAACAGACAGTTTTGGCGGAGTGTTCACTCTATGGTAAACGCCGCTTCGACCTTACACTGAAGCCGCATCCCGCGGCCTGTAGCCCGGCATCCGGCCGGGCGACCCGGAGCATCACATGACCCTCGACCGGACTACGGACCTCGCAGCGAACGCCCCCGTCACCAGAGACGAGACGACGCATGCGACCCATCATCCGGATAACAGGCTGATTCTGGCGCTTCCCAAGGGCCGTATCCTGAAAAGCGCTGGTCCCCTGCTGAAAAAGGCGGGCATCATCCCATCTTCCGACTGTCTGGACGAAAGCAGCCGTCGCCTGCGCTTCACCACCAATGATCCGAATCTCGACGTCGTGCGGGTCCGTTCCTTCGATGTGGCGACCTTCGTGGCGCAAGGTGGCGCGCATCTCGGCATCTGCGGCGCGGATGTCATTATGGAGTTTGATTACCCGGAACTCTACGCCCCGCTTGATCTCGGCATCGGCGGCTGCCGGGTTTCCGTGGCCCAGCCGATCTCCGATTCCCCGGAAGAAGGCCCGACCCGCCTGTCGGAAATCCGTGTCGCCACGAAATACCCCTCCATCACGCGGCGTCATTTCGCCGCACGCGGCATCAATGCCGACATCGTGCATCTGCATGGCGCGATGGAACTGGCCCCGATGCTCGGCCTCTCCCGCGTGATCGTCGATCTGGTCGATACGGGCTCCACCCTGCGCGCCAACGGCCTGCGCGAAGTGGAAACCATCGCCCACATCACAAGCCGTCTGGTCGTCAACCGTACGGTGATGAAGACACGCCCGCAGGAAATCGCACGCCTGATCGCCAGCTTCCGCGATGCGCTGGCGACGCCCTGATCCCCCATCTTCAGTAGACTCATTTTATCCGGCCCGATTTCACCGGGCAGAAAGACAGAGAACATCATGAAACGTCTTGATACAGGCTCCGCCGACTTTGAAGCCGGTTTTGTCGCGCTGCTGGCCGACCGTGAGACGGAAAGCGGTCGTGTGGACAAGCCCGTCACCACCATTCTTGAGGATGTCCGCACCCGTGGCGACGCCGCCGTCTGCGAACTGACATCAAAATTCGACAGGCTTCCGCTAACGCCAGAGCACATGCGTATCACTGCGGAAGAAATCGACGCGGAAACCGCGAAAGTGCCGCAGGACCAGATCGACGCCCTCAATGTGGCCGCGTCCCGCATCGAAGCCTTCCACCGCGCCCAGTTGCCTAAGGATATGGAGTTTACCGACGCCGATGGCGTGACGCTCGGCCAGCGCTGGAACGCGCTCGACGCCGTAGGTCTCTATGTGCCCGGCGGCAAGGCGGCCTACCCCTCTTCCGTGCTGATGAACGCCATTCCGGCCCGTGTAGCAGGTGTGGAGCGGCTGGCCATGTGCGTGCCGACCCCGGATGGCGTACTGAATCCGCTGGTGCTGGCTGCTGCGAAACGTGCCGGCGTGACCGAGATTTACCGGATCGGCGGCGCACAGGCTGTCGGCGCGATGGCATACGGCACGGAGACGATCCGTCCCGTGGACCGCATCGTCGGCCCCGGCAACGCCTATGTCGCGGAAGCCAAGCGGCAGGTGTTCGGGCGTGTCGGCATAGACAGCATCGCCGGTCCTTCCGAGGTCGTGGTGGTGGCGGACAACCAGAACAACCCGCGCCTCGTCGCGCTGGATCTGATGGCGCAGGCCGAACATGACGAACTCGCACAGTCGATTCTGATTACGAACGATGCCGTCTTTGGTGACGCCGTGGCCGCTGCCGTGGAAACGGAGCTGAAAACGCTGACCCGTTCGGCCATTGCATCCGCGAGCTGGCGCGACTTCGGAGCGGTCATCATCGTCGCCGACTGGGATGAAGCCGCGAAGCTGGTGGACCGGATCGCGCCCGAGCATCTTGAACTGATGCTGGATGATCCCAAATCAGTGTTCGCAAAGGTACGGCATGCCGGTGCGGCGTTCCTCGGCCGCTTCTGCCCCGAAGCGGTCGGTGATTATGTCGGTGGCCCGAACCACGTTCTGCCGACCTCCCGCACGGCGCGGTTCGCATCCGGTCTTTCCGTTTATGACTTCCTCAAGCGGACGACCTATATCGCCGCCGACAGAGAAGCGCTGGAAAAGATCGGGCCCGCAGGCGTTACATTGGCGAATGCGGAAGGTCTTGAAGCCCACGCGCTGAGTATTTCTGCGCGTCTCGGCAATTCGTGACTCGGCAAAAATCAGCCCGAACTTGACCCGGGGGCTCGGGCGCGGCCATAAGACCGCCCTTGACCAGCTATTTCAAGCAACCGGGTTCACTACAGGGAAGCCGACAACCATATGAAGAGTGGAAATAACGATGTCTAAAGAGGACATGATCGAGTTCAGCGGAACCGTAACGGAGCTGCTGCCTAACGCCATGTTCCGCGTCAAGCTCGACAACGAGCACATGATTCTGGCCCACACGAGCGGAAAGATGCGCAAGAACCGCATCCGCGTGCTGGCTGGTGACCGTGTGAGCGTAGAGATGACGCCTTATGACCTGTCCAAGGGTCGCATCACATTCCGCTTCAAGTAAGACCGTAGTGCCGGGATTGTCTGAAAACCCGGTTGGCGGACGGGGTGACGCCGCTTCACAGCGGCCCCACCTGATCCTTGCCTCGGCCTCTCCCCGCCGTCTGACTCTTCTGGAGCAGATCGGCCTGAAGCCGGATCGCATCGATGTTCCCGACATTGATGAAACGCCCCAAAAAGATGAACTGCCGCGCGTCTATGCCCAGCGTCTGGCGCAGGAAAAGGCCGCGACTGTCGCCACCCGCACGGCTGACCCGGCGCTGATTCTGGCTGCCGACACGGTTGTTGCGCTTGGCCGTCGCATTCTCCCGAAAGCTGAAGACCGCAAGACCGCCGAATCCTGCCTGCGTCTTCTCTCCGGCCGTCGCCACATCGTTCTGACAGCCGTCGCCATTCAGCCCAGCGCTGCATGGACAGACGGGCGGGCCGGTCTGCGTGTGGTGGAAACGGGAGTGGTATTCTCCCGCCTGACTGAAGCACAGATTCAGGGTCTGCTTGATGGTGGCGACTGGGAAGGCAAGGCCGGGGGCTATGCGCTTCAGGGGCAGGCAGCCTCCTGTATCCGCTTCGTCTCAGGAAGTCCGTCCGCCGTCATCGGCCTACCGCTTTTTGAAACCGCCCAGCTTCTCCGAGGCCAGAAAGGCCAGTGGCTGCCGTGAAAGGCACGCTACGCCTCGCCTGCTCGCCGGGTGAGGCCCGGATCGCCGTTTTCGAGAACGGCACACTTCAGGATTACGGAATCTGGACACCAGGTCATTCAGACCATCTCAGCTCTGTCTTCCTTGGACGTGTCACAGCCCTTGCTCCCGCGCTGGGAGGAGTCTTCGTTCATATCGGTCTCGGCGAAGCCGGCTTCATGCCCGTGCGGGACAATGATCCCGCCCTGCACGAGGGCGATGCCGTCTCCGTACAGCTTATCCGCTGCGGCATGGGTGGCAAAGGTCCACGCCTGAAGCGGGTGGAGCTGTCTGCTCCTGCTACAGAGATCGGTTTGATACAGCAGGGCCCCTCCCCGCTGGAAGATATGGCGCAGCGATGGGCTGGTGACATTCTGGTCGATCATCCGACTTTCGCCGCCCGTGTGCCGTCGTCTCTCCGGGATCGTGTCCGGCTTGTGCAGCAGGCATGGACCGATGACATCCATGATGCCGTTGACGACCTACTGGCATCGGAGATTCCTCTGCCGGGTGGAATGCGCGCCAGCATTACACCCACACCCGCGCTTGTCGCCATCGACATGGATACGGCTTCCGCCTCCGGGATGGCAGGACTGAAACAGACCACCCAGTTTGCCCTGAACCGGGACACCTTCCCTGCTCTGGTGCGGCAGATCTGCCTGCGTAATCTTTCCGGCGCGATCCTGATTGACCCGGCCGGTCTCTCGACCCGCAAGAGGCAGGCGCTTCGTGACCCCATGGAAGAGGCGCTGAAAGCCGACCCTCTGAAGGCACGCTGCCTCGGCATTACGGCGCTTGGATTGATCGAGATTGTCCGGACCAGAATTCGGCCGCCACTGCATGAGCTGACGTCCAGCCCGCATGGCCGGGCCATGTCCGCCCTCCGGGACATTGTGGCTTCCTGCGCGGACCAGCCGCTTTCACGACCGATTCTGGAAGCGGGTGTGGGACTTGTGGAAGCTCTCGCCACCGATACTCTGGCTGTTCAGGACGTTACGACGTGGTGCGGTCATCCTCTGACCATTCGCAGCACTCCCAATCTTCCCACTCTTTCATGGAGCACTGTCCGTGGCTGAGCCCGTTCCCTGCCCGATCTGCAAGAAGCCTTCGACACCGGAGTTTCGTCCATTCTGCTCCCGTCGGTGCGCCGACATTGATCTCGGTCGGTGGTTGTCCGAGGATTATCGCGTTCCGGCAGAACCCGCCCCCGAGGATGGAAAAATTTCTGACACAGAAGATGACCTCCCCGCTTGATCTTCATGGCAAGGCGGGTTAAACGCTCCCCACACCAGCAGGGAACGCCGCTGGCCTGGTGCCCAAGTAGCTCAGTTGGTAGAGCATGCGACTGAAAATCGCAGTGTCACTGGTTCGATCCCGGTCTTGGGCACCATTTAAACAAAATTCTTAATAATTTTGTTTCGAGATTATTCCTTACATCCCGAATAGCAAATAAGCATATGCTCAGTGCAATGCTTCAAATCCTTATCGACCTCATGCTTTCAAAGAGACGCCGGAAGTATTGTCGGCATCTGATGTAATGCCGCTTTTCTTCTCTTTTTCAGCATTTCCGAACAGCACATCTACAATTTGCTCCTCGACCGAAAGATGGTCGTTCACATTGGCTTCCGACAGGGCTTTCTCTGTAACGTTGGCAATGTTGCGGGCAGACTGTGTCGTGTCCTTTGAATTGTCAGTCTGCTCGGCAGACTCTGTTACCTGCCCTGTTTTCGTTTCTGTCGCAGAGGTGATGACAATTCTCGTACGATCTGCGGCAGCGGTATCCACATAATCTGGGATGACCTGTGCGTTCTCAACCTCTGTTCGCGTCATGCCATAAGTAAAGGATACTTCTTTCGATGCCGCTGTACCGGTATTACTCGCTGCAACTGCGGAGCCACTTGTTTCCGAAAGTGTGTAATCCACAATTTCGAAATTATCGGGATTTCGAATTCCCTGAATTACACTATACAACTGCTTTTCAGTGGCAGTAGCGTTTTCAGGCAGGGATGTGGCATCGGCCATCTGCACAGCGCTCTGAATGAACGATGAATTGCCCGTTGCCGCATAAAAGGCTTTTTCCAGAGCTTCGACCTGCGGCGCTTTTGCCACCACGTCTGGTTGGCTGCCGTAACGCGCCAAGGTGGAATACCATGCCACATCCGCAAAAGCGTCTATCTTGGCCGCGTCTGTTGCGGTGCTGCTATTGATGGTCTCAGCGGCAGAACTGAACAGCTTCCCCAGAAGACTGATCGAATTCGTGTGAGAAAGCAGATTCTCCTCGTCAGTTTCCTGCAAAGACGTGTCGTTACCCACCGCACTGATTGTCTGACTTTCCGCAACACCTGATGAAGATGACACCAAGCTATTGGTCTTGACGCCTAAACCCTGACTTAACCCAAACTGGAGAATATTAAATGCAGTGAGCGCAGAAATTCTATCAGACATGGTCTTTTTTCCATTTCCTAGTTTTCCAGAAAAAAGAATACTCATGCGTAGATTAATGACTTCTAAATTATTCAATTATGTGAAGACGATACGATTTACTCTCCATTTTTGGAGAAATACTGATGTCATTTAGACACCGCTCTCGGAATGCCAATGGCGTCATGAAGCTGTTGCACATCGGATATTATGCCTTGTTCTGCCTGAGTTCTCCGATCACCCTCCGGGCAACAGCGTTCCAAAATCCCGCTTTCCACCGACCTTGCCCAGCAGACCGACACTATGAATCACCATGTCGTGGCTTAACGCCTTGCACATGTCATAAATGGTCAGAGCCGTGATCGACGCACCTGTCAGCGCCTCCATCTCCACACCTGTCTGCCCCACACAGGCGACGCGGCAATCAATGACAGCGTCCTGATCCTCAATGGTGATATCGATCTTACATCCACTGATGGACAGGGGGTGACACATCGGAATCAGGGTGGAGGTCGCCTTGACGCCCATGATTCCGGCAATCTGCGCGACCGTCAGGACAGCGCCTTTTTTCGTCATGAAGCCGGATTCACGTAAAGTCGCAATCACACTTTCCGGGAACCTCAGACGTGCCTGAGCATGAGCCTCCCTTTTGGTGACGGCCTTATCACTCACTTCCACCATCCGCGGCTGTTCGCCGGTTTCATCGACGTGAGAAAGGAGAGGTGAGGTCTCGGTCATGAAACTCCGGATCCCTTGTAAAGGCTGGATAGAGCCAAGAGATTCGTCTGAACCACATCGGCGAAATCGGTTTGGTGCATGTGTCTTTAGGCGTTCCGGGGAAATGTAGCCAGCGGACAATGACAAGACCGTTTCAGGAGCGTGCCGAAAGTCTCCGCGTCCAATCCAAGGATATGTCTTTTCTGTAATGGCATGCTATTCCTGAGGTAATGTGTCACCACAAGCAGGCCTGAACGTGAATTCTGGATTTCCGTCATGAAAACACCCGAAAATACGGGCGATCCCTCTGCGAATACGCCACCAGCGACCGGCCTCGCAGGCTGGATCGATCAGCGTCTTCCAGTCATCTCCGCGTTTCGCGCCGAATATGTTGATTTTCGCCTTCCCCGCAACCTGAACTGGCTGTGGAACTTCGGCGCCATCCTGACCGTCGTGCTGGTGCTGATGCTGGCGACCGGCATCTTCCTCGCCATGAACTATACGGCGACGGATGCGGGGGCTTTCCTGTCGGTCGAGGCGATCGACCGGCAACTGTCAGGCGGCTGGCTCCTGCGGGCCATGCATATGACAGGCGCAAACCTGTTTCTGGCGGCGCTCTACATCCACCTTTTCCGTGGTCTGTATTACGGCTCCTACAAGGCCCCCCGCGAAATCCTCTGGCTGACCGGCCTCATCCTGCTGGTTATGGTCATGGCGACCGCCTTTGCGGGCTACATGCTGCCGTGGGGCCAGATGTCCTACTGGGGCGCTGATGTCATCACCAAAGCCGTCGGTGCGGTCCCTGTAATCGGTGGTGCGCTTGAGCACATCATGACCGGCAGCGACCATCTGGGCGACGTGTTCCTGCATCGTTTCTTTGTGCTGCACTTTCTGATGGCGTTTCTGGTTGTCGCCGTTGTCGGGCTGCATGTGACGGTCGTGCATATCAGCGGTTCCAACAACCCGCTTGGCATCGAACCGAAGACCAAGAAAGACACGTTGACCTTTCATCCATACTACACCACCAAGGATCTGGTCGGTCTGATCATCTTCTCCCTGATCTTCACGGCGCTGATGTTCTTCTGGCCCAACCTTCTGGCTGAACCGGCGAACTATGCGCCCGCCGACCCGATGCACACACCCGCCGACATTGAGCCGGAATGGTATTTCCTGCCGTTCTACGGACTTCTTCAGTCGGTTCCGTCCAAGTTCGGCGGCCTGCTCGCCGCTGCCGGGTCGATTGCCGTGCTGTTCTTCCTGCCCTGGCTGGACCGCTCCCCCATCCGTTCGGCGCGGTTCCGGCCGCTGTGCCGCGTGGGTCTGCTCGGCCTTGTCGTGGCGTTCGTGCTGCTGGCCGTCGCGGGCAAGCATCATGCGGAAGGCGTGTGGATGATCGTCGCCCGTCTGGCTGGTCTCTATTACTTCGGCTACTTCCTCGTACTGCTGCCGCTGGCCGCCCGCATGGAAAAGACGCGTCCCCTGCCCTCATCCATTGCCGCCGCAGAGGGAGACGCATGATGAAAAACACACGTTTCCTTGCGCTCGCGGCGGCTGCTTTTCTTTCCGCTCCCCTGACCACACTCGCGGCAGTTCCAGAGCCGCTGGTTCCTCCGCATCAGAAATGGAATTTCGAGGGACCATTCGGGCAGTTTGACCAGAAAGCCCTGCAACGCGGCTTCATGGTCTATGACCGGATCTGCTCCACATGCCACGGCATGAAGGCGCTGACCTACAATGACCTTAGCGGCATCGGGATGAGCGAGCAGGCCATCCTTGATCTGGCCCATTCCAAGATGATTGCCGGGCCACCCGATGTGTCCGGTCAGCCGACGTCCCGCCCCGGTCGTCCTGACGATCATTTCCGCTCGCCTTTCCCGAGTGACGAAGCTGCAGCAGCCATGATGGGAGGCGTCGCGCCGCCGGATCAGTCGCGTCTGGCCGTGATCCAGCCGCACGGTGCGGACTGGCTTTACGCCTTTCTGACCGGCTACAGGATGCCACCACCAGCGGATGCCCCTGTCGTGCCGGGTAAATTCTACAATGACTGGGTGGATGGGCATCTGATTGGCATGCCGCCTCCGCTGATGAACGGCATGATCCAGTATCCGGACGGCACGCCCGCGACGGTCGAGCAGCAGGCGCGCGACGTGACCAGTTTTCTGGTCTGGGCCGCCGATCCGCATCGCAACGCCCGTCACCGGACGGGGCTATGGGTAGTGCTTTATCTTATCGGGCTTCTTGTTCTGGCGATCGCATGGAAGAAGAAGACATGGAAACGCGTGAAGTCGCAGTAAACGGGACGTGCAATCAATGACCGATCATTCTGACACCACGGAAAGCACGGAACCCGGCCGCCGGGGCTTCCTCGGCATGGTGACGACAGCGGGTGTGGCGGCTGGCGCCTGCGCCTGCGCTGTTCCCTTCGTGCAGAGCCTTGCGCCTCAGGACAGCGCCTCCGCGCATCTGCCTGTAGACGTGGACATTTCCAAACTCGCGCCCGGTCAGCAGATGACTGCCGTGTGGCAGGGCAAGCCGGTGTTCATCCTGCGTCGCACACCGGAAGACCTTAAGCAGCTTCAGGACGCCGCGCTGGTGGCTGACCTCCGCGACCCGGACTCCTCCGTGGTCCAGCAGCCCTCATACGCCAAGAACTGGCACCGCTCGCTCGTGCCGGAATATGGCGTGTATGTCGGCGTCTGCACGCATCTGGGTTGCGTGCCGGTGTACGAAGCCACCACGGGAGGCGACAGCAAGGGCCGCTATAACTGCCCGTGTCATGGCTCGAAGTTCGATCTGGCCGGACGGGTGCGTAAAGGGGTTCCGGCTCCTTACAACCTGCCGGTCCCGCCGCATGTGCTGGTCAGTCCGACCCAGATTCGATTGGGGGAAAGCCCCAAGGGGGAGAGTTTCGATTTTTCGAGTATTGTGCAGATTTGATGGAAAGCCCCGTTAATAGCGGGGCTTTTTTTAAAGTGAAGTAATCATACCGTCTATAAATATGGCTGTTATCGCCCTCATCAAAGACACCCAGAAGATCAAAACTGCTTCCTAAACCAAGTCACTCACTCATTTAATGAGACCTCGACCCAACTGACTTCATTTTGAAATATGAATGCTGATGGAAGAGGAAATATCCATCAGAAAATACCGCGACTCTGTTCAACTTCTATTTCAGCACCCTGGCACCAAGTCGTAATCATCCAGTGCGCTTGAAAAAGATGATCCAGATCAATTTCAATATCCTCGAATGGCTGACCATTTCTCTTATTTGGATAGCGGAAGCGATCTGCGAAAGGATCGAAAGATTGCACCTCGGCTATCATAATCTGCACGCATCGAGTGAGATCGTTATCGTCGCAGTATCCAAGGATCGCACGTTCCCGGAGCAATTGGATAAACAGTTTGTTCAGGTCGTGGCCGAACCCACCTTTTACGTCGCCGACCATATATGCAATGGCTGATTTGATATGGAGTTCTACACTTTGCCGCCAGAGCATCAGAAGAGGCCTATCGAGAACACTCCTAGACCTGTCGAGTTGAGCACGATCCCACATTTCCTCAAATCCGCGCTCAAAGCTGTAGGCGAGAAACTCCCAAGAACCTGTCATCGGATTGCCAGAGTTCGGTCTGAGGAATGACCGAAGTTCTGGCTGCAAGTCCATACACTTCTCGGCTAATAAATCGCGGCGTTCAAATGACACTGCCTTCATATCCTATAAAATTCTCAGTCGACTACATGTCTGGCTCGATTGATATACGCGAGTAAGTAAAAGAATAGAGCGATCTATTACCAGAGCACATCAAGCTTTATGACAGAAACCATATCAACAACATTACCTCTTCCTCCCCTGCCGGATCACCAACCCCAAAATCATCAGAAACGCCAGAAACATAAAGCTGCTGCTGACACTGAGACTAGCGCTGATCGCTCCCTTGTAGGCCTCCGTCACTTCCGTATGCACGTCCGGCGAAACAGACTTGATCGCCGCCATTCCTTTTTCCAGAAAAGCCGCGATATCGATTTTTTCTGGCAAATCACTCAGGTTTTTCTGCAAGGTCAGCGCCGTGACGCCGCCTGAAAGCGCCACGCCGAGCGAACCACCTAGCGAGCGGATAAAGGACATCATGGCCGTCGCAATACCGAGCCTGCTGCCGGGCACGGAGTTCTGGATGAGGACCGTCGCATTCGGCATGCCGATACCCATGCCGATCCCCAAAGCGCCCAGACTCAGCAGAAAGAACAGGGGCGACGCACCATGATGAGCGCACAGAGCAATCAGGCTGAGGCCGGCAAATTCAATCCCCACGCCAATGACCAGCAACAGTTCATAGCGCTGGGTCTTTGACGAGACATAGCCTCCCAAAACCGAACTGATCATCATGGTGCCGACCTGTGGCAACATCATCAGACCGGAGACTTCGGGCGTCTCACCAAGGACGAGCTGGTAATACAGCGGCAGGAAAATCATTGAACCCATCATGGCGAACGACATGATGCCGGTAGCCGCGACGCACACGGAGAAATCCAGAATTCGTAATAGGTCGAGACTGACCAGAGGTTCTGGCGCGCGCATTTCCTGTCGAACGAACAGCACCAGAAAAACGGCGCTGCAACCGAAAAGCAGGCCCGCCAGAGGCGAGGTCCATGCGAACGTTGTGCCGATGGAATTGAACAGCAGCAGAAAACCCGTCGTGGCGACGCTCAGCAGAACCGCTCCGAGATAATCAATCCGGGGTTTTCCACCTGCGCGACCGGCAGGCAGCCCCAGCATGATCAGCGTGAAGGCGAGCAGGCCGACAGGCAGATTGACGAGAAACACCCATCGCCATGAGAGTGTGCTTGTCAGCACGCCGCCCAGAAACGGTCCTGTGACACTGCTGACGGCAAAGGCTCCCGTGAACAGCCCCTGATACCGTCCCCGTTGCTGTGGCGGCACGATATCGCCGACGACCGTCTGTGACAGCGTCATCAGACCGCCAGCGCCAATTCCCTGAAGCCCACGGAACAACACCAGTTGCCACATGCTCTGGGCCACGCCGCACAGGAGCGAGGCAAACAGGAAAGCGCCGATGCTGAAAGCAAGGAGCGGCCTGCGTCCGAACATGTCCGACAGCCTGCCATACATGGGGGTGGCGATGGTGGAAGTCAGCATGAACGCCGTGACGATCCACGAGATATGCGCCAGCCCACCCAGATCGCTCACGATGGTCGGCAGTGCTGTCGAGACGATGCTCTGGTCCAGCGCCGCCATGATCATGGTGAGGATCAGGCCCGTAAAAACAAGGGTCCGTGTCACAGGACGGCTTGTCGCTGAAGCCTCCGTATTTGAGGTGGACTGCACGAAATCTTCCCGAAAGATCAAAATCAGGCGGCAGATTTACACAGAACTGCCGGGGAGAACAGGACAGGCAAAATCAGACCACCCTTCTCTTTCCGACTATTTTCTATCTGGAACAGAAACACTCATCTCATCGCCAACAGTCTCTTTTCCGTGAATATATCCGGAGAGAAACAGTACAGATTCAAAATACACCCATCTATATTTCAATATATACAGACAAATATTTTTTTAATTATGCAGCCAGAATAATCCTGAGCTGTTATAATGAAACGATGCAGCCACAACACTCAAGAGGACTCACATGCAGACATTGCGCGTGAATGGGCAGACACATTCGATCAATGTCGATCCCGATACGCCTCTGCTGTGGGTGCTGCGCGACATATTGGGACTGAACGGCACGAAATTCGGCTGCGGCATCGCCCAGTGCGGCGTCTGCACAGTGCATCTCGACGGCCATCCTGTTCGCGCCTGTAGCCTTCCTGTGGGCACGATTGGCGAGCAGTCCGTCACGACTATCGAAGGCGTGGATAATGCTGATCCTATCGTGCATGCGGTCACAAAAGCCTGGACTGACCTTGATGTCGTGCAGTGCGGTTACTGCCAGCCCGGACAGGTGATGGCGGCAATCGGGTTGCTGAAAGCCGTTCCCAATCCGACAGATGAACAGATCGACAGCGCCATGTCCGGCAACATGTGCCGGTGCGGCACCTACATGCGCATCCGCAAGGCGATTCATCTGGCAGCGGGAGAAACAGCATGACCCGCCCTCTCCTCACCACCCGCCGCGCCGCGCTTTTTGGTGGTGGCGGATTGCTGCTGGCGACACTCTGGCCATCCACCTCCCCGCGCGCGTCCACCGGTATGCTGGTCGAAAACGCCACAGCGCCTTTTGCGCCCAACGCCTATATCCGCATTACGCCGGACAACAGCATCACGCTGATCCTGCCCAATATCGAAATGGGGCAAGGTATCTACACATCATCCGTCATGCTGATCGCCGAGGAACTCGGGGTCGATCTGGCGCAGATCGGGATCGAGGCCGCACCTCCCGGCAGCGCCGAGATCACAGGTGGCTCCACGTCGATCATGACCGAATGGAAGCCTCTGCGCGAAGCGGGAGCCGCCGCAAGAACCGTTCTGATTCAGGCTGCCGCCGACCGGTGGAAAGTAGAGACAGCAAGCTGTAGCGCTGCATCGGGGGTTGTCACACACACGGCGTCCGGCCGGACATTCACGTTTGGCGAACTGGCGACGGATGCCGCAAAGCTTCCTCTTCCCAAAGCCCCTGCGCTCAAGGCCGCAGCCGATTACAGACTGATCGGCAAGCCCCAGCACCGTATCGACAGCGCCATCAAAGTGCGGGGCACCGCCGCTTTCGGGATTGATATGCAGATCCCCAACCAGAAGGTCGGAACAGTAGCCGCAAGCCCGGTCATAGGCAGCACGCTGCTCCATCTGGATCGTGACGCCGCCATGGCCGTGCGTGGTGTTGTGGCGGTTCTGGTCAATGACGCCAAGGATGCCATCTGTGTTGTCGGCGAACATTACTGGGTGGCCCACAAGGGGTTACAGGCCCTGCGTCCTGTGTGGAGTGAGAACGACAATGCCCGCGTCAGCACGCAGACAATCTATGATCAGTTGCATGACGGCCTGAAGGGACCGGCGATCATCCCGGACCCGAAAGGAGACGCCGATGCTGTCATTGCAAAATCCCATTCCACATACAGCGCTGTTTACCAGCAGCCCATGCTGGCTCATGCCACCATGGAGCCGATCAATTGCACGGCCCATGTCCGTCCCGACGGCTGTGATGTCTGGGTTGGCACGCAGGTCGCTGATCGGGCGCAGGAAACGGCGGCAGACGTCACTGGTCTGCCCAAGGAAAAGGTCTTCATTCACAGTCAGTATATTGGCGGCGGGTTTGGACGACGGCTGGAGCATGAATACATCACGCAATGTGTGCAGTTTGCGAAACAGACCAGCTATCCGCTGAAAATTGTCTGGAGTCGTGAGGAGGACATCACACGCGACCGCTACCGGCCCGCCTATGTTGACGAGGTCACGGCAGGTCTGGATGAAAAGGGTCACGTCACGGCGATGAAACATCGCATTGTCGGCCCGGCCGTTGTCGCCCGCTGGGATCCGCCGGAACTGACAAAAGATGGATATGACGAGGATCTTTCCGTCGCCACTCTGGTCACACCCTACAGCTACGGCGCCTACAGGCTGGAATTCGCAAGACGGGAGGCGCCGGGCGTCATCACCGCGTGGTGGCGGGGGGTCGGCGGCACGCGCGGCCTGTTTGTCGTGGAAAATTTCATTGACGAACTTGCGGTAAAAGCTGGCGCTGATCCGGTCGCCTATCGCAGGGAACTGGCGAAAGACAATGCCCGCGCCATTGCTGTTCTGGACAGGGTCGTCAGGGAGGCAGGCTGGAGTGACCCTGCGCCCAACGGTCGGGCGCGTGGCGTCGTGCTCCAGTTTGCCTTCGGCTCCTACATGGCCACCATTGCGGAAATCGAGATGCCGACATCCGGGACTGTCATCATTCATCGCGTTACGGCGGTGGTGGATTGCGGACAGGTCGTCAATCCGGATCAGGTGATTTCCCAGATTGAAGGCGGCCTGATCTTTGGTTTCAGCGCGGCCCTCTACAATGAGATTACTCTGGAAAATGGTCGCGTGCAGGAAAACAACTTCAATACATGGCGTGTAATGCGCATGAACGAAGCGCCCCGTCGCATTGACGTCCATCTGATCGCCAGCACGGAAGATCCCGGTGGCATCGGCGAGGTTGGAACAGCGGCGGCGGCTCCGGCGCTGGCCAATGCGATGGCTGCGGCGCAGGGACGCCGTTATCGGACACTCCCCCTGCTTTCCAGCAGGAATCAGGCAAAGGAGACAGCACAATGAGCCGCAACCCTGTCTCACATTCCTGTTTCGCGCTTACTCTGCTGGCGGCAACCAGCCTGTTCTCGACTGCGCATGCGGCCACAGCTTCCTCACTTGAACGGGGCGAATATCTTGCACGCGCAGCCGACTGTGAAGCCTGCCATACCGCACCCGGAGGCGCGCCGTTCGCTGGTGGCCGCGCTTTCAATGTGCCGGGGATCGGGGTTATCTATTCCCCGAACATCACGCCGGACCCGGTTCATGGAATTGGCCGATGGACAGATGATGAATTCGTAAAATCGGTGCGTGACGGGGTCTCTCCGGGCTGGAAGCATCTCTATCCCGCCATGCCTTATCCGGCCTATTCCCGGATGAGCGCGGACGAGGTCAGGGATCTCCGCACCTGGCTTGCTACAATCCCCGCCTCCCCCAACACCGTTCCAGCCAATCAGGTAAAATTCCCGTTCTCCATCCGGGCCCTGATGATCGGCTGGAACATGCTCAATGGTCCGGCCTCGGCCTATCCTGATGATCCGAGGAAATCTCCCGAATGGAACAGGGGACGCTATCTGGTCGAAGGTCCCGGACACTGCGCTGACTGCCATTCACCGCGCACAATGACGTTCGGTCTTTCAAAAGAGCAGGCTTTTTCTGGCAATGTCGTCAATGGCCAACGCGCCTACAACATAACCTCCGACAAAAACAGCGGTCTCGGCGCATGGACCGATCAGGCTCTTGCTGACTATCTGTCTACCGGCCATGCCGATGGTCATGGCACGGCGTCAGGCGATATGGCCGAAGTGATCAGCTACAGCCTGCGCCATCTGAAACCGGCTGATATTCACGCCATGATCGTCTATCTGCGTGATGTAAAACCTCTGACATCGGCTGATGGCGCAGCGGCTGCACGTCAGCCTCTTCCCGGCGATAGCACCCTTCCCCAGCAGACAAACGGAGCGCGTCTGTTCGCATCAGCCTGTAGCGGCTGCCATCTTCCCGACGGCAGCGGCCGCCAGTCGGTTTTCGCCGATATCGCCGGAGCCCGCAGCCTCAGCGCGGACAACGGCCGCAACCTGCTCCATGTCATCATGAATGGCTCGCTCCTGATGACGGAAGACGGGAAGCAGACCATGCCCGGTTTCTCTGGCGGCAATTACAGCCAGAAAGACCTGAATGACATCGCAGCTTTTGTCATGACGCATTTTACGGAAGGAAAGCCCTCGGAACACGCCTTCAGCGACTTTACGAAAAAAGCAGACTGATACGGTCGGCCCTATGGCATGATCTTTATGCGGGCTCTGCCCACGCCCGCAAGAGACCACAGGCCCCTTGATCCCGATTGATTGAAAGCAAACGGTTTCCAAAGGCGCGCCTGTGGCGGGGTGCAGGGCAGCGCCCCGTCAATCTCTCCGGCAGGAATTACAGGCGGAAGAGCCTCTGATATGACACGCCCGTTCTTCCAGACGTCCCTTTTCCGAAAATAAGAATTCCGATTGTGGCAGGAATTACTGGCGGAGAGAAACCCGTCAGACGGTCTGAATTTTCTGTTGCTTGCGGTGCGTGATGTAATCCTGCACCGTTGTAAAACCGCTTTCCCAGGCGTTGAGCAGACTTTCCAGATGTTCCCGGCTGTTCACCAGACCACGTGACAGAATGACTCCCTCCGAAGAAAGTAGGAAAGCAGCAGGAAGTTTATCAACCTCAAGCACGCGTCCGATAACGGAATCATTGACAAAATGATCTGCCTTTACACCCGACTGCTGAGCAAAACGCTGCTGAACCTCAGAGGCGTCATCCCCCGCGAAAATCAGATCGACACGCTCCTTCCGGCAGAAATCCTGTGCAATCGGAATGATCTTTCGCGATACGGGACAGGTCGCGGAGACAAACAGCAGTAGCGTCGCCTCCCGACCGTCTGCCGGACTGAACGCGGCTCCATTCAGCAAACGGAATGGCCCCGACGGACAGGTATCGCCCGGCTGCGGGCCTTTCGATCCTGTCAGCGCGCCCGCCGGTGCGACTTCGCGGAAAAGCCGCCTGACCTGACGGGTCAGCCGCCATGTCACAAAAAAGGTCGCCAGCAGAACGACAGTCAGCAGCACATTGCCGCAAACCAGCGCTGTCATCGCCCCCGTTCCAGTCAACATGCCTCAGAACGCCCAGATCGCGTCACAACTGAACCAGAACATGTTGTTGGTGCCGTTATTCGCATAATTGATGGTTGGATCATCCGTTGACGACACGCGGTTGAAAGGCCTTGTTCCACTCAGGGATTTGTCCAGACGCAGCTCCGGACGGATGGTCAGGCTGCCTTTCGGCAGATGCAGAAACTGCGGACGATAAGCCACGCCGACGGTCAGTTCACTATAGGTGGTTCCTGCGGCGTAATCATAAGGATAAGCGCGTCCGCGTAACTGGTTGATGTAAGACATGGAAGACGTGTTATTGCCGACAACGCCGCCATTATTGTCGCGAAAGACTTCGCCACGGGCGTTAAAAGTCAGCCACGGATAGAAATCGTGGGAAAAATAGGCCGTGACTCCGTAAACATCATCTCGAAGATAGTCATCGTGGAAGTAGGTGCCATTAAGCGTGAATGTCGTCCTGTCGTTGATCTTGTAGGACGCGATGATGTCGCCGATATATTCCATCTCATGATTGGCGTCGCGCCCGATGGCATACACGCTCTGCTGTGGCCCGACATAAGCGAGAGCGGAGATATCCAGCTTTCCGTCAAGCAGACCGTTTGACTGGAAACCGAAATAGCCTTTCGGACGGCTGTTGTTTTTCGCACCGCCAAAGCTTGTCGAATTTCCGGCGTTGACGCCGAGAATCCAGTCGAAATGCTCGGCCAGATGGACAGTTGCCGTCACACCGACCACTTCAAACGGCACAATGAAATCCGATGAATAATTGTAGCTGTAGAAAGGCCGTTCCAGTGCGTCCGTCCCCTCCACACCCTGCATACCGTACATCTGTCCGATCTGAAGATCGACACCATCCTTGGTGAACCAGGGAAGATGCGCGTCAATATGCGCCTGTGTCGGCGCAAACTGATACAGGCCCGTTATCGCGCCATCCGCCATACCGATCGTCGGATTGAAACGGGCGTCGGAGCCATACAGGACTTCAAACGTGAAACCGAGCCCATAACCCGCGCCAATTTCCGAAACCGGATGAGACAATGTGCCCGTAATCTGATTGAGCGTCGCCGTGTTGGCGCGATCGACGTAAGACTGCGCCCAGTTGCGCCCCGTATGGGTCCAGGGGTTGCCGTTGACACCAGCCTCGACCACGATGTGACCTTCAAGATCATCAAACCAGCTATGGCTTCCGGGCGGCCTGAGATTCACGTCAACCTTGGCTGCGTCGGCTTTTTCCGCCTCTGTTTCCTCGCTGACCAGAGGGCGTCCCGACTCTTCCGGTGTCAGCCTCTCCTGAGCGAAAGCTGGCAGAGAAACAAGCTGAAGCGCGAAACAAGCGCCTATGGAGAGACGGGGACGAAAAACCATGCGCGGAACACTCCTTGTCTGACATCATACTGGCTGGTCAGCGACTTCCCGGTATCCAGAAGATTACAGAGATGGGCGACCATTTTGTTTTTACAGTTTTTTTGCAGTCTTCTGTGCGCATGCCGCCAGAGAGCGCCCGAGGGTCTGGCCACGCTGCGCCATGAAATCCGGAACGGACAGAGGCTCCCTCCGCCATTGATGGATTTCAGCCGCCGTGTAAGGACGGAATCCCGCTGGCAGGCTGGTTCCCGCCAGTCGGAACATGACGAAATTCATGACATCCGCGAGAGTCTGATCGTCACGGATGAGCGACATCGACACACCCGGCACACGAATCAGATAGGCCCGCCCTTCCTCCGTGCAGGCAAATCCGCCGACAGCGTTGCGCAGGGTGGGCACGAAGCTGCTGCCGGAGACGCCCTCAATACCGTGACAGCCACCGCAATGAGACAGATAGGTCACGCTGGTATGGTCAAGCACCGTGGCGTGCTCCACTGAATCCGCCGCGCGGGAAGCACCCGACAGAAGGAAACCACCCGTCGAGACCAGCATCAGGAGCGGAACGACCCGCAACATGAAGATCGTTCCTGAGACTGAACCGTACTGCCCCGTTTTCTCAGGGAACCGGATGCGCGGCATTCAGCTTGTTTCGCTCTTCAAGAACAGCCATGGGCGTCAGTGACGATGCGCGCTCTTTCTTCACCTCATCAGCGGTGAAGGTCGGTGCGGGCTTTGCGTCGCCGAGAGACGCGACATAGGTCAGGATGGCCGCGATATTCTCGTCACTCTGGGCACCGAAGGACGGCATATAGCCCATATAGGGATTGCCGCCCGCCTTGATCATCCCTGTCAGACCGTTGAGCAGCACGTGCATCACATACGCCTTGCCTTCCGGCGTGGAGGCAATGGCTGCGATCCGTCCCTTGAGCGGCGGAAACTGGCCGACAACGCCCGCGGCGCTGGCCTGATGGCAAAGGCTGCAATTGCCTGTGTAAAGCTGCTGCCCGTCCGCTGCGGCTTGCGCCTGACCGGAGACAGCGACGCCTCCGGCGAGAAAGGCGGCTGCACTCAGGGAAAAGAGAATTTTCTTCATCATCACTACAATCTGCTTCCGGTGTCTTACGATGCCCTGCCGACCACGGCTGCGGTCGAGCAGTTGTACATCTCCGATGTTCCCGTTCCGAAACACCAGATGATGTCGTTATTGGCCATCGGGCGATAGGACGGCTGGTCACCATCCGTATTGAGGCATGTCACCTCGTTACAGGAATCCTGCCCACAGCAGTCACGATAGGCAATCATATAGGAATTGCCATCCTGCGGGTTGTAGCAGCTCCCGATCCATGAAGTCGGGGACGGCGCAGTTCCCGGCGGGCATGTATGGGTGCCGCCACCACAGGAGGTGCAGAGATTGCCGTCGATGGCGCAGTAACGCCAGTAATCGCACGACAGATCATCCTTGGCCTGTGCTTTTGCAGCAAAAGATGACTGAGGCTTGGACTTGTTCGCCTTTGTCGTCGCTGCATCAGCACGGCTGACCGGCAGCAGCATGAAGGCTGGAGCCGCCGCGACCGCGCCGCCAACCCTGGTCAGCACATCGCGGCGTGACGTATGACCGGCGATCCGCCGGAGAACGCTCTCTGTCAGACGATCCAGCATCGAACCCTGTTTCTTTTCAGACGGCAGCATGAGAAATCACTCCTGTCTCCACCCGCCCGACCTTCGGAGCCACCGGAACAGTGTCCAGCAGGTCTTCGATCTGACGACGTGTATTCACAATATCCTTGACCCGGATGACGCCGCGCTCATCAAGCAGCACCAAAGCAGGCAGACGGTTGATCTGAAGGACCAGCCCAAGCTCCACTCCCGTCAGAAGCGGAACGCCCCGCATCTCGGGGCGGCTGGCCACCATATCCTGAAGTTCGGGAACAGGCCCGTCCCCGACGAACAAAAACTCGAAACCTCTGGTCGCAGCCACCTCACGCGCAATGGGAATGACGCGCTTGCAGACCGGACACTCCGGGGCCACGAAGAGAAGCATCTGGTAATAGCCCGGTTGCAGGGCGTCACCGATCATGATCGGCCTGTCTTCCAGCGTATGCAGGACCAGCCTCGGGACAGTCTGTCCGACATCCAGACCCGGACGCGCCTCCTGATCGCCAATCGGCGCTATCCGTTCATGCAGCACGCCAATCTGCCGCGCGAGCGCCAGCAGTGTCACGGCAAGAACCAGCACCAGAATCGTCAGAAAACCCTGCCAGATGAGAAGAGCAACCATCATGCCCGTTCTCCTGCCTCACCGCCGGGAAATCCCTCAGGCAGCGCACGCAGCGCCTGCCAGAGCACCCACAGCGTCACACCGCAGGCAACACCCTCAAACCGGATGCTGACCGAGGAAGCCATTCCGACAACCGCAGGCAGCAGAGCAGGCGCAACGCAAAGCAGAGTCCGCAAAACCAGCGACCATGAAAGCGTCTCGCCTTTCTGCCCCGGCGTGCAGCCACAGGAAAGGTCGGTACGTCCCCGCATGACGTTGATACCCATCGCCACAGCAAAGACCACCAGTAGACCAGCGGCGAGAACGCCGCCGACATCCTGCCCCATCCCGAACAGCAGCATCAGGCCGACAAGCACCTCTGCCGCACCCAGCATCCACGCCGCCGGTTCAAGGGACCATGCGGGCAGGAGGCGGTAGGACGACAGCGTCCCAAGGAAGAGATCATGCTCCCGTAGCTTGGACACGCCAGCGACAAGAAACATGATCCCCACACCTCCGGCGCAGAGGGCTGAAACTCCACCCATCATGAGAGAGGCGGCATTCATCCTTCACCGGGCGCAACCGTGAAGATCAGCGAACCGCCGAGCGCCTTCATCTTGCGGAGCTGCTTGCCGGTTTTCGCATCAAGAATGTAAAAATCGGCGGTATCTTCGTCAGTTGTGAACATCAGCGGATGCTCGTCCTGCGTCACGCCAACCATCGGGCTGGGTGTCGGCAGGGGCAGACGCCGCACGCGCTTGTGCGTCTCGGTATCGAAAACCCAGACTTCCGAACCGGCTTCCTTGTGGCTCCAGAACGGTCCCTTGTGCATCAGCACATACAGTTCGTGGCTACCTTTATGCAGCGCCGACATCTGCCAGCCACCCGGACGCCATGTCACCTCGAAAGGCTTTGACGAATCCGGAGCCGCCTTCATTCCGGCGCCTTCCTGCAAAGACCAGGGCTTGCTTACGACAGAATCAGAACCAAGCCTGGTTTCGTAAACCTTGCCGGTATAGCTGATGAACCACGCTTTACCGTCCTTGGCCGAGGAAGGGCTCTGCTCAAAGATGCCGTCGTGGTCAGGCTCGAAGAACGCCGCGCTGTGCGTCATGGACGGCTTGCCATCAGCGCCGATGCTGACATTGGCCAGCGTGCCGTCAGCGCAGAGCGAGGAGAAACCGCTGTTGCCCCAAGGGTAGATCAACGCACAACCCGGCACATCGACCGTCTGCGTGACCTTGTGGGATGCCGTATCCACTACCTCGACCGCGCTGCCGGGGCTCATCTGATAAACATAGACATGCGAGCCGTCGGCGCTGATGGCGAGGTTATTGCGCTTTGGCGTGACCAGCGCACGGGACGGAAGCTTCTCGTCGGCGACGATCTTCAGTGTGCTGCTTTCATATTCAGCCAGCAGATCATTGCGCTCACCGCGATTACCGCGTTCCCATGTTGTTTCACCAACAAAGAAATGGCTTGCGTCAGGCGACAGAACGACATTGGCGTTGTACGCAGCCTGCACCATTCCCAGCAGACGCCCTTTATCAGCATCGACGATGTAGGCACGGCCGTCCTTGTTGTGCTGATACACCGCGTCCACCACCAGAAGCGTATGGGGCGACCAGGGAGCAAGCGTTGCAATATCGCTTTGTTCCGTCTGGGGAATAGGTTCGTCTGCCCGCGCCGAGGCTGTTGCTGCAAGAAGAGCGACCCCGCCCAGCAGGGAACGGAGCAAAGCAGCGCGACTGCTCTTCGTATTACGCGAATGCGGGAACGTCATGAGACTCATTTCTATCGGTTTCGCAATGATCGAGATATGACGCGACTGTCGCGGTTCCGCAAGATCAATCGTCATTTTCTTCAATTATTTTCCACGAAGAGTAAAAAATACACCAGCTATAGGTTAATCTGTACCTGTCATATAGAAATATCCGATAGCAGTGTCGGTCTGATCATTTTCCGGAGGAAATGACCCTTCCTCGCAAGACATAATAAATCCCTCGCAAATCATCTCATCCATCTCATTTTTAAACCAGAACATTACCATTCAGAGTCATTCACCATACGGACAGGATCTCCATCTACAATCAGTTCCATCAGGCCAACTCTCTCCAGAGGAGATTTTGCAAACCCGTCAGCAGGGCGCATAATCCGGTCGCTGCAAGAAGCTTCTGCCGGGCGGCCCCGTGTCGCTCCGGCCCGCTTCGACCACGCTTCCGTCGAACCCGACAGCCTCTCTGTGCGGGTTGATGGGGATTTTGTGTGTTCATGCCGTGCCTATCGCCCTGATTGCGGTATCCAACGGGACAAGAGGAGTTGTCATGACTGTCGGTCGTTTTCCGCTGACACGCCTGCGCCGCAACAGGCAGGACCGTTTCACCCGCAGACTGGTTGCCGAGAACAGCCTTTCCATTGACGACCTGATCTGGCCGATCTTCGTGATGGAAGGAACAAATTCCGTTACCGACGTCGCCTCCATGCCCGGCGTGCAGCGTGTCACGCTCGACAGGCTCGCGGCGCATGTTGAGACGGCGGCCAGACTGGATATTCCCGCACTGGCCCTGTTTCCGATCACACCTTCCGAAATCCGTGACGAAGCCGGAACCGAGGCGCTCAACCCCGACAATCTGATGTGTCGCGCTGCCCGTCTGCTGAAAAAAGAATTTCCGGACATGGGACTGATCGGCGATGTCGCCCTCGACCCCTACACCAACCACGGACACGACGGCATCATCCGCGATGGTTATGTCGTGAACGATGAATCCGTCGATATTCTGAAGGTTCAGGCGACCAATCAGGCCGCAGCGGGCATCGACGTCATCGCGCCTTCCGACATGATGGATGGTCGCATCGAAGCCATCCGCCGCGATCTGGACGAAAACGGCCTGATCGACACACGGATCATGTCCTACGCCGCCAAATACGCCAGCGCCTTCTACGGCCCGTTCCGTGACGCGCTTGGTTCCGGAGGGCTTCTGAAGGGCGACAAGAAAACCTACCAGATGGACCCGGCGAACTCGGACGAAGCCCTGCGCGAGGTGGAACTGGATATTCTCGAAGGCGCCGACATGGTCATGGTCAAGCCGGGCATGCCCTATCTCGACATCATCCAGCGCGTGAAAGACACTTTCTCCGTGCCGACCTTCGCCTATCAGGTCTCGGGAGAATATGCGATGCTGATGGCGGCCATCCAGAATGGCTGGCTGGATCATGAGCGGGCCGTGATGGAAAGTCTGCTGGCCTTCAAGCGGGCCGGCGCGAACGGCATCCTGACCTATTTCGCCATTGAAGCGGCGCAGCGACTGAAAGCCCAGTAAGCCGGGCACTGTATCGGCAGAGGACATTCCGGCTGCCGATACAGCTACCCTCAAGTGACGAAATCGCAACACTTCAGAAATATAAACGCAATCACAAAACCACAATAACAATAAAATCATATACTTAAAAATATACAATTTATATGATTCTTTTAATCACAATGTAACTTCACTGATACATGTGGCATGCGTCTCATCAACGCTCCAATGCTGTGAAAGCCTTGAAACAGATGATCTGCAAGACCGCCCTTCTCTCCTGCCTGACAACGGCAATACTTACACTTTCGATGGTTGACGCAGCCTGCGCCGCTCCACCGGCAGTCGTCGCCGTCAACAGAGAGGTAGGCCTGTCTGTTACGGGCAATTTTCAGGACTTGACCCGCAATATCGGACGCCATTACAGCCTCAATTCCACTGTATTTCCCGAGGACAATTATCAGTCACAACGCTCCGATCGGGTTCATCAGACAGGCTGGACACCCGGCTTCCGGGCTGATGCACAGTACATGTTTGACACCCGCATCATGAAACATCTTTACGTTGCGACCGCCTTCACTCTGGACGACGGTCAGATAGAATATAATAACAACGTAAACTGGCATGTACAGCCAGCGTCGAGAGCAGCCTATAATGATCATGCACGCTACAAGTTTGGAGAAAACCGATCCGGCATCAATGTGACTGGGGAAATCGGCAAGGGGTTTCTGGTTCTGCATGATCGACTACTCATCATGCCCACCATACAAGGCGGTTACCGTGCTGGCGGACGAGACACTTTTACCGCCTACGGTCAGGGCTATGTCGGACTCGCTCTTCATATCGATTACGCCATCACAAACCGTCTTGTAATCCGCGGTCGGGCGGGCTGGGCACAATTCCTCGATACGCATACTTATTTCAGCGGGAACAATCCTTACGCCCACGACTCCCGTCCCGAGTGGAGTGGCGATATCGGTCTTGATTACCGCATGACAGGCCGTATCCATGTGACAGGTGGCGTGCGTTACACGTACCTCAATTACGGTCGCGCACGACAGTCCCTGTCTAATTCTTTCTGGGACGAAACTGTGTCGAACAACGGCATCAACTGGCGTAACGGCGTTCAGCTCCGCCTCGGCGTGGCCTATCAACTCTGAGAAAAGAATGAGGACATAGCCGGTCTTCAATTGACGGAGGGCGTGGCAGTTCGCCATTATCCGTGACTTGCCCGGATGGAAGCATCCGGAGCAGGAAGCACGATAACGCGGGAGGCTGAAGACTGATGACTTTTTCGTCTCGTCACCCGCAGTTTTTCTATACGACCGCTCCCCAGCCCTGCCCTTACCTGCCGGACCGGATGGAGCGGAAGGTCGTCACCGATCTCTCCGGACCCAACGCGGAATCGCTGCACGACAGGCTGTCACGCGCCGGTTTCCGCCGCAGCCACGCCATCGCTTACGCACCCGTCTGCAATGGGTGCAGCGCCTGCATCCCGATCCGCATTCCCGTTCAGCGATTTACTCCCAACCGGACCCAGAAGCGTAGTTTCAAGGCCAATTCCGACCTACAGGGCTTTCAGGTTCCCGCCAAAGCGACCGCGGAACAGTTCGTTCTGTTCCGTCAGTATCAGCTCGCCCGACATGCGACCGGCGACATGGCCAGTATGAACTTCGCCGATTACCGCTCCATGATTGAAGACACGCCCATCGATACTTTCATGGTGGAATTCCGTTCACCGGAAAATCACCTTATGGCGGTCAGTCTGGTGGACGCCCTGAGCGACGGACTGTCCGCCGTCTACAGTTTCTATGATCCTGCCGACAGCACGCGGTCACTCGGCAGCTTTGCTGTTCTCTGGCTGATCGAATGCGCCAGACGGCGACGTCTGCCCTACGTCTATCTCGGCTACTGGATCGCCCAGAGCCGAAAGATGGCCTACAAGACCAACTTCCGCCCCGCCGAGATTTTGACCCGCGGTAGCTGGCGTGACCTCGACGAGCATGACCTCATCTGAAGCACGTCGATGTGGAGAGCATGAAGGCAAGCTCGCCGTTACATGAATAACACCTCATGTACGACCTCTTTTCCGCAGGAAGCCGGGCATGAGGCGAACAGGGACGCTGTCCGTCACGTGACAGAGGCTGCAACTCTCTCTAGTCTTTCACGTAACGCAGTATGCGATCCGTCGCAGCATCGGAGATCTGGTTTTATGCGCGTACTTCTCGTTGAGGATGATCCGACAGTCCGTGGTTTCGTCGCCAAGGGCCTGAGCGAGACAGGCCACCTCGTCGAGCAGGCAGACAACGGCAAGGACGGCCTGTTCCTTGCCGTCAGTGAAAAATTCGATGTGGTCATCCTTGATCGCATGCTGCCGGGCGGCATCGATGGGCTCCGCATCCTTGAGACGCTCCGCTCGCAGGCCAACGCGACGCCTGTGCTCATTCTTTCCGCTCTGGCTGACGTGGATGACCGCGTTGCGGGCCTCAAGGCTGGTGGAGACGATTATCTGACGAAGCCTTTCGCCTTCTCGGAGCTTCTGGCCCGTGTCGAAGCGCTCGGACGAAGGGGCCGCAACGAGTCAGCGCCCCAGACCAAACTGGAAATCAGTGGCCTTGAAATGGACCTGCTTTCCCGGACAGTGAAGCGCGAAGGACAGAAGATCGATCTCCAGCCACGCGAATTTCGTCTGCTGGAGTTCCTGATGCGCCACGCCGGACAGGTCGTCACCCGCACGATGCTGCTTGAAGGCGTCTGGGACTATCACTTCGACCCACAGACGAATGTGATTGACGTCCACGTATCCCGCCTGCGCCAGAAAGTGGACAAGCCGTTCGAACTGCCGCTGATCCACACAGTGCGGAATGCGGGCTACATGCTTCGGGCTGACTGACCTTTCCAGTTACCCGATGAAAGGAGGGGCAGTTTTCCAGCCTCCTTTCATTGGTTTTCAACAATCGGGATGCTGAGCGTGCGCGATGGCTTCCTTCCATTTTCCTGCCAATCCGTGGCGGCTGACTTATGACATCCACTCCCGCTGAATGTGATGAGCATGATCCCCCCATGCGTCGCCGCGGCTTCCGGTTCCCCCGCCTCTCGCTCAAGACACTGCGTTACCATGTCGGCGGGCTGAGATCGGCCGGCGTCCGCTTTGCCCTCGGCTATGCCGTCCTGTTCTGGGTCTCCGCCGGGCTGTTTCTCTCGGTCATCTGGTGGGGAACCGCCAGCCTCCTGCAACGACAGGTGGAAGCCTCCGTCGCCGCCGACGCCCGCGCCCTTTCCGAACGCTGGACGGACGGCGGGCTTTCGGCGCTGGCGCTGACCATTGAGGACCGGCTGGAAGACAATGTCGATGATGACGCGCTATATCTGCTGGTGGACGCCCACGGGGAGCGTATAGCGGGCAATCTTCCCTCGTGGCCGGAAGCCGTGGCCATGAGCAACGTCTGGTATCAGCTCACCATCAAGCGCGCCGGCATCCGGGGTGTCGCCGAAGTCCAGTCTTTCGATCTTCCCAAGAACTACCGTCTTCTTGTCGGAAGGGATGTCCGGGGACGCTCGACGCTGCGCCACCTGCTCACCGACACCCTGTTCTGGGCGTGGGGCATCATTACCGTCCTGACATTCGTCGGCGCCTTTTTCGTCCGCAGCATGTTCAGGCGCATGATTTCCTCGATTGCGCGCACGACTTCCGCCATCGCCCACGGCGATATGGACCGCCGCGTTCCCCTCTCCGGGCGTGGCGACGAAATTGATGAAGT